>CATPCJ010000065.1 GCA_955652915.1 uncultured Bryobacteraceae bacterium
ACGCCGATTTACAATCGGCGGCAGGTTATCAACCTGCCCTACAGAACCGTGCCTGCCCCACGTGCTTAATACGAGCGCACAATCGAATCCATGCCGACGACTTGAAGCATGCGCCGGGTCTGCTCCAGCGTTTCTGCGTTCGTGTATGGACCAATCAAGATGCGATGGATGCCGTCCGACGGACCAGGCGCGATTAATGGGTGGAGGCCTTTGCTTTCAAGCTGTCGAATGTATGCATCGAGTGCCTTGGGGCCAAATGCCGCCACTTGCACATACTTTTCACCAGGATGCGGAATCACATTGCGGCGAGCGGGCAGCGTCGCGGCGTCCTGCTGTTTTTTTACACTGGACATCGCAACCGGCGCGGGCGCTTGAGTTACCGGAGGTGTAACAGGCGATGCCACATGCGCTTGGACCGGCGCTGCAATCTTGACAACCGGCGGAGCCGCATGGACGTCCCTTCTCGAGGTAACAATCCTTGTACCGAGATAGAGAGTCGCCAAAACGAACCCAAACGCCATCGTTCCCGCAAAAGCCCTCACAACTTGTTGACGCTGCTTGGCACCCGGAGCCGCGGTACTACCCTCTGGCCCAGAGTCGCTGGCGGATTGCGAGATGGAAATGATGGACATACGAGGCCTCCAGTACTAAGTTACGCACCTTAGCTATCGGCCGATTGCCCGAAAACTTCAGATCCCCGATGCCATGGAGCGAGTGCTATTCTATACTCGTTACTATGATAGGTGTAGCCTACCACCCAGTATGGGTAAGGGCAGTGCGCGCCGATGGAGGCTTTGATGTTGAAAACCAGTCTTTTTCTGATTGTTTCCTGCCTTCCGCTTTTTCCGGAAGCTGCAACGCAGGCGCGAGACGCCTATGCGAAGCTCCCGCTTAGCTTTGAGGAGAACAAAGGCCAGACCGACTCGCAGGTAAAGTACCTGACGCGCGGCCCGGGTTTCATCCTCTATCTGACTGGCAAGGAAATGGTTCTGACGGGCCAAGACCCATCGCGCGGAGTCTTCCACATGAAGCTCGAGGGCGCGAACCCGAATGCCACAGTGGAACCACTCGATAAGCTTCCTGGGGTTACCAACTACTTCATCGGCAACGATCCTGCGCAGTGGCGCACCCATATCGCGAACTACGGCAAGGTAGCGGTTCGCGGCGTCTATCCGGGTATCGACCTGATCGTGTACGGCAACCAGCGTCAACTGGAGTACGATCTCGCAGTCGCGCCGGGCGCCGATCCTACCCGCATCCACGTCAAATTCGACGGCGCGGAGTCGGTCCAGCCGCAATCCAATGGCGACCTTATGATCCGTGTCGCCGGCGCCGAGATCCTACAGCGTAAGCCGGTCATCTATCAAATGATCGGTAGCGAGCGCCGCTTGGTCGACGGACATTTCGCGCTGCGCGGCCGCAATCAGGTGGCTTTCGAAGTAGCGCGTTACGACGCGCGCAAACCGCTGGTGATCGATCCATCCGTCGTCGTCAGCACTTATCTAGGTGGCTCCGCATCGGACCAGGCTAACGGAATTGCAACCAACATCACGGGTGTTTACATCACCGGTTCCACCAGTTCCCCGAACTTCCCCAACAACAATGCCTTTCATCCGAACTTCTCCGGCGGCACCATGGATGCGTTTGTCACTAAACTGAATCAGGCGGGAACGTCAGTCGTCTACTCCACCTACCTGGGTGGAACCAATACCGACACCGGACAGGGTATCGCAGTTGACCCACAGGGCAGCGCGTATGTGACGGGGAGCACAAGCTCCGCTAATTTCCCGCTCAGCGTGACCGTTCAGCCCTTATACGGTGGAAACAGCGATGCGTTCATCACGAAAGTGAATCCGGCGGGCGATGGTCTGACTTATTCCACCTACCTCGGCGGAATCGGACAAGACAAAGCAACTGGTATTGCGATTGATAGCGCCGGCAATGCGTATATCACCGGATCCACCACTGGATCTTTTCCAGTGGCCAACGCCATGCAGCCGACTTTTGGCGGTGGAACGTCCGACGGGTTCGTGGCCGCACTCAATGCAAGAGGCGACACATTGATGTATTCCACCTACCTGGGCGGCGCCGGCAATGATTTTAGCAACGCCATCGCCGCGGACGGTTCTGGCAATGTGTATGTCACCGGTTCCACCACGGGAGGCTTTCCAGCGGTGAACGCTTTCCAACCCGGATTCGGGGGAGGGGCAAGCGATGCTTTCGCGGCAAAACTAACCGCTGCGGGATCGCTATCGTACTCCACTAATCTTGGCGGCGCCGGCGCCGACAGCGGACAAGGGATCGCAATCGACCCCAACGGCAGCGCTTACGTGACCGGCTCCACCAGCGGTTCTTTCCCGCTTTCCGGCGCTGTCCAGGGTTTCTACGGCGGGGGAACTTCAGATGCCTTCATATCGCAATTCTCCCCGAATGGCGGCTTGACGTTTTCCACTTATCTGGGCGGCGCGGGGGCCGACAGCGGCAATGCTATAGCAGTCGATTCGGCCGGGAACATGTACCTGACGGGTTCCACTACTTCCGTTAACTTTCCGGCTGTAAGTGCCCTACAGACCACCGCCGCGGGTGCGTTTATCGCCAAGCTGTCCGGGACATCCCACATGTATGTTTACGCCTCATATTTTGGCGGTGGCCAGACAGACGCCGGCACCAGCGTTACATTCGATTCCACCGGTCAAGGCTATTTCGCGGGATTCACAACCGGCGGTCTGTTTGTGCAGAGCGCTTTGCAAGCGGCATACAACGGTGGAGCCTTCGATGCGTACGTGGCCATCATATCCGACACCACCACGCCCACTTGCAGCTTCACGCTGAGTCCGGCGTCACCGGTTGCTTTCCCCATCGCAGGCGGCGCGGGAACCATATCAGTAACCGCCAGCTTCAACAATTGCGGTTGGTCCGCCAGCAGCAATAACGACTTTATCACCAACGTCTCGCCATTCGGCACCGGCAGCGGAACGGCTTCCTACAATGTCGCTCAAAACAACACTGGCGTTACGCGCACGGGGACCATTTCGATCGCGGGACAGACCTACACCATCATTCAAAGCGGTACCACTAATAACAGCGCTCCCTTTGGATTTTTCGAGACGCCGGCGAACAATTCCATGAACGTTACCGGGGCGATCCCGGTTACCGGGTGGGCTCTCGACAATACAGGCGTCACCAAGGTCGAGATCTATCGCGATCCGCTAACTAACGAACCCACGGGAAATTTCGGCCTGGTCTTTATTGGAACGGCCACCTTTGTTGCCGGCGCCCGTCCGGACGTGCAAGCCGCATTCCCCAGTTTCCCCAATGCCAATCGCGCCGGATGGGGCTACCAGTTGCTAACCAATTTCCTGCCGAACAGCGGCAACGGTACATTCAAGTTGCACGCGTTTGCTTTCAATGGCTTCGGCAATGTCACCGAATTGAATCAGCCGGGGGCCAGTACCACGGGAAATGTCATCACTTGCACCAACGCCACGGCTACCCAGCCCTTCGGAACCATCGACACGCCGCTTCAGGGCGATACCATCTTCGGGACAAACTACGTCAACTTCGGCTGGGCGCTCACGCCGCAACCCTTCGTGATCCCGTTCAACGGGTCCACCATATTCGTCGTCCTGGATGGAGTGGTACAAGGCGGGCATCCCACCTACAATCAGTTCCGCCAGGATATCGCAACCCTGTTCCCGAACTATCAAAATAGCGGCGGCGCGGTTGGCTTCTTCCGCATCAACACCACGTTATTGGCAAATGGTCTGCACGCGATTTCGTGGAACGTTACCGACAGCAACAACCGGGCCTCGGGCATCGGCAGCCGCTACTACATGGTCGCGAACGGCGCTACCAATCGGCCTGAGGATAGCGACTCGGTGATATCGGCCGCGTCCAATCATATCCGGTCGGTCGCCGGCGAGGGCGGTATTGCGGAGTTGAAACAACGCGGCGATGGGAGCGTATCCATACGCCGGAATGCCCCGAATGCCCCGCTGGAGCATGTGGCCCCCAATAAGCAAGGCGTCTTCGAGATCGACGCTCAACAAATGGAGCGCATCGAGCTCCACTTGGGCGCCGTCCACGACGGCTACATGCGCTTGGCGCACGAGACTCAAGTTCTGCCATTCGGCTCGACGCTCGATCCGGATACCGGCGTCTTCTACTGGGACATCGTCAGCCCGTTCTTCGGCACCTTCGATCTGGAGTTCACGCCAGACGATCCGGGAGCGGCGCCAGTACGCGTCCGAGTGACGATCGCGCCAAAGTCGTTCGAATAGACCGCTGTCAACGGGCATGGTCCGCAAGCCGGATTATGCCCTCATTTCCAGCAGTCCCTCCACATTGGAGCGGATCACTGGCGATTGATGGAAGTGAGTTCGTTGTTCAATCCTATTAGGGCTACCAGTCCAACTGCTTTGGTTGCTCTTTAAGCAGGAAATCACGCAGCCAAAACTTCTCCCTATGAAGATTAGAAGAGAGATTCTTCGTGTTCACGTCATCACGAAAAAGACCGCAAAGAACAGCGCGAGAATCGCGAGAAGACCACCGGATACAGTCCAAAGAGGATAGAGGGCATAAGCCTCATGATCGCCAGTTCCGCAATGCTTACGAAGACTGCGACGATCCCCCTATGCGTGCGTGATGCGCTATTTATCTTTCTGCATCCACTCGTACCATTCTTGAGAATCTATCACGAATGAGTCCTACTGAAGCGGCCGCCTTTCTCGCGTTCGCTCCAGACTGCTCTCTTCTACTTGCCCTTCTCTCCCTTGCCCTTGGCAAATACCGGATTATCGATTGTCCCGCCGATATGGAACGGAAACGACAGCTTGCCGTCTTTCAGCGTCCCTCCGGCCAAGCGCGCAAACAGATTCGTCACAAATCCCTGCTTGGAGACAATTTCCGCCACACCCTGGTAGTTCAATTCGTCGGAGCCGGACAGGCTTACACTGCCGGAGCCGTCAAGATCCACTCCGTAGCCGTCGATGTCGATGACCTTGCTCGAAATCCGCTCGTGATCCAGCACCAGGTCGGTGGAAACAAAATTGAACGACGAAGGATTATTCTTGGCAGGGCCGAGATCGTTGTAATGCGCCAGCTTCATCAGGTTCGCATTGAGTTTCAAACTCGGCACCTGGCCATTGCGCACCGTCAAATGTCCGCTGCCGTGCAATCTCTCCAGCGGACGCCGTGAGTGCACGATTTCGCCGGCGATCTTCATCTCGCCCTCCATCTTTCCCGTCATTTTCCCGCGGCCACTTTGAAAGGCCCTTAGAAGATGCGCCACATCGACGCCTTTCAGGCGCATGTCGGTCTTGAAGCTCGGGTTCTTTCCCGACAATTTAATCGAAAGCTCGCCCATCGTGGTTCCGCCATACGTTTCCGCTTTCACGCCCGTGAAAAAAACCTCTCTCGCCTGCAGCCGGATATTGGAACTCAGGTTTTTAGCCTCGATCAAGCCGAGCCGCAGCAGCCCCGCCTTCAATGTTCCTTGTCCATCGGGTGTGGTGGAAGCAGGATCGGCAATGCCGTCCACATTCACGTTTTCCAGCTCGCTGGAGACGTCGTACGCCTCGAAAAAGACCGGCCCCGCCGCGTCGGAAGGCAGAAGATTTGACGCGATCACGTGCCCTCGCTTGATTTCCACCCGCGAGACCACACCCAATAGAAACGTGTCCGGCGTATTTTTCGCCCCCGGATTCTCGAAGTTCCACGGCCCGTCCGGGTCCGAAACCAGATTGATGACCGGCTCTTCCAGCACCAGCGACTTGATCACCACCCGCCGATGAAGCAGCTCCCGCACGTCGAGCTGCGCATTGATCCGCGCCACTTTCAGAACGTAGCTCGGTGGAAACAACGGCGGGCTCTTTATCCCGAAATCGTCCACCTGAATCGCTACCCCGTGAGAAAACGTGATCGCCAGCCGCCCGATCTCCACTTTCTTGCCGGTCTTCTCTTCCAGATACGCGATCGCTTTCGGCCGGTAGCGATCCGCATTGAGTAGGATTGGTGCCAGGAAAATCAATACCACGAGCAGCACGCAGGCGATCCCCGCCAGAACAAGCCAGGTCCTGCGACGGATAGTCATGGCAGCCCCGTACTACCGGTCTTGCGCGGTGGCGGCCCTTCGCATAGCCTTCTGCTTTTTTTCCGCATCGCGTTCCGCAACGCAGTTGTTGGCGTAAACGCGCATCTCTTGTTCAGTGAAGATGCAGTTGTGCTTCTGCTCGGCTGCTTCCTCCCGCTCCAGCAGCCGGCGGCACAGGAGCGGTAGTTCCTGCACCCGGATCCCGTATTTCCGGATTAGTTCCAGATCCGTCTTGACGGTAAACTCCATTCGCGTCCGTTCCGCACCAATGCCTTCGAAGGCGAAGACACGGAATCCTGTCTCTTGCGTGAATCCGGTCAGGATGAACTGCATGGTCGCGCTCCTTTCAGAGTATCGTAGCGGTCACGGGCGCCGGTTGCATCTGGGTCCATATTCGAGAACCAACTGATCCTGCCGCGCGGGCCGTCTGGCCTGCTCGCAAACCTCGAAGACAAATCCGGTTGGTTGCCGCTGCATGACCGGCGCGCCGCAGTCCTGCAAGTGAGCTAGCAACGCGCCTCGTATGTTGTCGGTTTCGCCGATGTAGATCCACTCGCGCGCATTGGAGATCCCGTAGACGCCCGATGCAGTGGGCGCCTGAGCGTAGACTATGACTGGTGTCAATGCTTGCGGAATAAGCTGGTTAAACGGCATCTGGGTCCACGATCAGGCGCATGCGTCCAACCAGGGCCTTGCCCAGGGTCAGCTCGCTTCGGTCAGACTGATGGCCGGGCATTCTTGGATCGATAAATTCCTTATGGAACAGTTGGTCCGCCGCGAGAGCGGTTAACAGTTTCAGTTCTTCCATGCTCAGCTTCAGTGTGATGCGTTTCATTGATCTTTACTCCGTTTTGCACACGCTTCGTTGTCCCAGCTTCTGCACCAACGTCGCCGGATCATGCCCCGATCGGGGCCGTGACCGTTGGTAAGTGGCGTCCTTCCCGGGTGACCTTATCCGCTGACAAGCGGAGGCTTTACGGCACCCCCTCGCCAAGGAAGCCGGATGCCCTTACCGGCGATACCGTCGCCACAAACGAACAGAAATTTCGGATCGCAAGCGCAGGGGAATGGATGCGGAACGTTGTACCCTTCACCGGCCGTTCCTCTTTCTGCCAAGGATGGAGGGGAACGGCCTGCGCGTACGAAATTGCGCCGAGGCCCTGGAAAGGTTGGCGCTTTTAGCCTAGCATAACGCACATCGCGGGAAAACGCCCGTTGAAAATTTGGTGCGGATGAAAGGACTTGAACCTTCACACCCTTGCGAGTACATGGACCTGAACCATGCGCGTCTGCCAATTCCGCCACATCCGCACGTGTGGGAGCTATTTCATTGTCGGCGAGGGCGGCGGCGAGTGTCAACCGGCGGCGCGCTGGTAGCCTTCGAAGCATCCCGCGCGCGGATCGCCAGGATCAGCCGCATCACCCGCTGCTCAATTTGATCGCGCACCGCGCGGTAGACGTCTTCACTCTGCCCGATGGGGTCGCGCACTTCCCAATCTTCCACTGCAACGGCTGACTTCGCCGGCAGCTTCTGGCCCGACATGTTGATTATCAAATCCGCGCCGTGGCGCATCGCCAAATCAAGCCCTTTCGGAAACGCAGCGCCGATGTCGATATTCTTCTCACGCATCACGGCGCGGGTCAATGGCGCAATTGTCATCGCGGGAAAGAGGCCGGCACTTTGCACTGCCATTACATCGGGCCCGTAGGCGCGCGCGAAGCCCTCCGCCATTTGGCTGCGGCAGGAATTTCCAATACACAGGAAAACGACGCGAGTGGAAGGCACCCACACCATCTTAGCCGGACGCTTAGCCGGACGTCGCGACTTTCTCCAGGAACATCCGATGCACGCGCGAATCGGTGGTCAATTCCGGATGGAATGTAGCCACCATGTGACGGCCTTGTTCCACCAATACCGGATCGCCCTGATAGCGCGCCAGCACTTTCACATCCTCGCCGACACGCCGGATAATCGGGGCGCGGATGAACACCGCCTCGAGATCTTGATCCTGCCCCTCGGCTCTAAGCTGCGCGATGCGGCTCTCGAGCTGGCGGCCATAAGCGTTTCGCTCGACGCCAATATCCATCAGTCCCAGCGATGCTTGCGAAGGATTTAGAACTTCGGCCGCAAGCAATATAGCGCCGGCGCACGTTCCAAAAATCGGCCGCCGCCGGCCGAAGTCGCGCAGCGGCTCCATCAGATTTTCGATCTCGAGCAGCTTCAACATCGTCGAGCTTTCGCCGCCCGGAATCACCAGGCCATCCAGGTCCTGAAGATCGCCTTCGGAACGCACCTCCACAGGTTCGGCGCCCGCCCGCGCCAGGGCTTTTCCGTGCGCTTCGAAATCGCCCTGCAACGCCAGCACGCCGACCTTCTTCCTGACGGCGGAAGACATCACCAGCCTCGAGTTTGCAGCAGCTCGGATTCTTCCAGCTTTGCCACGTCGATACCGAACATCGCCGGACCGAGTTCCTCGCTCGCCTCCAGCAGTTTCACTGGATCGTTGAAATAAGTGGCGGCCTTGACGATGGCTTTCGCGCGCGCTTCCGGATCGGACGATTTGAAAATTCCCGATCCCACAAAAATCGCCTCAGCCCCCAATTGCATCACCAGCGCGGCGTCGGCCGGTGTCGCGATGCCCCCCGCCGAGAAGTTCGGCACCGGTAGTTTGCCGTGCTCGGCGACGTATTGAATTAATTCCAGCGGAGCCTGATGCCGCTTCGATTCCGCCACTAGTTCCTCGGGGCCAAGCACCGTGAGCTGCTTCATCTCCTTGACGATCGTCCGCATGTGCCGTACCGCCTCGACGATGTCGCCCGAGCCCGCTTCGCCCTTGGTCCGGATCATGGCCGCGCCCTCCGCGATGCGCCGCAGAGCCTCGCCCAAATTGCGCGCGCCACAAACAAACGGGACCTTGAAATTGCGCTTGTCGATGTGGTGCTCTTCGTCGGCCGGCGTAAGCACTTCGCTCTCGTCGATGTAATCCACTTCCAGCGCCTCCAGAATCCGGGCTTCCATGAAGTGTCCGATACGAGCCTAGGCCATCACCGGAATGCTGACCTGTTGCATGATCTCGCGCATTTTCCCGATGGCCGCCATGCGCGCCACTCCGCCGTCCCTGCGGATATCGGAGGGCACGCGTTCCAGCGCCATCACCGCCGACGCGCCGGCCTGTTCGGCAATGACCGCCTGCTCGGCATTGGTGACGTCCATGATTACGCCGCCCTTCAACATCTCCGCGAGCCCAACCTTCAGGCGGAACGTTTCATCCAGATACATGAGTTCTCCTCTTCAAACCATTGCTGGCGTATCGGCCAACGTCGAATGCGAGCGCACCCGCGCCAGCTCGTCTTCGAAAATACGGCCGAGAATCTCGATTCCGGATCGGATTCGATCCGGTGTCATCCCGGCAAAACTAATTCGCAAACTGTTCGGTTGCGGCCGCGACACTGAAAAATATTTGCCGGGCAAATAGGTCACGCCTTCGCGTTCGGCGCGCGCGAGCAATTCGCCGGCATCCAGCGGTTCGGGCAACGTCACCCACAGACTCATACCCCCGCGCGGCCGTGTATATTTCGCTTCTCTTGGCAAATACTTCTCGCAAGCGCTCAAGACGGCGTGCAAGCGCTCCCGGCCCGCCTGCAACATTCGTTGACGATGATGTTCCAGCCGGCCCGACTCGGCGAAGCGCAGCAGCACGGCTTGGGATAGCTGATCGGTATGCAGGTCGCTCCAGAGCTTAGCCTCGGTGAGGCTCGCGATCAGCGCGCGCGGGCCGATGACCCAACCCACGCGCAGCCCGGGGAAAGCGAGCTTCGAAAAGCTGCGCAGCAGCACGGTATCGCCGCTTGCATCCAATTTCTTAATAGGCGCGATCGCTTCGCCTTCATAAACCAGTGCACCGTAAATGTCATTTTCCACGACGATCACCCCAGCCGCCTGCGTAATGCGAAGGAGCGCTTGCCGTGAAGCCATTGGAATGGTGGCGCCGGTTGGATTTTGAAAGTTGGAAGTAATGCTGAGCAATCGCGGGCGCTCGCGCGCCACCATGCGTTCCAGAGCCTCGATATCGATCCCATTTGCCCCCACCGGAACGCCGATGAGCCGCGCCCCGCCTCGCTCAAACGCATTCTTGACGCCCAGGTAAACAGGATCTTCAATCAGAACCGTCTCACCTTTGCGGACCAGTGTACGTTGCAACAGATCGAAGGCCTGCTGGCACCCGCTGGTAATCAGAATGTCGTCGGAATCGCGAGCCAAACCTTCAGCCCGGGCGAGATCGAGCAGATAGCGGCGCAGCGGTGGATATCCGGAAGGCGAGCCGAGTTGCAGAATGGTTTGCGCCTCCGCGCTCTGGATAACTTCCGCGCAGGTGGACCGAAATTCCTCCATCGGAAACAGATGTTCCGACGGGCGCGAGCTCGAGAAACCGGCAACCGGAGTAGAGGTAGGCGCAGCCGGCGAAACAGGCGCCGCAGGCCCAAGAAGTTCCCGCCACTCGATCCCGCCGCCCGCTGCGGGAACATCGGCGACAAAGCTTCCCCGCCCCACGTGACCGGTGATCAGACCTTCGCTTTCCAGTAATTCGTACGCCGCCGAAACGGTAGTCCGATTCAGTCCAAGTTGGCCAGCCAACTCGCGAGTGGCTGGTAAACGTGCACCCCGAGCAATACTTCCAGATTCAATAAGATCTCGAACCTGAGTATACAGTTGCCGGTAGAGCGGCGATTCGGAATCAGGATTGAATGAGCCAATTGGCAGCATACCAATAATGGATCAGCATACCATATTGGCTGACCATGTCAAGGGGGTTGTGGGTCAAACTGATCAAACAAATGATACGCCGGACCTTCTTAGGCCACTTAATATCAGCACTAGTAACCGTGTATTGGGAATGATCGGCGTTAATATCTGGAAAGCAAGGGGGGCGAAGTTCAACCCATGAAACTCCTCGTCACGTTCTTAACCGTCTTGCCGGCGATCGCGCAAGTCCATATCGGCCCGATCGGTCAAGCCATCTCGCGTCCTTTGCAGACCGTCGGCTTTTTTTCCTCGGCTCACAATCCTTTTTGGTCTTTAACTGGGGCGGGTACTATCAGTCAGACTGGTACGTATACAGCACCGGCCACTTTTCCACTTACGCCTGCACAAGTGAGCACTACCAAGGTGATTGTGCGGGTTAGCGATTTAGCACAATTCTGTGACACTTGCGTTGAGTCTTTTGCTTTTGCCGAGGCGACGATCATATTGCCTTCGGGAGGCACTGTTAGTCCATGTGAAACATGTCCGCAAGGTCCGCCTGGCCAAACTGGCTTGCAAGGCATTCA
>CATPCJ010000066.1 GCA_955652915.1 uncultured Bryobacteraceae bacterium
GCAATCGCTCTTCCGGATCCACTGCCGCCGGAGCCGGTCACAATCGCGACTTTGTCGCGCCCGCTCATCATCAAAACCAATCCGGGAAAATCAGCTCAACCAGGCCGGGAACCCAGTAGGAATAAAATCGCTCATCGCAGATTTTGTACTTTCCGTACGTCTTCGTGGCATAGTTGCCCCAGTGCGGCCGCGTGCCGTCGAGGTCGGTAAATCCGTACTCCCGGGCCAGCGCCCAGGAACTGAAGACACGTCCACTTTTCTTTTTCACGTTCGGATCCGCTGCAAGCGCGGCCACCGCCCGGCCTATGTACCGCGGCGATTCCGACACCTGGAAATCCGCGCTGAAATCGTGCACGGCCCTTTCCTTCCTCCCGGGGGGTTCCTTCTTCCCGGCTTCCTTCCAGTTGGCCTCGCTGACTCCAAAATGCTCCAGCACCGCTTCAGAACGTAAAAAGCCCGGAGTCAGCGCCACCGCAACAACGTCTCGTTTTCGCAGCTCGCTGGCCATGGCGAAGGCCAGCCCAATGACCGAAATCTTCACCAGGTCATAGGAAATGTTACCGCGGTAGTAAAAAGCATCGCCATCGGTAATTTCGAAAATAATTCCCCGGCGTCTTTTTCTTGTTACCTTTCTTCCTGAACCCACTATCAGCGGAACGGCGTAATGAGAAGTGATGATGTGCGAATGGATTGCCTGCTTCAGCATCCGCAGGCCGTTATCCAGGTTGACCGTCCAGAATGTCTTGCCGAATTCCGTGAGCGCGTCGCCGCCCCATACGTCATTGACCAGAATGTCCAGTCCCTGGTGCCGCCGTTTGATACGGGCGGCCAGCTTTTTCACCTCCGCCGGTTCCGTGTGATCTACTCTTACGGCAATGCCGCGCCCGCCGGCGGCGGTGACCAGTTCAGCGGTTTCTTCGATAGTCTCCGGCCGGCCGGGTGTAGCGGGCCGTCCGCGTGAACTGCGGCCGGTGCAGTAAACAGTCGCACCCGCCTCGCCCAGTGCGATCGCAATCCCTCGGCCTGCCCCGCGCGTCGCTCCGGCAACCAGCGCGATCTTGCCTTTCAATACTTTTTTAATCGCCATCCTCATCGCCCCTACACAGCTTACTCGACAAACATGACATCTACTGTCATGGGAAGATCGGAAATGTGATTGCGATTCGCGGCCTCTTCGAAAGCCATCTCACTGTCAGCGATCTGGATCGCTCCGTACATTTCTATAGCGATCTCCTCGGGCTTGCGGAAGCACATATTGTTCCCGATCGCCGCGTAGCATTTTTCTGGATTGGCGCGCCGGGCAAGGCGATGCTTGGTCTTTGGGAGACCGGCGCCGGACCGCAAAAGATGACGCAGCACGTGGCGTTCACAGTCGAGATAGACGATGTTCTCGTCTCCCTAAACGTTCTGCGGCAAGCGGGAATCGCGCCGCTCGATTTTAACAACAAACCAACCGGCGAACCGGTGGTACTCTGCTGGATGCCGGCCGTTGCCATCTACTTCCACGATCCGGACGGCAATCTTCTGGAGTTTCTCGCAATGCTCCCTCAACCACCTCGTCCGGACCTGGGCGTTGTGCCCTGGAGCTCCTGGTCAAAGTGACGCTCCCCTAGTCGAGCCCCAGTCCCCAGCCCCCAGCTACTCATACCGCAGCGCCACCAGCGGATCCACATGCATCGCCCGCCGCGCCGGAACCCAGCACGCAACGAATGCCACGGCGACCAACAGCAGCACGATCGACGTGAACGTCAGCGGATCGGTCGGCGTAATTTGAACCAGCAGCGCGGCCAGCACGCGCGTCACGCCGAAGGCGAGCGCAAGCCCCACCGCAAGTCCAATGGCCAACTGCTTCGCGCCCAGAAAGAGGACCAATCGCATCACGCTTCCCGTTGAAGCGCCCAGCGCCATTCGTATGCCGATCTCTTGCGTGCGCTGGCTCACCGTGTAAGACATCACCGCGTATATGCCGACCGAAGACAGCACCAGCGCGATCAACGCGAAGACCGCGAAGAGTGTTCCGAAGACGCGGAAGGCCCAGCGCCGCTCCGCGAATGACTCCGGAAGAGTTTTTACTCTATACAGAGGCAGATTGCCGTCTAATGCCTGCACTTCTTTTCGGAACGAGCTGGTGAGAGACGTGGGCGGAACTTTCGAGCGCGCCATAAGGGCCACGCCGGAAGCCGCATCTTGGCGATACGGAACATAGATCACCGCCTCAGCTTCCGTAGGATTCAGATCTCCCTGCTTGATATCCGGACAAACTCCCAGTATGGTCAGCCAAGGCTGTTCACCGGATTCCCGGTTTATACGGATCCGCTTCCCGACAGCGTCCTCTTTCGGCCAATATTTCACGGCGAACCGTTGGTTCACGATCGCCGCCGTCTTTCCCGGCAACCCATCCGCGCTATTAAACGCGCGCCCCCGCACAACGTCAATTCCGAGGACTCGAAAATAATCGGGTGAGATGATGATGCCGCTCTCGGCCGGCCTCTTCTCTTTTTCGACGGGTGGTTGCCCTTCTATCTCAAATCGCCAATTGGCAGCGCCTTGCATTGGAAGACTTGAAACGACGGCCACCGAATCCACACCCGCAACCGACGCCAACCGCGGCAATAGCTGCTCCTCGAAGCGCACACGCGAATCCGGGGTGAGATACTTTACTTCGTTCAGCGTGTAGCGCATGGTTAGAACGTTGTTCGGATTGAATCCCGGATCCAGATCGTACAGCTTCAGAAAGCTTCGGATCATCAGCCCCGCGCCAGCAAGCAATACCAACGCCAGCGCTAGTTCGCCAACCACCAGCGTGCCTGAAAGATACTTCACCCGCGAGCTGCCGCCACTCCCGCGTGTTCCTTCTTTCAGTGTTGCGTTGATATCCACTTTGGACATGTGCAGCGCCGGCGCCATGCCGAACAGTAATCCGGTGGTCAGGCAGATTGCCGCCAAGTATCCAAAAACGGCGAAGTCCATCGTGAACTTGATCCAGTAAGGCTTGCCGACGTTGGCCACCGCCAGGTCGAACATCTTCACGCCCCAGATCGAAAACAACAGGCCCACCACTCCGCCTAGAATTCCGAGCAGGACGCTTTCAATCAACAACTGGCGAACCACGCGCCAGCGGCTGGCGCCCAGAGCGGTGCGGATGGAAACCTCTTTGGCGCGTGCGAGCGAACGCGACAACAACAGGTTCGCGACGTTCGCGCATGCAATCAACAAGACAAACCCGACCGCACCGAGCAACGCGAGAAAAACCAATCGGATCTCGCCTCCGTTGAAGACGTCATTGTAGGTCTGCACCAGCGCCCCGATGCCGTGATTTGTTTTCGGATAGTCCTTCTCTTGCGTCTTTGCAAAATGCCCGATCTCGGCTCCCGCGCTAGCCAGAGTCGCTCCGTCTTTCAGTCTTCCGAAAACGTTGAGGTCGCGTGCATCGCGCTTTTCCCATTCCCCAACGGGAATCAGCGGCACCCATAAATCTTCATTCAACGGGAACTTCATTCCTTCCGGCATTACGCCGGCCACGGTGGCCGGAATATCATTGATCCGGATCGCGCGGCCGATAATTCCGGGATCCTTGGCGTAGCGCGTTTTCCAAATGCCGTGGCCCAAAATCACGACCGTTGCCGCGCCGGCTTTGTCCTCATCCGGCAAGAAATCGCGTCCAAGCATGGGCTTCTGCCCCAGCAGCGAAAAAGTGTTGGCCGTGATGCGCCCGCCGGAATAGCGTTCCGGAACATTCCCTTGATCGCTGAGATTCTCGGTTTCCATGGTGAAGGCCCCGAGATCCTCGAAGGTCTTCGTCTGCGCTTTCCACTCCTTGAAATCGGGATAAGAAACTCCCAGACGATTCCCATTGCGCGATACCCGCGTCGCGGCGATGTGCATGATGCGATCGGCCCGCTCAAACGGAAGTCCCCGGAACAGCACGGCGTAAACCAACGTGAAAACGGTTGTATTCGCGCCCATTCCAAGAGCCAACGCGAGCGCCACCACGGACGTGAACTTCAGATCTTTCGTCAACATCCGGGCGCCGAATCGCAAGTCTTCGAAAAAACTCATGATGAGGATGACGAGTTTTTCGGTTTGTTAGTTCCGTGGTTCTTACGGCTTCCCCAAGGAACAAAGCGGATCGCCAACCACAATGTTCATCCAGCTCAGAGCCGGGATCGCGAGATAGTAGCTCTCCGCGAGATTTCGCCCGTGATAATACGCCGGCAGCAGCAACTGCGGCCTGGGTGTGTAGTGCAGATACGGCTCCGCAACATGACCGGACGCTCCGGTGACGCCGTCGTGAATGTAATCCGCCGTCAGCGTCTGTGGCGCGCCGGCAAACCAGGTCTTCTGATCGTTCCAATTTCCGAGGGTCCAGTTATCGGGCGGCCGGGCGAAGGTGCGCCCATTCGTCGAGACGTATTCCGTCATGATGGCGCCGGGCAGCCAGTGAAATCCCAAGTGACGTTCCTTCCGGTCATGGTCGTTCGAACCCCAGCCCGCATAGCCGATCACGTCGCTTTCATTGGTTAGAACCTTGCTCGTTTCGTCCAGCACAACCCGATCCTTCGGTAGCGCGGCGGCCGCCTGCAGCAGCCAATCGTTCCCCGGAGTCGGATCGCCCGACTTTAGATCGATGACGAACTTGCCGTGATTTTGCGCGAGCAGCGCCCGGTCGACGATGCCTTTGACGTCGGCGAAATCATAGCCCGTCAAACGTGTCACAAGATAGATGGGAAAGTCCGGATGACGAAACGGGATATTGGCCTTGCCGAAAAACGGATTGGGGACGATGGCGGCAACTTCGTGCGGCTTGCCGCGCAGATCGGAATATAACAGAGTAAGTTCGGAGTCGACCGATGCCGCATCGCCCGTAGGTCCAATCGCACCCTGAATCTTGAGCGGAACGCCCGACGTAGTCACAATGTATAGAATCGTTTCCTGCAGCCGCCGGGAACGCAAGCAGGACGAAATTGGAGCAACGATCTGCTTCAGGAATTCCGCGCGCGTGATCTCTTCGCTGGTTTTAGCGCCGATCCGGCAAACATTAGTTAGCGGAATGTGCCGCTTCAACACATAGTATTCGCCGATACTTCGCGAAATGGGCGACGCCTGGTTGACCACCACCAAAACGTTCTCCGCTTTTTGACCGAAGAGAAGGTTGGCAATTCCAAACAACAGCGCAGTTTTACGGGTCGTAAATTTAGCCCACCATCCACTTGGGCTGAATCCAACCAAGCGAAACGCAAGTCATCAAGATGCCGACCACCATCACCACGGTCGCCGACGCCACCGGCAGCCAACGCCAGAATGGATTGCCGCTCGATCCATCGGTCTTCGGCAGCAAGTGCTTCGCGTAAATCACAAGCGCGCCGATAGCCATCAGCACGATGGCCAGACCAAAACTGAAAGACACCAGCAGCAGCAGTCCCAGTCCCACTCGGCGCAATGCGATTGCACTCAGCAGCAACACCAGGGCCGATTCGCAGGGGACCAGCCCGCCACTCGCTCCCAGCGCCACCAAGCTGCCCCATGAAATCTCATCCGGCATGTGCGTATGACCGTGGTCATGATCATGGCCGTGATGATGGTGATCGTGGTCATGATGGTGATGATGATCGTGATGATGATGACCGGCGGCGTGAACCCGCTTGTATAGCATCCACGCACCAATGGCGACAATCGACAATCCGGAAATCGCGCCGAGAACTTGCGTCACCTTTTCCGGCACGACGTACTGAAACAGAAACATGGTGGCCAGGCCCAGCAGGAACACGCTCACCGTGTGTGTGAACGTCACCATCGCTCCCAGAAAAACCGCGTGCTTGATGGTGCCGCGCGAACCCACCAGGTACGCCGCCACGATCGTCTTCCCGTGTCCGGGCGTGAGCGCGTGCGCGGCGCCCAAAACAAAAGCGACGCCGACAGCCGCGAAAGTCATCCAAGGAGTGAGTTCCTGTTGATGCAGAAACTTCGACAAGGCGTCTGCCTGCAATAGCAGAATTGACATCAATAGGCATTCTACCAACCGCTAAGAGCCTGTTACGAAATAACCATTCCTGCTTGTGCCGACGCCCGGCTTTCTCTACGCGGACAGGTGTCGAGAGAGTCTCGACACGGCACGCTTGGCGACGGGCATATTCGAGACCTCAGCTTGTGAGCGGACAAGTAGAGGCGTCGAGGACGCTCGTACCCATGCGTACGCTACATCGGCCAATCGCTGACCTTTTGACAAGGTTATTTCGTGACAACTGCTAAGAGTCGTCCACGAGTTACAATTCTTAGACAATGACTTCCGCATCCAAACCTTCACGCATCGCCGTCGTTGCGGCCCTCTGTCTGGCAACCGTTCTTGCCGGCGCCGAAAAGCGGCCAATCGCCGAAACCGATATCTATTCGTTCCGCTGGATCGCCAATCCCCGGATATCGCCGGATGGCTCGCGCATCGTTTACACCTATGTCACCGTCAACCAGAAAAAGGATGGCTACGACACCTCGCTCTGGATCATTCCGAGCAGCGGCGGCGCGGCGCGCCAGTTGACCAGCGGTCCGCGGGATACCTCGCCGCAATGGTCGCCCGATGGAAAGATGCTGGCGTTCGCGCGTTCCTCCGAAAAGGACGGAAAGCCGCAACCCGGCCAGATCTTTCTGCTCTCGATGGATGGCGGCGAAGCGCGCCCGCTGACGGATCTGCCGAAAGGCGCGGGTGGTCCGGTATGGTCGCCGGATGGCCGCACCATCGCATTTTCCTCCACCAACATTCCGCCGGATTTCGAAAAGAAGAAAGACGGTGAGGAGAAGACCGACGTCCGCGTCATCACCCGGGCGGTCTATCGCATGAACGGCGCCGGTTATCTGGAACCGGATCGTCCCGGTCACATCTGGACCGTCGAGGTCCCCAAGATCCCCGGCGAAGCGCAGAAAGCGAAACAGGTGACCACCGGCGAATTCAGCGAAGGCGACGTCGTCTGGTCGCGCGACGGTTCGCAAATCTACTTCACGTCGCGCCGCGTTCGCGAGCCGTATTACGAATCGGAACATACGGATTTGTACGTCGTGAAAGCCACCGGCGGCGATATAACGCGGGTGGCGAGCCTGGATGGACCTATCGGCAACATGGCGCTAAGTCCGGACGGCACCCGCATGGCATTCTCCGGCGCGATTGATATCGGCAAGGATGGAGTCCAGCGTTCCTATAGCCAGCCGGATCTTTTCATCACTTCACTACAGCCCGGCTCGACTCCGAAGAACCTGACCGCCAATTACGATTACGACATCTCCGGCGGCATTGGCGGCGATCAGGCGCCTCCGCGCGGAGGCGGTCCATCCAAGCCTTTCTGGAGCAAAGACGGCCGGTTTATTTACGTCGCCGCCGCGGAGGAAGGCCGCGCGAATCTCAAGCGCATCGACGCCGAAACGGGCAAGGTGGAAGCGCTCACCACCGGCGATCACGATGTCTTCTCCTACAACGCGACGCCCGATGCATCGAAAGCGGCGGTTCTAATTTCCACAACGACGAACATTGGCGACCTGTACGCCCTGGATGTTGCCTCGCGAGAAATGCAGCGGCTCACCAAAATCAACGACGATCTGTTTTCCAAACTCAACATGACCGAGCCCGCCATGATCTGGTACGACAGCTTCGACGGAAAGCGCATCCAGACCTGGGTGCAGCGTCCGCCGGATTTCCAGGAAGGCAAGAAATATCCCATGATCATCAACATTCATGGGGGTCCGCATGCTGCCTACGGTTATACTTTCGACCACGAAATGCAATGGATGGCGGCGAAAGGATACGTCGTCCTGTATCCCAATCCGCGCGGCAGCACCACTTACGGCCAGGACTTCGGCAACGTCATTCAGTATAAATATCCCGGCGACGATTTCAAGGATTTGATGGCCGGCGTCGACGATCTGATCAAGCGCGGCTGGGTGGACCCGGATCGTCTGGGCGTTACCGGTGGCAGCGGCGGAGGACTTTTGACCAACTGGGTGATCGGCCACACGCAACGATTCAAGGCGGCCGTATCGCAGCGCGACATCGCCGATTGGACCGACTTCTGGTACACGGCCGACTTCACCTTGTTCACGCCGACGTGGTTCCGCGGCGCGCCGTGGGAGCAAGAGGCCGATTTCAAAGCGCGCTCGCCCATCACCTACATCAAAGACATCAACACGCCGCTAATGCTGATTTTAGGAGAGGCCGATTACCGCACGCCGCCAGGTTCAGGCGGTGAACAAATGTTTCGCGCGCTCAAGTACAAAAAGATTCCAACGGTAATGGTGCGCTTCCCGGGCGAGTCGCATGAACTCTCAAGATCGGGCGTCCCGAAACATCGCGTTGAGCGGTTGCAGCACATCGTCGCCTGGTTCGACAAATACGTTCAAGGCCAGGACATAAAAACATACGACGTCCAGTAGGCGCAAGCC
>CATPCJ010000067.1 GCA_955652915.1 uncultured Bryobacteraceae bacterium
GTCCTCTCTTCCCGCGATGCCTCCCCGTACCCCCATGGAGGAAGAAATTGCCTCCATCTGGCGTGACCTTCTCCGCGTGGATTACGTCGGCTCCCAGGACAACTTCTTCGCCCTCGGTGGCCATTCGCTGCTCCTGGCCCAGATTGCGGGGCGCATACGCCGAAACTATGCCGTTGACATCGCGCTACGCGACCTTTTCGACGCCCCTAGTGTCGCCGAAATGGCGATCGCCATCGCCGAGCGACAAGTGCAGCACGCTGGCGGCGAGGACGAGGCCACCCAGATTCTAGAGGAACTTAAGCGGTGCTCCACGGAGGAGCTGCTGGCGATCCTAAACGCGGAAACCTCCGAGAAATTCGGAAGCGCGGCATGAGGCTCGTTTTTACGATGAACGTGCCGTATTTCCCGGCCTACGGCGGAGCAAATAAGTCGAATCGCTTCCTGCTCGAAGGCCTCGTAGAGCGTGGACACTCGGTCCTGGCCGTCGTTCCGGCGCAAGGTACGCCGGCCGAGATGACAGGCGCCCAGCTCCTGGATCAGCTGCATTCAGACGGGATCAAGGTCCATGCCGGGGAAAGCGTACATTCGTTCCGTATGAATGGAGTTCAGATCCGGGCAGTGACAAGAGCATCGAAGATGCGCGCCCACCTCGTCGACTATATCAGCGCCGAGCAGCCGGACTGGGTCCTTGTATCCTCCGAGGATCCATCGCAAAACTTGTTGGAGGCCGCGCTCACCACTGGACGCCGAGTCGTTTATCTGGCGCGGACGCCGTCCTTCTTGCCGTTCGGTCCGCAGGCATTCTTCCCGAGCAAGAGCAGGGCGGAACTTTTAGCGCGCGTAGACCGGATCGTGGCGGTTAGCGACTTCGTCTCGGCATATATCCGGCAGTGGAGCGGCCTGGACTCACGCGTGGTTCCGATCTCGTTCTTCGGCTCGGGACCCTTTCCGAATTTTGGATCTTTTGACCGCGGATTCGTGACCTTGGTGAATCCGTGTGCCGTCAAGGGCCTGCCGATCTTTCTGGAACTCGCGGCCCGAATGCCCGAGGTGCCATTTGCCGCGGTTCCAAGCTGGGGAACAACTGAGCACGACCGGGAATCGCTGGCGGCGCTTCCGAACATTCGGCTGCTGCCTGCGGCGGAGAACATCGATGAGTTCTACCGTGTGACTCGAGTGCTGCTGGTTCCATCCCTGTGGGCGGAGGCTCGGGGCCGCGTGGTACTCGAGGCCATGCTTCGCGGGATACCGGTGCTGGCGAGCGCGGTGGGTGGCATTGGGGTGAAAAAGGGTGTCGATATTCTGCTTCCAGTGAGGCCCATTGAGCACTTTGCGGAGCAGCTCGATGGCAATATGATCCCGCTGGCGACGATCCCGAAACAAGACATCGGTCCGTGGGAGGCGGCGTTGCGGAGGCTGCTGACTGACCAGGCATTTTACCAGAAGCAGTCTGCGAGTAGCCGCTCGGCGGCGATCGAGTTCAACTCCTTGTGGAATGTGGAGCCGTTTGAGCGATTATTGCTCGACGGAAGCGGCCGCGAGCCGTCCGTTGGGCGCCAGCCGCAGCGTGAACGCGACCGGGCGGCGCCCGCCGGATCAGCAACGGCCAGCGAAATCCTAAGTCTTACACCGGAGCAACGGGCGGTGTTCAGTCTGCGTCTGAGGCAAAAGCGTGCCGCAGGAGAGCAGCCGTCCGGCGGACCGAGCAGAGCGGCGGAGCCAGGCGGACCGATCGAAAAGGCACCTCGCGATGGTGACCTGCCGCTGTCCTTTGCCCAGCAGCGGCTGTGGTTTCTCGAACAGCTCAATCCGGGCACCGCATTCTATAACGTGTGCCAGGCGGTCCGGATTTTCGGCAGGCTCGACGTCGCGGCACTGGAGCGCGCCGCAAACTTCCTGTCCCTGCGGCACGAGGCATTGCGAACCACGCTTATCTCCAAGGATGGAACCGGCTATCAGGTGATCCTGCCGGCGTTCGGTTTGCGCGTGCCCGTTGTGGACGTAACGGATTTGCCTGAGTCCGACCGAGTGCCGGCGGCGACCCGACTTGCCCGCCAGGAGCTGCGGAAGCCATTCAACCTGACGCGACCACTACAGCGGTTACTTCTGGTTCAAACGGGCGCCGAGGAGCACACTCTGGTGATCAACCAGCACCACGCGATCACCGACGCATGGTCAATGTCGCTCTTCCTTGAAGAGTTGACTTCGCTTTACCAGTCGTGCCACGAGCGCACCCCCGTCCGGTTGCCGGATCTGCGGCTGCAATACGCGGACTTCGCGTTCTGGCAGCGTCGGCGCGTTGAACGGGGTTTGCTCGAATCGCAACTGCGCTATTGGAGAGAACAACTCACTGGCGCTCCCGATTTTTTGACGTTGCCGCTATCGCGGCCGCGGCCGGACCGGCAGACGTATCGCGGCGCCTCGCGGACGATGGCGATCCATGCCGCGCTGCACGCCGATCTGCGAGCGCTGTGCGGCCAGGAAAGCGCGACGCTCTTCACGGTGATGCTGGCGGCCTTTCAGGTCTTCCTGCACCGCTATACGGGCGAAGACGACATCGTGGTCGGATCACCGGTCGCCAACCGGAACCGGTCCGAACTGGAGAGGATAATTGGATTCTTCGTGAACACGCTGGCACTACGGACCAGAATCACGGGCAATCCGCCGTTCCGGGAGGTCATACGGCAGGTTCGGGGCGTGGTTCTCTCCGCATACGCGAACCAGGACCTGCCGTTCGATCTGCTGGTGGGCGAGTTGCAAGCGAAACGGGATCTGAGCCGGCATCCGTTGTTCCAGACAGTGTTCCTGGTCGAGAACACTCCGCGCGTGCCACTGGGGGTGCCAGGACTTTCGCTGGCAGTGCTTCCGCTCGAGGGCGAAACTGCCAAATTCGATCTGACGCTGGCGATAAAAGAGAGCGCGCAGGGGCTGGCCGCGACTCTGAACTACAACACGGACCTGTTCGAGACGGACGTGGCGGAGCGCATGCTTACCCACTGGATGCGCTTGCTGGAAGAAGCCGTGGCGCATCCCGACGGGAGCATCGGCGCTTTGCCGATGCTCAGCCCGTCGGATCGCCACCAGCTCGTGGTCGAAGGGAACGACACGGGCTCCGGATGCGAAGTGGCGACTGATGTAGTAACCCTAATTGAATGCTGCGCGGCCAGCGATCCCCACCGGGCGGCAGTAGTTTGCGGAAGATCCGTCCTGACCTACGGCGAACTCAGCGCGCGTTCCGGAGCCCTGGCCCGCTTCCTCGCTGGAACAATCCAGTCCGAGGCCATGGTCGGCGTCCTCGCCGAGCCTTGTGTCGAGTTGTTGATCGCCATTGTAGGCATCCTCAAAGCAGGCGCGGTCTATGTCCCCCTTGCCCCGGATCTGGGCCGCTCACGCATTGAAGCCATGCTGCGTGACGCGAACCCCCCGCTCGTGCTGGCGCAGCCGGCGCTCTTGGACCGGTTGCCGGCAAACGTCCGGGCCGTGCCTCTCGATTCCGACTGGGCTCAGATCACCGCGAACGGTAGAGAGGATCTCCGGCACAAACCGGCGGCGGACCAACTTGCCTACGTCATTTACACCTCGGGTTCGACGGGCGCGCCGAAGGGCGTGATGCTCACGCGGGGCAACCTTGCGCACTGCATCCGCGCGCGGCTGGAGTACTTCGGCGGCCGCTCGCGGCGCCACCTGCTTTTCTGGTCAATGGCCGTCGACGGTTCAATCGCGGGGATATTCGGGGCCCTCTGCGCCGGA
Source organism: uncultured Bryobacteraceae bacterium (assembly GCA_955652915.1). Classification (GTDB taxonomy): domain Bacteria; phylum Acidobacteriota; class Terriglobia; order Bryobacterales; family Bryobacteraceae; genus Palsa-89. The sequence goes on from CATPCJ010000067.1 coordinate 3,751, forward strand.
TGCACGCTCTTCCTCCCGGAGAAGGAGCGTGCGGATCCCTCTCGCCTTGCCGACTTCATCTCTCGCCACGCGATTACGTTCGCGGTGATGCCGCCATCCTTCTACGCGCTGCTGCTAGAGGAGGAACAAGACTATCCAGGACGGCTCGCGTCACTGTCGAGCGTCTCGGTGGCCGCCGCACCTTGCGCCGGAGCCGTGGTCCGCCTCCACCGGGCGACGCTGCCGCATGCGACGCTTTTCAACGAGTACGGTCCGACGGAGGCGGCTGTCTGGTGCACAGTATTCCAAGTGGAATCCGGCGAGACTCCGGAGCGTTTAACGCCGGGACCGCTGCCTATCGGCTCGGCGGTGGCGCATACGCCCCTCTACGTCATCGATCGCTACGGCGAGCTAGTGCCGTCCGGAGTGTGTGGCGAGTTGTTTGTTGGCGGCGAGGGCATTGCGCGAGGTTACCTGCACGCGCCGCACACGACGGCGGAAAAGTTCGTACCAGACCCCTTTGCGACGAAGCCAGGCGCGCGTCTGTACCGGACTGGGGATCTCGTGCGGCGACGGCCAGACGGCATCCTCGAGTTCCTTGGCCGGCTGGACGCGCAGATCAAGCTGCATGGATTCCGCATCGAGCCGGCCGAGGTGGAAGCGGCTGCGCGCCTGCACCCAGCGGTCTTCGACAGCGTCGCAATCAAGCGCGAGGATAACCCGGGTGAGGAGCGGCTGGTCTGCTACCTGGTTCCGCGCCAGAACGTCGACTTGGCGGTAGCCGAGGTGCGTGGCCTTCTCGAACGGGAATTGCCGCCGTACATGGTTCCGTCGGCATTCGTGGTGCTACCGAAACTGCCGCTCGGCTCAAACGGCAAGCTGGACCGCCGTGCGTTGCCCGCGCCCGGACAGGCTCGTCCAGCCCTGGAGACAACTTTCGTTGCACCGCAAGACAACTACCAGCGTGATCTCGCGCAGATCTGGGAAGAGGTCCTGCACATCCGCGGCGTCGGCGTTACCGACAACTTTTTCGCACTGGGCGGCCGCTCCATCTCAGCGGTCCGGGTGCTCAGCCGCATTCGCGCGCGGTTCGGGCCGGATGTGCCGCTAGCAGCTCTCTTTCAGGCCCCTACGCTTGGGGAACTGGCAGCATTACTGCGCAGCCAGACGCAGACTTCGTTCTCCGCGCTGCTGCCCATTCACGAGCAAGGAAGCAAACCACCGCTCTTCTGCGTGCACGCCGCCAGTGGCGCTGCGCTGCCCTACATGGCGCTGGCGCGCGCATTGGGACAGGACCAGCCATTCTATGGGCTGCAGGCCACAGGGCTTCATTCCAACACTCCGCCGTTGCGGAGCTTGCCGGAGATGGCCGCCCGCTACCTGGACGTAGTGCGAACGGTCCAACCTGAGGGACCGTATCTGCTGAGCGGCTGGTCGACGGGCGGGCTGATCGCGTTCGAAATGGCGCAACAGCTCGTCAACGGGCGCGAGGCTGTGGGTCTGGTGGCGCTGTTTGACTCGTCCTTGCCTGCCGGCATCGCAGCTCCGGCGACCATCGAAAAGTTCCTGAGCAGTATCGCGGGCGTGGACGGCGCACCGCGTAAGGCGATGCCGGACTTGACCGAGCGCCTGCGTGGGATGGCCCTCGACGATCAGCTCCGGCTGGTCCTGGAGACCGCCCAGGAGAGCAGTTTTCTGCCGCACGAAATCGATCTCGCCGATATCCGCCGGCTCTTCAGCGTATTCGAGGCGAACGTGCACGCCAGCAACACTTACCGGCCGGTGCCGTACGGCGGACCTTTGACGCTCTTCCGTGCCGCCGCCTCACGTGGTTCGCAAGACGCGGAAGCGCGCTGGAGCACCGTGGCTGCCGGTGGCCTGGATGTGCATGTGGTCCCGGGAGACCATTACTCTTTGATGCTGGATCCGGCCAACGTTCGCGTGCTGGCATTGACCTTGGCCCTCTGCATCGAGCAGGCTGCACGCCCGGCCGCCGGGGCCATGGTGCGCCCATCCCCTTTCGAGCCCGCCATCTCACGAATTCCCGCCTGATGCCCATGAATGAACTGTCGGAGAGAATCAGCGTCCTTACGACGGAACAGCAAGCGCTTCTGCGCGCGCGTCTCCGAGAGAAGGGACTGGAGGCGCCGTCCAGCGGCGTGGGGCGCGTGTCCCGGCCTTCCGGCAGTTATGCCCCACTCTCCTTCGCCCAGCAACGGCTGTGGTTCCTGCACCAAATGAACCCGGAGAGTCCAGCGTACAACACGTTCCTGGCGGTGCTACTGCGAGGGCCGGTGGACGCCGGAGCGGTGGAGCGGAGCCTGCAGTCGATCGTCGCGCGGCATGAAATCCTGCGCGCCTCTTTCTGCATCCGGGACGGGCAGCCGGTTCAGCGAGCGTGGGACGCCGTGAAGTTCCGGTTGCCGCTTGTAGACTTGCGGATATCGGCCGACCAACTGGCGACCCCAGAGCCGGCAGCGCACTGGCGTGGAATCGCGAACCGCGAGGTGGCCCGGCCGTTCGATCTCGAATTCGGTCCGCCACTGAGGGGGCTGATGCTGGCGCTCGGGAACCGCGGACACGTGCTGGTCTTGACGCTCCACCACATCGTATCGGACCGCTGGTCCGTGGACGTGCTGATGCATGAGTTGGCGGCGTCCTACGAAGCAAGCGTGAGGTGCTTCCCGTCGCCGCTGCCGCCACTGCCGGTCCAATACTTGGATTTCGTCTGGCACGAACGGGAAGCCATGCGAGGCGCTTTGGCCGAGAGCCAAATCGCGTGGTGGAGAGAAAGGCTCACCGGGGCGCCGCGGCTTGAACTGCCGGCGGACAGCAGCCGCAGCTCCGTTCCGTCCCTGCGCGGAAGTCGCGTGGCCGCACTGCTGGGGCCGCCGCTGGTCGCCTCTCTGGCCAGCCTGAGCCGCAGCGAGGGCGCGACGTTGTTCATGACGATGCTGTCCGCGTTCCAGACGCTTCTGCTCCGCTGGACGAATCAAGCCGACGTTAGCGTGGGAACACCGATCGCGGACCGCAGGCTCGCGGAAACACACGCATTGATAGGATGTTTCCTCAATACGCTGGTGCTGAGGACGGACCTGTCCGGCGACCCTGGATTCCGCGAGGCTTTGCGCCGTGTCCGCGAAACATGCGTCGAGTCCTATGCCCGGCAGGATGTCCCCTTCGAGCGCGTGGTGCAGGAGCTTCAGCCGGAGCGCGGCGAGGCCGGAAATGTGCTGTTCCGAGTCCTGTTAGTGATGAATGACCTCCATGCGCCGCTGCATGGCCAGCGAGACCTGGCGCAGGCGCTGGCGCGATCCGGCCTGTCGCTCGAACCGCTGGACCTGGAGGTCGGGACCGTACAAAGCGACTTGACCCTGCAAATAGAACGGCGGCCGGAACAGACGACTTGCGTGCTCGAATTCAGCACGGACTTGTTCGATGCAACGACGGCGGAGCGGCTGCTCGGGAGTTTTCTCCGCCTGCTCGAGGGGATTGCGAGCGAGCCGGACCGCAGGCTGTCGGAGTACGAGTTGCTGACACCGAGCCAGCGGCACCAGGTCACGATCGAATGGAACGATACGGCAACTGCCTGGCAGACGGACGCAGACCTGCCGCATCTTCTGGCCAGTCAAGCGAAGCGGACGCCCGGCTCAATTGCCGTGGAATCGGCACGGGGACGGCTCACCTATGCCGAACTGAATGAGCGCGCGAATCAGCTCGCCTACAAGCTGCGCGAGCTAGGGACCGGCTGCGACACACGGGTGGCCATCTGCCTGGAACGCAGTTTGGAACTCGTCATCGCGCTGATCGCAGTCCTGAAGGCTGGTGGCGCATACGTCCCCGTGGACCCGGATTACCCGCCCGAGCGAGCGCGCTTCATGATGGAAGACTCTGCCGCATCCATTCTGCTGACACACAGCCGGCTTCGCGAACGCTTCGGGCCGGGACCGGCGCGTACCATCTGCGTCGATGCAGAATGGGAGCGGATCGCCGCCGAAAGCACCATCGATCCGCCGCTTGCCCTCGCGCCGGAGAGACTCGCATACATCTTGTACACCTCCGGGTCCACTGGCCAGCCGAAAGGCGTCATGATTTCGCAGCGCGCCCTGCGCAATCACATGCTCTGGATGGTGTCGGCATTCTCCTTCGGCCCGGGCGACGCGGTGCTACAGAAGACGCCGGTCAGCTTCGACGCGTCAGTGTGGGAATTCTACGCACCGCTGCTGGTGGGCGGACGTTTGGTAGTGTCCAGGCCCGGCGCGCACGCCGATCCGGCCTACCTTGTGCGGGCGGTCCAAGAGCACGCGGTTACAGTCCTGCAGCTTGTGCCGTCCGTGCTCGCGCTGCTGGCCGAAGAGCCGGGGCTGGAGCGGTGTACGACGCTCCGGACGGTCTTCTGCGGCGGTGAAGCGCTCTTGCGCTCTCCCGCGCAACGGCTGCAATCGCGCGTTCCGGTGACCATTGTCAACCTGTACGGACCCACTGAAGCCACCATTGACGCGACGTTTTGGAACGCGGTGCAACTTCCGCCGCACGGCGGCATCCCGATCGGGCGGCCCGTGTCAAATCTGCAGGCCTACGTCGTGGATCCGAACGGCGGGTCCGCGATGTTGGGAGCGGCGGGCGAGCTTTACCTGGGGGGCGAGGGCCTCGCGCGAGGATATAACGGCCGGCCCGAACTCACCGCCGAGCGGTTCGTACCCGATCCATTCAGCGGCGAGGCTGGCACGCGTCTTTATCGCACCGGTGACCGTGTACGCAGGCTGGCCGATGGCAACCTGGAGTTCCTCGGCCGCATGGACCTGCAACTCAAGATCCGCGGAAACCGAGTCGAGCCGGCGGAAATCGAGTCCGCTCTGGCGCAACATCCGGCCGTGCGCCAGACCGCCGTGCTGGCCCGAAAGGGACAGTCAGGCGAGATCATGTTGGTTGCGTACGTAACCTTCAAAGGCTGCGCCAAGGTGACTCCCGGCGACCTGTACGCGTGGCTTCGGCCGAAGCTTCCAAGCGTCATGCTTCCTGGCGCATTCGTGATGCTGGATGAGTTGCCGCTCGGACTGAACGGCAAGCTGAATCGGGAGGCCCTGCCGGACGTGCATGGCGATCCTGTTTCGGGCACTTCGAGAGCGTCTCGCAATTCGGTCGAAGAAGTGATCTGTGAAATCTTCGCCGATGCGCTGCGCCTCCCCCGAATGGGCGCGGAGAGCAGCTTTTTTGAGGCCGGCGGACATTCGCTGCTGGCGATCCAAGTCTGCTCGCAACTTCGACGCGCGCTGGAGATCGAGTTGCCTTTGCAAATAGTGTTCGAACATCCGACCGCGGCCCATTTGGCCGAATGGATCGGGCGCTTCCGGGGTGCAACGGCCGACCAGCAACTAGTCATCGAGCCCTCGTCACGGGGCGGCGGCGTTCCGCTTTCATTCGCCCAACACCGGCTCTGGTTCCTCCACCAGATGGACCCAGCAGACCCATCCTATAACATCCATTTTGCCTTGCGCGTCACCGGGGACCTCGATCCGCGAGCATTTAAGGCTGCACTGGCAGGCGTCGCGGCGCGCCACGAAATCCTCCGCACCTGTTTTTTAATCCGCGACGGCCAGCCATACCAGCAAGTGGCGTCCGCAGGTCCAGTTCCCCTGCCGGAGACGGATCTCAGCGCCGTGAACGAACCGCTGCGGGAGCAGATGTTGTTCACGCTAGCAGCCCAGGAATCCGAGCGGACCTTCGATCTGGCGCGAGGCCCGCTGTGGCGAGCGCGGCTGGTCCGGCTGGGCCCCGGCGATCACGGGTTGCTGGTCACGCTGCATCACACGGTGAGCGACGGATGGTCTGCCACGATCCTGGTGCGCGAGCTGACTGCATTGTACGACGAGTCTCGCACGGGCCGCGCCGCCGGCTTGCCCGCGCTCCCGATCCAGTATGCCGACTACGCCTGCTGGCAGCGGCAGCGGCTGACGGGCGACGCGTTGGACAACCTGCTCAAATACTGGCGCGGGCAGTTGGCGGGAGTCGAGCCGCTCGACCTGCCGACCGACAGACCGCGAGTGGCGGAGGGCCTGCAGCGTGGAGACGCAGAGCCATTCGCCTTTCCGCCCGAGTTGACCAGCGCCCTCCGAGGACTCGCCCGGCGCGAGGGCGCGACGCTCTTCATGGTGCTGCTGGCCAGTGTCCAGGTGCTGCTTAGCCGGTACTCCGGGCGGACGGACCTCTGCGTGGGCACCGCGGTGGCCAACCGTGACCGCGAGGAAACCGAGAACCTGATGGGGTTGTTCGTAAACACGCTGGTGCTGCGGTGCCGGGTGGAACCGCACCTCACGTTCCGGGAATTCCTGGCGCAGGTGCGGGTGACGGCGTTGGGCGCGTACGCCCATCAGGAGGCGCCCTTCGAGAAGATTGTCGAAATTCTTGCCCCAGTACGGGAACGCGGCCGCACGCCACTGTTCCAGGCGATGCTGGTATTGCAGCAAGCGCCAGCCCAGGCCTTCGACAGGCTTGGTCTCCAGGTAAGCGCCCTTCCTCTTCCTCCACACCACGCGAGGGTGGACGTGAATTTCACCGCCGTGGACGACGGAACGCGCATCGCCGGCTTCCTGATCTGCCCGGCCGATCTTTTCGAGCGGTCCAGCCTGCGGAGAATGTTGGACCACTGGCAAGCGCTCATCGAGAGCATCGTGGAGAACGCCGACCGGCGCCTGACGGATCTGGCGGCAATGCGGCCGCGGGAGCGCGAGATCTTGATGGAGGACTGGAATGGGAAGCGAGTAGTCTATGCGCGCACGAAACTGTTGCACGATCGTTTCGAGCACGAAGCCTCCAGAAGCCCGAATGCCATGGCCGTGGTCTGCGGAGAAGAGCGGCTCACCTATGGCGAACTGAGCCGCAAGTCGAACCAGGTGGCCCACGCTCTGCAGTCGCTCGGCGTGGGACCTGAAGTGCGCGTAGCATTGTTCCTCGACCGCCATCCAGGCATGCTGGTGGGGCTGCTCGGGATAGCGAAAGCCGGTGGAGCGTACCTGCCCGTGAATCCTTCCGATCCGGACGACCGGATCGCATCTTTGCTGGCGGACTCCCGGCCGGCGGCGATTGTAACGGATGAAACTCTGATGGGGCGTCTCGCGCCAGGATCGGCTCCTGCCATCGTGCTGGGACCGGACGGGTCCGTCGCCGCGGGCTTCAGTACCGCTCCTGTCTTCAGCACCGTGCGGCCGGAGAACGTGGCTTATGTCCTGCACACCTCGGGATCCACTGGCCGGCCCAAGGGCGTCATGGTGGAGCACCGGCAGATCGCGAACTACTGCGATGCGGTTTCTGAAAGAATCGGGCTGCAACCCGGCGCCAGCTTCGCGATGGTGCTGCCATTGACGGTGGACTCCTCGCAAACGGTGATCTTCCCCTGTCTCTCCGCGGGAGGCGTCCTGCACCTGATTCCTCCAGCTCTGGCGTTAGACGGGCCCGCGCTGGGACGCTATTTCCAGGAGCACGGCATCGACTGCATGAAGATCGCGCCATCTCATCTCGCGGCCTTGCAGGCCGGCGGCGACGCCGCGGCGCTGATACCGCGCAGGTGGCTGGTCTTGGGAGGAGAGGCCTCCCGAACCTCTTGGGGGCAGGAACTGGTACGCATGGCGCCCGGCTGCGCGGTTTTCAATCACTATGGACCCACCGAGGCGACGGTCGGCATGCTCACTCGCCGCCTGGCCCCCGACGCCGCGAGCCGATGGCTGGTACCGATGGGCAGTCCGCTCTCCAACACAACCGCGTACGTTCTCGACGAGAAGATGCGCCCCCAACTGACCGGCGCTCCCGGCGAGCTGTATATCGGCGGCGCGGGCGTGGCGCGCGGCTATCTGGAACAGCCCTCGCTGACTGCGGAACGGTTTGTCCCCGATCCGTTCGGAGGCGTTCCCGGAGCAAGACTGTACCGCACCGGCGACCGCGTCCGATGGCTGCCCGAGGGCGTCTTGGAATTCCTCGGACGTCTCGACCAACAGGTCAAGATTCGCGGTTTGCGGGTCGAGCCAGGCGAAATTGAACAGGCCCTGGGGGCGCATGCGAACGTGCGCGAGGCGGTAGTAATAGCCAGGGAGCACTCCAATGGCGAACGCCGGCTGGTGGCCTACATCGTCCCACGGCACGCGCCGGCTCCGACTGAAGCGGAGCTGCGCGCGCATGCGTCGAGGAGACTGCCGGGACACATGATCCCCACCGCGTTCATGATGCTCGGCTCAATGCCGCGCAACCAACATGGAAAACTGGACCGCCGGGCATTGCCGGAACCAGTCTTCACGGAAGAGGAGTGCGGGTCACCGTCGACGGTAGTGGAAGAGCTCCTCGCCGGACTGTGGGAAGAACTGCTGGGTGTACGGCCGGGCCGCCAGAGCGACTTCTTCGAATGCGGCGGACATTCGCTGCTGGCAGTGCGGCTGATTGCCCGCGTGTGCGACGCCTTCGCCGTCAACCTGCCTTTGCGAACCGTATTCACCAGCCCGACGCTGGCCGGTTTGGCGGAGCAGGTGGCCGCCGCGCGCCGTGAGCCCGAGCATTCCCAGCCGCGGCGGCTTGTGCCAGGTTCCCGGGAAAACGCGCCGCTGTCATTCTCCCAACAGCGTCTTTGGTTCCTCCAACAGTTGGATCCCGGTAGCACGGCCTACACGGTGCCGGCGGCGGTGCGCCTGCAGGGCACGCTCGACATGGGCGCGCTTCGGCGGGCGTTTCGCGCCATCGTGGGGCGGCACGCGATTCTCCGCACGGTTTTCCGTTCGGTGGACGGTACTCCGTTGCAGGTGATTACGCCGCCATCGCCGTTCTCGCTTCCCTGCGTCGACCTCGAGGTGCTGCCCAACGACGCAAAGGAGAGCGAATTCCGCCGTATTGGAAGCGCCGCGGCCCACCGTCCCTTCCACCTCGATCGTGGCCCACTGCTACGGGCCACGCTGTTCCGCTTTGGCCCACAGCAGCACGCGTTGGTTACGATGCTGCACCACATCGTTTCGGACGGCTGGTCGGCAGGGCTGCTGGTGCAGGAGATCGGGCGGGTGTATGGCTCGGCAGTGGCGGGTTGCGCGGACGAACTCGCCGAACCGGCGCTTCAGTATGCGGACTTCGCGCGGTGGCAGAGAGAGTCGCTGGAGGGCGACGTAATAGAGCGGGAGCTGGGTTGGTGGCAGAGAACGCTGGCAGGCGCCCCTTCAGAACTAGACCTGCCCACTGACCGGCCGCGGCCAGCCAAGCCGACAGATCGCGGCGACGCACGCTCGTTAAGGTTATCCAGGGTGCTAGCTGAATCACTCAAGGCCTTTGCGCGCGACTCGAGGGCAACTGATTTCATGGCTCTGCTGGCTGTATTCGCGACGCTACTCTTCCGGCAGAGCGGACAGAGCGACCTCTGTATCGGTACTCCGGTGGCCGGCCGCCCGCGACGGGAAACCGAGGACATGCTGGGGTGCTTTGTCAACGCGCTGGTGCTGCGATGCGACCTCTCCGGGAATCCCAGCTTCCGCGATCTGGTGGGGCGCATCCGCGAGACGGCCCTCAGTGCCTTCGATCACCAGGAGCTGCCGTTCGAGCGTCTGGTGGAGAATCTCCAGCCACGGCGAGTTCTGGACCGGACTCCTCTGTTCCAGGTGGCATTCGTTTTCCAGAACGTCCCGCGGACGGGACTGAACCTGCCGGACCTGCGGTTGGAACCGATCGATCTCGACACCGGCACGGCCAAGTTCGATTTGACTCTGGCGGTGGTGATCGCTCAGGAAGGCTTCGTAGCCAGGCTCGAATACAGCACGGACCTGTTCGATGCAACCACCATCGAGCGCATGCTCTCGCGTTACCTGAGTCTGCTCGAGGCGGCTCTTTCGAACCCGGGTACGCGCCTGGCCGATCTGCCGCTGCTGACGCCGCACGAGCGGCATCAGGTAGTAGTGGAATGGAACGCCACTGCTGTTGCGTATCCGGACGAACGATCTATTCCCGAGCTGTTCCGCGAAGTGGCCGCAGCCCATCCAGATGCGGTGGCGATCGAGGCGGGAGGCGAGCGCATTTCCTACGCGGAGCTGGACCACAGGACGGACTGCCTCGCGCACCGGCTACAAGCGCGAGGAGTGAGGCCAGAGGTTCCGGTGGCGGTGTGCATTGAGCGATCAAAGGACTTAATCGTAGCTCTGCTGGCGGTGATCAAGGCCGGCGGGGTCTATGTCGCGTTGGACCCGTCCTGGCCTTCCGGCCGAATCACCACACTGCTCTCGGATGCGGGCGCCGGTCTGGTGCTGGCGAGCGCGAGGTTGGCGCAGCGTCTCGAGGAAGCCGGCGCGGACGCGATGGTGGTCGATGAGGCGGTGGCAGATACGCCGTTTCGCAATGCGCCAACCCGGCTCTGCCCCGACAATCTCGCCTACATCAGCTACACATCCGGGTCGACTGGAGGTCCGAAAGGAGTAGCAGTAACGCACCGCAACGTTGTGCGGCTGGTGCGAAACTGCGACTACGCGCGGCTCGGCCCCGATGAGGTGATGCTCCAGTACGCGCCGATCTCTTTCGACGCGTCAACTTTCGAGATCTGGGGGGCGCTGCTGAACGGCGCGCGCCTGGTGGTCGGCCCTGGCGAGATGGCGTCGCTGTCCGACCTCGGCGGACTCGTCGAGACGTCCGGGGTCACTACCATGTGGCTAACTTCCGGTCTGTTCCGCTTGATGGTGGACGAGCAGTTCGAGCACCTGCGGGGCGTCCGCCAGCTTCTTGCGGGCGGCGACGTGTTGCCGCCGGCACAAGTACGCAAACTGCTGCGCCAGAACACAGCCTGCCACGTCATCAACGGCTACGGGCCAACGGAGAACACGACGTTCAGTTGTTGCCACACCGTCCGCGATGCCGACTGCGACGGTCCGGTCCCGATTGGCCGGCCAATCGCGAACTCACGCGCTTACGTCCTCGATGCGAACCTTAGCCCCAGTCCGATCGGCGTCCCAGGCGAACTCTATCTGGCTGGCGACGGGCTCGCACGCGGCTATGCGAGCCGCGCGGCCCTGAGCGCGGAACAGTTTGTTCCCGACCCCTTTGCGATCCAGCCCGGCCAAAGAATGTATCGCACGGGTGACCGCGCGCGGCGCCTCCCGGATGGGACACTGCAATTCCGGGGGCGGCTGGATGCACAGGTGAAGATCCGGGGGTTTCGCGTGGAACCCGGCGAGATCGAGGCCGTTCTGGAAACATTTCCGGCAGTGCGCTCGGCGGGCGTGGTGGTCCGGGAAGACGAGTGGATCGGGCGGCACTTGGTGGCCTTCGTAGTGCCGCACGCGAGAGCGACGCTCGCCGTTGAACAACTGCGCCACGATCTTCAGTCGCGGCTGCCGGACTACATGATTCCCACCGCGATCGTGCTGCGCGAGGACATGCCGTTGTCCCCCAACGGTAAGGTGGACCGGCGCGCGCTAGCAGCCCTGCCAGTCGAGACGCCAACGTTCGAGGACTATGTTGGCCCTTGCGATGTCGTGGAACAGACAATCGCCGAATTCTGGACGGAACTTCTGGGCATCGAACAAGTGAGCGTGCACGCCAGTTTCTTCGAGATGGGCGGCCACTCGCTACTCGCGACGCAACTGGCCTCCAGGCTGGAACGGGCATTTCAGGCACCTGTGCCTCTGCGGGTGGTTTTCGAACTGCCCACCATCGCCGGAATGGCCGAGTATGTCCGGTTTGCGCTCCGGCCAGCGCAACCGGCAGCGCCCGTTGACGTGCCACTGCTGGCACAGGCATCCGAACGAAGCACCCCATGATCCCTCTCTGGCTTCTGCTCGCGACCAGCTTCGCCGCGCTCTTCTGCGGTGCGGCCTGGATCTTCTTGCGCCTTTCGCTGCCGAAGACCACAGGCACCGTCAAGCTGCCCGGCCTGAAGGCAGCGGTGGACATCGTGCGCGACCGGGACGGGATTCCACACATCTACGCTTCTTGCAAACGCGACGCGTGGTACGGTCTCGGGTACGTCCACGCGCAAGACCGGCTGTGGCAGATGGATTTCCAGCGTCGCGTCGCGCAAGGCCGGACGGCAGAAATTCTAGGCAGTCGCGCGGCCGCCAGTGATCGCCTGCAGCGGACGGTGGGCCTGCACCAGTGTGCACAAGCGGCGTGGGATAACCTTCCGGCGTATGCGCGCGAGATAGCGGAGGCATATGCGGCGGGCGTCAACGCGGCGCTCCGCTCCCTCCGAGCGCGACTCGCACCCGAGTTCCTCATTTTCCGGACGCAGCCGGAGCCATGGACCGGCACGGACGTGGTGCTGATGGGTAAGTTTTTCGCCTGGAACCTTTCGGGGAATTATGTCACAGAGCTGCTGCGGGAGCGCCTGGTGCACGCGCTGGGACCGGAGCGCGCTGCCCAGCTTGCGCCGCCGTTCCGAGAGACCAGCGGGCCCGTAATCGCATGCCGGCCCCACCCTCCACGTTTCGGCGCCGCACTCGAACTGGATAGTGTCGGCGAGGGAGCCGGGTCGAACCTGTGGGCGGTTGGCCCGGGTAAGAGCGACACCGGCTGCCCGGTGCTCGCCAACGATCCGCACTTGCCCGGCAGCGTTCCCATGAGCTGGTATCTGGCGCATGTTTCCGCCCCCGGCCTGGACGTGATCGGCGCGACCACCCCGGGGCTCCCGGCCGTACTGGTAGGCCGCAATCGTAACATCGCCTGGGGAATCACGAATCTTGGTCCCGATGTGCAGGACTTGTTCCATGAGCGCCTGGACGGGAGCGGCGCCGCAGCCGAGTACCAAGGCGCGGGCGAGGCTCTGCACCGCCGGCACGAACGTTTGAAGATCCGCGGCCAAGCGGCCGTCGAGTTCATGGTCCGGAGCACGCGTCATGGGCCACTGATCTCGGACGCAATGCGCGGACCGGTACGGAAGAATGACCCAGCGGCGACACTGTCCCTCCAATGGACCGGCTTCGCGGAGAACGATCCGACGATCCAGTGTTTCCTGCTGCTCAGCGAAGCCAGTAACTGGGACGAGTTTCGCAATGCACTCCGGAGCTGTGTGGCACCGGCGTTGGATTTCGGCTATGCGGACACAGCCGGCAATATCGGCCACCACTCGGCCGGCCGTATCCCTGTGCGCCGCGGCGGCGATGGGTCGGTTCCGGCCGAGGGCTGGAGCGGCGACAACGATTGGACGGGCTTCATTCCATTCGACGAACTGCCGCATTCGTTCAACCCACCGCGGCAGTACGTTGCGCGCATCAACAATCCTCCGGCCGCCGAAGACTACCCCTGGTTTCTCGGATGCGACTGGACCGAACCGTACCGCGCGCAGCGCATTTCCGAGCTATTGGAAGCCTGCCCGCGCCTCAGTCTTCGCGATCATGAGCGTATGCAGGGAGACACGGTCTCACTGCATGCCGGGAGCATTCTGCCGCGCCTGTGTGCCCTGGCGCACCCGGACGACTTGCGCGGGAAGACAGCGGTTGCAATGCTGCGGAACTGGGACGGAGATGCGGTGGGATCGAGCGCCGCGGCGGTTATTTTCGCGGCCTGGATGCTGTATTTGCCACGCGTGCTCCTGGGCCCGGTTCTCGATCCGGAACTGCTCCGGAGCTACGAACCCTGGAGTTCAGCGGTCTTCCGTTTCGTTAGCAATGCTCTGGACGGACGCGTGTGGCTGGCCGAAGCACCGGACCGCGCCGTTGAGCGCTCGCTCGCACAAGCTCTGGACTGGCTGGAAACCCGCCTCGGTTCTGACTGGCAGCGCTGGCAATGGGATCACTTGCACCGGGCCGTCTTTCCACACCTTCCGTTACACAACGTCCGGCCGCTCCGGCGTTTCTTTGACCGCTCCATCCCGGTGCCCGGCGACTGGAGTTCCATCAATCTCGGTTCGTATCTTCACGGGCAGCCGTTTCTGCAGCGCAATGTCGCTGGATACCGCCAAATTATCGACCTCTCTGGCGCGGACGGCAGTGTTTTCGTACAGGCCGTGGGCCAGTCCGGTCACCCACTGTCGCGGCACTTCGATGATTTCCTCAAAGACTGGGCCGCGGTACGGTACCGGCCCATGCGAATGGAACGCACGACTGTGGAACGGGATGCCAGAGCGACACTCCGGCTCGAGCCACAGGGTTTACGGGTCTAAATGACCATGCAAGAGCACGAAAGACACTCCAGTTAAAGCCAGTATTTCGAGGAGACTTATGCACACAAATAATGGACCAGACCAGCAGTTGATCGACCAGTTCGTCGGAGCTGCACATGGCGATCTTGAGAAGGTGAGGCACATGGTTGATGAGCGCCCGGACCTGGTCTTCAAAGTATCCAGCCAGAACGAGACGGCGCTCCAGGCGGCCGCACACCTCGGCCAGCGTAAGATCGCGGAGTACCTGCTGGCGCAGGGCGCCCCGCTCGATATTTGCACCGCTGCAATGCTCGGCAAGGCGGACGACGTCTCCCGGATGTTGACCGCGGATCCCGGGCTGGCGCAGTCAAGCGGGGCGCACGGGATTCCCATCTTGTTCTACCCGTCCCTGGGAGGGCAGATCAAGATTGCCGAAGAACTACTAGCCCGTGGGGCGGACATAAACGCCGGTAAGGGCATGAATACGTCTTTGCACGCCGCTGCTCTCACCGATCGTGCCGAAATGGCCGAGTGGCTCCTGGCCCACGGTGCCCGAACCGATATCGTCGATTACGCAGGCAAGACGCCGCTCGAGGTAGCCACCGAACACAAGCGCCACCGCGTGGAAGCGGTGCTGCGAAGCTACCCGGCGGGTCCGGACGCAACGCCGGATAATTCGTAACCTCGTAACTTTTCCTGATCAATCTCGTGACAAATCCTTCCAGCATAGTGGATGTCCTGCGCTATCGAGCGTTCCAGCATCCTGACGCGGTGGCCTTCACGTTCCTGACGGACGGAGAAGGACGGGGAACAGACCTGACGTTTGCGGGGCTGGACGCACGAGCCCGCGCCGTGGCCGCGCTACTGCGCCGCAACGCGTCCGCCGGCGATCGCGTTCTGCTGATGTATCCGGCCAGTCTCGATTACATCGCGGCACTGTTCGGCTGCTTCTACGCGGGCCTGATCGCTGTTCCCGCCTATCCACCGCGCATGACCGCTATCAGCCGGACGCACGCACGCCTACAGGGAATCGCGCAGGACTGCCGGCCGGCGTTGGCCTTGGGCCCCAGCTCGCTGGTGACCAGCCTGCCGGACCGGCTCCGTGGCGATCCGGCCTTTGCGGGCATGCGCTGGATCTCTTCGGAGCAATCCGGCGCGGACGAGACTTGCGGTAAGGACGCTGGGACCGACACCGTGGCGTTCCTACAATACACGTCGGGTTCCACTGGCAGCCCAAAGGGGGTGATGGTCACCCACGCCAACCTGCTCCACAACCAGACTTTGCTTGAGTCGGCGTTCGTCCACGAACGGGATAAGCCGATCATCGGCTGGCTCCCGATGTTTCACGATACGGGGCTGGTCGGCAATATTCTTCACCCTGTCTACCTTGGAGCCCGTTGCATTCTGATGGCCCCGGCGGCGTTCCTGCAAAGGCCGTTGCGATGGCTGGAGGCAATCTCGCGGTACCGCGGCGCTACCAGCGGCGGTCCGAATTTCGCCTACGATCTGTGCGTGCGGAGAACCACTCCCGAAGAGCGCGCCGGTCTGGATCTGAGTTGCTGGAAGACCGCATTCAACGGCGCGGAGCCGGTGCGGCCCCAGACTATGGAAGAGTTCTCGGAGGCGTTTCGCGTTTCGGGTTTCCGACGCGAGGCGTTCACCCCATGCTACGGACTGGCGGAAGCCACGCTTTTGGTTTCGGCTCGCCCTCGGGACGCGGGTCCGGTGACCCTGAGTTGTGCGACCGATGCCCTGGAACGCGGTTACGCTGTTCCCTCCAACGGCTCCGCTACCCGCTTGCTGGCGGGCTGCGGACGGACCGCAGGCGACCAGACGGTGCTGATCGTGGATCCCGAGACCACGGCGCGATGTCCGGACGGCAAGATCGGCGAGATCTGGATCTCTGGGTCCAGCGTGGGCAGCGGCTACTGGAACCGGCCCGAACAGACCCGGGCAACGTTCGAAGCCATACCCGGCGGCGAGACAGGTCCACGCTGCCTGCGCACCGGTGATTTAGGATTTTTCCTTGACGGCGACCTATTCCTGACTGCTCGCATGAAGGACCTGATCATTCTTCACGGGCGGAATCACAGCCCGCAGGACATTGAATGGACCGCTGAGCAGAGCGACGAGAGGCTGCGGCCGTCTGGGAGCGCGGCCTTCTCCATCGATGCCGACGGGCGTGAGCGGCTAGTGATCGTTCTGGAACTTCAACGGCGGTACAAGGGCGTAGATACAGCGGAAGTGGCCGCAGCCGTCCGGCGGACCATTGCCCTGGAGCACGACGTTCACGTGCACGCGGTCGTCTTGGTGCGCCAGGATTCGATTCCCCGGACCACCAGCGGCAAGATTCAAAGACACGCTTGCAAAGTGGCGTTTCTGGCGGGTGCTCTGCAACTCGCCGGTGCGATCGCGGATCGCGAACAGGACCGAGACACCGCGACCTTCGATGGGCCGGCACGGCTGACGGGTGACGCCTTGCGGCGTCTCCCGCCCGGTGAACGCGCCGGGGCGCTGTTGGCCTACCTTCGGACGTTGTGTGCTCAGACAGCCGGCCTACCCTTGTCGGAGATCGATCTGGAGCGGTCGCCGGCTTCGCTGGGGCTGGATTCGTTGATGACCGCCCAGATTCGTGCGCGCGTCGAGGCCGATCTCGGGGTGACGCTGCCACTAGAAATCATACTGGAAGCGTCCGCGGTGACGGTTTGGGTCCAGGCGATTGTCGACCGCATCGGGCTCGACAGCATCCAGGATCGCAGTCCTTCTCCGCCCGAAATCGCGCCAGTACGCCGAGGTGACCGGGTTCACCCTTGTGGTTACGGGCAACGCGCGCTCTGGTTCCTGCATCAGCTCGCCCCGCACAGCTCGGCCTATCACATCGCCAGGGCCATCCGCGTCGGGCCGGGACTAGACGAAGAGGCCATGCGCCACTCGCTTGAGATCTTGGTCGACCGGCATGCGGCCTTGCGCACAACGTTCCGGCTGCAAGGCTCCGATCCCGTCCAGCGGATTGGCGAAACCGCTGCTCTTGCGTGGCGTTGTGAGGATGCCTCCTCGTGGACCGAGGACGAAGTCCGCAAGCACCTCGCCGCCGAGGCCGATCATCCCTTCGATCTAGAGCACGGCCCACTCCTGCGGCTGAATCTGCTACGGCTCGCGTCTGGTGAGCATGTGCTGTTGCTGGCTTTACACCACATCGTTGCGGATCTCCGGTCCCTGGCCATCCTGTACGCAGAACTCGGGACGGTATACGCCGCCTGTGCGGCCGGAGCGGAGCCGGTGCTGCCGGCACTGCCAATCGAGTACACGGATTTTGTGTACTGGCAGCGGGATTCTCTGAGCGGTCCAGAGGGGATGCGACTGCTGCATTATTGGACCGGCCGGCTTGTGGGTCCGCTGCCTGTCTTGAACCTGCCCGCGGACCGTCCCCGTCCGGCTGTACAAACTTTTTCCGGCGCCTGTATCCAAGCGCCTATTGAGCCAGTGGCCGCCGAGCGCTTGCGGATACTGTGCCGCGATCGCGGCGCGACGTTGTATTGCGGCCTGTTGGCCGCGTTCTTCGCTCTGCTCTACCGCTTTACCGGCCATGAAGACCTGGTGGTAGGCTCGCCGGCCGAAGGCCGCGACCAGCCCTGCCTGGCAGGCGTGGTAGGCTACTTCGTCAATCCCGTTCCTGTCCGCATACGCGTTTCGGACAGTGACCCCTTCGAAGTCCTGCTCGATCGCGTACAGCGGGCCGTGATACCGGCACTGCGACACGCCGCGTGCCCGTTCGCTTTGATCGTAGAACGGTTGCATCCCGAGCGCCTGGCGGACCGTTCCCCAATCTTCCAGGCAATGCTGGTGATGCACGACACTCTCACCAACTCGCACGAGATGGGTGAACTCGCATTGAGTTTGCCGGGTGGCGATCTCTCGCTCGGAGGAGTGCTGCCAATGACGCCAGTGGCCCTGGACCGGAGCGGTGCGCAGTTCGACATCAGCTTGTTGGCTGCTCAGACTCACCGAGGGCTCGCGACACTCCTCGAGTACAACACCGACCTCTTTGATGCATTGACCATGCAACGGTTCAGCTCGGCTTTTCGGGCGGTGGTTGCGGACCTGACCACAGACCCCGGCCGGAGCATCGGTGCGCTCTCGCTGCTCAATCCGGCGGAACGCCACCAGATTGTGTACGGCTGGAACGAAACGGCTGTGGAGTACGGACATGAGCGCCGTTTGCACCGGCTGATTGAGGCGCAGGCCGCACGAACACCCGATGCCGCAGCCGCGCGCATGGGCGCCGGCGTTCTGACCTGGGCCGGTCTGGAACTCCGATCCGCGGCGCTCGCGTGGCGTCTGCGGAAGCTGGGAGTGGGTCCGGATACGGTGGTCGGTATCTGCGTGCTCCGTTCGCTCGAGATGGTGGTTGGCTTGCTCGGCATACTCAAAGCAGGCGGTGCATACCTGCCACTCGATCCGTCGTATCCGCAAGACCGGTTACGGTACATGGCCGAGGATTCCGGCGTTCGCGTCGTGCTTGCTTCGGGTTCGACGGCCGCCGCATTCGTGGGCTCCGGCGTCACCTTAATAGACACGCAGGATCTGCTGCTACTCCCGCCGGAAAGCGAAGTAGCCCCACTTCCGGACCTCACCACGCCCGACAACTTAGCGTACGTGATCTATACCTCCGGTTCGACGGGTAAGCCGAAGGGCGTAATGGTCTCTCACCGCGGGATCGCAAACCGTCTCCTTTGGATGCAGGAAACCTATCGCCTCACACCCCGGGACCGCGTGCTGCAAAAGACGCCGTTGAGCTTCGATGTTTCTGTCTGGGAGGTGTTCTGGCCGCTGATGGCTGGGGCTACGCTAGTGGTCGCGGATCCGGAGGCCCACCGCGACCCACAGCAGATCGCTGCGCTCCTGGAACGATACGGCATCACCATCCTTCACTTCGTGCCTTCCATGCTGCGAGCTTTCCTGGACGAAGTCGACGTGGGCCGGCATCGGTCGCTGCGGCTGGTGGTGTGCAGCGGCGAGGCCTTGCCGAGCGCACTCGCCCGGCGTTTCCTGGGTCGCTCGCAGGCCCGTCTGGAGAATCTGTACGGCCCCACGGAGGCTTCCGTCGATGTGACGTTCCGGGCCTGTTCGACGGATGAAGCAGGTGACGCTGTACCCATCGGCCGTCCGATCGCGAACACGCAGATGCACGTCCTGGACTCGCGCATGGTGCCAGTGCCCGCCGGTTTGCCAGGGGAGCTGTTCATCGCTGGCACCGGGCTGGCCCGAGGCTACCTGAACCGCCCCCAGCTCACGTCCGAGCGTTTCGTCCCGAATCCGTTCTCGCTCGTTCCCGGCGCGCGGCTCTACCGTACCGGCGATGTGGCGCGTTATTTGCCCGACGGCGAGATCGCGTTTCTCGGCCGGAACGACCACCAGGTGAAAATCCGCGGTGCCCGAGTAGAGCTGGGCGAGGTGGAAGCGATTCTCGAGCAGCACCCGTCGGTGGCACAGGCCGCCGTGGTGGACCGCGAGGACCCGGGCGGCAATCGCCGGCTGGTCGCGTGGGTAGTGCCGCACTCCGGCCAGGAGCTCGACTGGAGCGAGCTGCGGCTTTTTGCGGCCGCGCACATGCCCCCGTATATGGTTCCGTCTGCGTTCGCGGCGCTGCCCACCCTGCCTCTCACGCCGAGCGGAAAGCTGGACCGGAGCGCGTTTCCCGATGCCGGACCGGATCGGGCGTCCCTGAGGTCCGCTTACCTCGAGCCGCAGACCGAGACCGAAGCCGTGCTGGCCGCCATTTGGGCCGAAGTCCTCGGCCTTCAACAGGTAGGCGTGGGACACAACTTTTTTGAGCTGGGAGGAGACTCGATCCTGAGCATAGGCCTGGTGGGACGCGCCCGCAAAAAAGGACTGCTCTTCGACGTCGCCGACGTGTTCCGTTACCAGACAGTGCGTGCAATCGCGCCGCATGTGCGCGTTGGTGCAGTCCCGGAGGCGGATCTTGCCGCATTCGCCCTTGTTGGCGCCGACGATCGCCGCTGGCTGCCGGCCGATGTGGAGGACGCATACCCGGTGAGCGTTCTGCAGCACGGGCTTCTGTTCCACAGCGAGTACGGCACAGATTATGAAAGTTACGTCACCAGCGTCCACGTGCGCGCGCCATTCCACCGCCCGAGCATGGACCAGGCGCTCCAACGCATGCTGGAGCGTCACGCCATCCTGCGGACCAGCTTCGATCTAAGCCGCTTCAGCCAGCCGCTTCAACTTGTGCACCAGGATGCCTCGGCCGCCGTGGAAGTCCACGACCTGCGGATGCTGCCCCAGAGTGCACAGCCGGCGGTGGTGAAGGAGTGGCTGCGCGAAGAAAAACGACGCCGGTTCGACTGGTCACACTACCCACTCGCGCGTGTCAGCGTTCACCTGCGGCTGGAGGACACATTCCAGGTCACGTTATGCGAGCCGTTCTTCGATGGCTGGAGCGCGGCCCTGTTCCTGGCTGAGCTGCTCAATGTGTATGCCAGCCTGACAACACAGCCCGACCTGCCTGCCCCTCCGCCGCTGGCCAGTTCGTACCGGGATTTCGTCGCTTTGGAGCTCGAAGCGCTGCAGTCGGAGGAGTGTCGGAATTATTGGGATGCGCAACTGGCCGATTGCGCGCCCGCCCGCTTGCCGCGCTGGTGGCATGCGGAAGCCAATGACGGCGGGGTCGGGCGCGTCCAGATCGTGCTGCCGGCGGTTGCTACTCAACGGCTGCACCAGATCGCCAAACAGCACGGGCTGCCCTTGAAGAGCGTTTTGCTGGCGGCGCATGTCGCGGTACTGGCGTTCCTCGGCGACGGGCCGGACGTGCTGACCGGACTGATCGTCAACGGGCGTCCGGAGAGGCTGGACGGCGACAAGGTACTTGGGATTCACCTCAACGCACTGCCGTTCCGTGTTAACGCATCGAGCCGGAGTTGGATCGAACTGGCTCGCCGTGTGTTCGAGATCGAGCGCGACGCGTTGCAGTGGCGCCGCTATCCAGTGGCGGAGTTGCAACGTCAGCGCGATCGCTGCGCGCTATTCGAAGCCGTGTTCAACTTTACTCATTTTCACGCCTACCGTCACGTGCGGGAGGCTGCCGGCGTCCAGATCCTGGAAGGATACGCCTCCGAGCAGACCTACTACCCTCTCACCGTGCAGTGCAATGTGGACCACGCCACGTTCGCCGTCACGCTGGCGCTGGACTTTGCCAGGAGCGAGTTTCCACCCGAACAGATCGAGTGTTACGCCGGTTACTACGCGCGCGCCTTGGAGGCGTTCGCCGAAAACGCGTCCACCCCGCCTCACTTGATCGAACTCCTGTCCCCCGCAGAACGGCACCTGCTGATCCGGGAAAGCAATGACAC
>CATPCJ010000068.1 GCA_955652915.1 uncultured Bryobacteraceae bacterium
GCCCCGAGCCCCCGAGCTAGACTAGAACTTCATGTGGATTGTCCGCCTGGCCCTCCGCCGGCCCTACACATTCGTCGTAATGTCGCTGATGATCGTGCTGCTCGGCGGTCTCGCAATCGTGCGCATGCCGACCGATATTTTTCCGGAAATCAACATTCCGATCATCAACGTCATCTGGAGTTACACCGGCATCTCCGCCGAAGACATGGCCAAACGCATCGCGACTGTGACCGAGCGCGGTTTGACCACCACCGTGAACGACATCGAGCATATGGAATCGCAGTCGGTAAACGGCACCAGCGTCTTGAGGATTTTCTTCCACCCGGACGCGCGCGTTGAGGCGGCTTTGGCGCAGATCTCCGCTTCCACCCAGTCCGTTCTGCGTGTGCTCCCGCCCGGTTTGTTTCCGCCGTTTCTGATGCGCTACAACGCGTCCAGCGTGCCGATTCTGCAGTTGGGCGTGAGCAGTCCCAGCATGTCGGAGCAGGAGATTTACGACTACGGCCTGAATTTCATCCGCACCCAGATGGCGACGGTGCAAGGCGCGTCGCTTCCTTTGCCCTACGGCGGCAAACCGCGGCAGATCATGGTGGATCTCGATCCGAAGGCGATGTTCGCCAATAATCTTTCGGCAACCGACGTGGCCGGCGCCATCAACGCTCAGAACCTGATGCTGCCCGCGGGCGTTGCCAGGATGGGCGGCCGCGAGTACAACGTGCGGCTGAACAGCAGCCCGGAATTGATGGCTGCGCTGAACGATTTACCGGTGAAGCAGGCCCATGGCGCCACTATCTATGTGCGAGATGTGGCGCAAGTGCGCGACGGATACGCGGTTCAAAACAACATGGTGCGGCAAGACGGCCGGCGCTCCACGCTCATCACCGTTTTGAAAAGCGGTGGCGCGTCGACACTGGACATCGTGGCAAAAGTGAAGAAGGCCCTGCCGCGCATCCTCGCCACGCTTCCCGAAGGTTTGAACGTGAAATTCATGTTCGACCAGTCCGTGTTCGTCCGGGCGGCGATTGATTCCGTGGTGCGCGAGGGAGTGGTGGCGGCAGTGCTTACCGGCATCATGATCCTGCTCTTCCTCGGAAGCTGGCGCAGCACCTTGATTGTCTGCATTTCGATTCCGCTATCTATCTTGACGTCGCTCATCGTGCTGTACCTCTGCAACCAGACCATCAACGTGATGACGCTGGGAGGAATGGCGCTCGCGGTCGGCATCTTGGTGGACGACGCGACAGTAGAGATCGAAAATATCCATCGCAATCTGGCGCAGCGCAAGCCCATCATTCGCGCGATTTTGGATGGCGCGCAACAGATCGCGATTCCGGCCTTCGTCTCCACCCTGTGCCTCTGCATTGTTTTCGTTCCGGTGGTGTTCCTGAAAGGAGCGGCGAAGTTTCTGTTCACTCCTCTCGCGGCGGCGGTGGTGCTGGCGATCATGGCGTCGTACGTGCTGTCCCGCACCCTGGTGCCTACCATGGTTCGATTCCTGCTGGCGGGTGAAGTGGACCGCTATCAATCGGAAGCCGGCGATTTGCTGGGGCACGAAAGCGCCAACGTGGAACAATCGGCGTCGTCCGCGAAACTGGATGTATTTTGGAAGCTGCACCACGTTTTCAATCGTCAGTTCAGCCGCTTGCGGGAATCCTATCGAAAATTGCTGGACACGACTCTTCGCCATCGCGGCCTCGCTTTCGTTTTGTTCCTGTTGTTCTGTGGAGTTTCGTTCGGACTGTATCCGTTTATCGGCGAAGATTTCTTCCCGCGCGTGGATGCCGGGCAATTCCGCTTGCACGTCCGCGGGCCCGCCGGCATGCGTATTGAAGAGACGGAGCAATTGTTCGGACGCGTGGAGGATACCATCCGCCGCGTGATCCCGGAGCGCGAGCTCACCAACATTCTGGACAACATCGGCCTGCCGTTCGGCAGCATCAACCTGGCGTTTACGGACAGCTCGACCATCGGTTCTTCGGACGGCGAGATCCTGGTTTCGTTAAAAGAAGGGCAGCACGGCCCCACTTGGGAGTACGTCGGCGAACTGCGCAGGAAATTGCGCGCCACCCATCCCGAGGCTACCTTTTTCTTCCAGCCTTCCGACATTGTGAGTCAGATTTTGAACTTCGGATTGCCGGCTCCCATCGACGTTCAGGTGATTGGCCGCAACGAAGATGCGAATTACCAACTGGCAAAACAAATCGAGAGCCGGATTGCCCGCATTCCCGGCGCCGCCGATGTGCACCTGCACCAGGTGCGCAATGCCCCCACCATCAACGTGAATGTGGACCGCACGCGCGCCAGCCAAATGGGCCTGACACAGCGCGACGTCGCGAACAGCATGCTGATCTCGCTCAGCTCCACCAGCCAGGTGGCGCCGAATTATTGGTTGAATCCGGTCAACGGCGTGAATTATATGATCGCCGTGCAGACGCCCCCGTCTCGCGTGGATTCCACCGAGACGCTCGGCAGCACGCCTATCAACTTGAACGGCAGCGCTCCGGAATTGCTGAGCAATCTGGCGCATTTCGAGCGGGGCGAAGAGATGCAAGTTGTGAATCACTACAACGTCCAGCCGGTTTTCGATGTTTACGCGAACTTGGAAAATCGCGACCTGGGAGGTTTCGCGGGCGACGTCGAGCGAATCGTGGGCGACGTGCGGAAGCATCTGCCGAGGGGAACTACAATCGAGACGCGCGGCCAGGTGGAGACCATGAATTCGTCGTTCGTGGGTCTGGGCTTCGGCCTGATTTTCGCGGTTCTGCTGGTCTACTTCGTCATGGTGGTGAATTTTCAATCCTGGCTGGATCCGTTCATTATCCTGACCGCGTTGCCGGGCGCGTTATGCGGAATTCTCTGGATGCTGTTTCTGACGCAGACCACCATCAGCGTGCCGGCATTGATGGGCGCGATCATGAGTATTGGTGTCGCCACCGCGAACAGTATCCTGTTAGTGACGTTCGCCAACGATGAGCGCGCCGCCGGAATGAGCGCGCGCGATGCCGCTTTGGAGGCGGGTTACACGCGGCTGCGGCCGGTCATAATGACCGCGTTGGCTATGATCGTCGGCATGCTTCCGATGGCCATCGGTTTCGGCGAGGGCGGGGAACAGAACGCGCCGCTCGGACGGGCCGTGATTGGAGGACTGGTGGTGGCTACGTTTGCTACGCTGTTGTTCGTTCCCGTCGTTTACAGCGTGCTCCGCCGCAAGCAACCGAAAAGTTACGAAAAGGAGTTGGAAACCTAAGGCGTGAAGGTTCGTTACATTGGCGCACTATTGCTTGCGGTGTTGGTATTGATCGCCGCATTCGCATTCGGTTTGGTGCCCCGGTTGGGCCGGCAAAAGGCGCTGCTGGCGGCCTCCAATGAGGAGCGGGACCGCGTTCCCGTCGTCGATACGGTGGTCGTGCGCGATTCATCGAAGACGGCCGATCTGGTGCTGCCGGGAAATATCGACGCGATGTTCGAAGCGCCCATCTACGCGCGGGCAGACGGTTATTTGAAGAAGCTTTACGTGGACATCGGCGATCGCGTGCATGCCGGGCAGGTGTTAGGAGATATCGAGTCTCCCGAATTGGACCAACAATTACGCCAGGCGCGTTCGGCTGTTAACCAAACGAAGGCGGCGCTCAAACAATCGGAAGCGGCCGTCGCGCAGGCCAAGGCAAATCTCGCGCTTGCCAAAGTCACCGTGGAACGGTGGAAGCAACTGGTGGAGGCAGGCGTCGCCGCGCGGCAGGATGGAGATGAAAAGCAGGCGGCCTACGACGCGCGCCAAGCGGACCTGGAAGCCGCCGAGGCGAATGTGGCCGCGGCGCAGAGCAACATCGGCTCGAACGAGGCGAATGTGCAACGGCTGGTTGAGATGAAGGCGTTCGATAACATTACAGCGCCGTTCGACGGGATCATCACGGTGCGGAACACCACCTCAGGCACGCTGATCAGCGCGGGCACGAATTCTCCAAATCGGGAATTACTGCGCGAAGCCCAGATCGATCTACTGCGAATTTTCATCAGCGTGCCACAGGCCAATGCAGCGGCGATTCATCTGAAAATGGCGGCCGACGTAACCGTGCAGGAATTGCCCAGCCGTATATTCCACGGCATTGTGGCGCGCACGGCGAATTCCCTCGACGAAGCATCGCGGACCATGCGGACCGAAGTTCACCTCCAGAACCCGGATCACATTCTATTGCCGGGAATGTACGGCCAAGTGAAGTTCAAAATTGCTCGCTCGAACGCGCCGCCCTTGATTCCGGGCGATACCCTGATGATCCGGTCCGGCGGCACACAAGTGGCTGTAATGGGCCCGGATCACAAAGTGCACTTCCAAAAGATCGTGGTGGGCCGCGACTATGGCCCGGAGGTCGAAGTCACCTCTGGCCTGTCAGAAGGAGACACAATAATCGTAAACCCCGGCGACGATATCCGCGAAGGCATCGTGGTACACCCAAGGAAATGACTTTTTGCGAACCCAATACGTGGCGCGGACACTCGTGTCTGCGGCCTCGAGACTCGTCTCGAGGCTCTTTGGCCCCCGCAGCATCGACACGAGTCTCCATGCGCAAATACTTAGGGCCAAATGCTTAGCGCCGCCCTCTCAAACATAGTCCTTCCCGATTGCGACGGACAAGAAATTCGGCTAGGCTCCCTTTGGGAAGCCCACGTTGCAGCACTCGTCTTTCTTCGCCACTACGGTTGAATCTTCTGCCGTTTGCACGTCGCGCAGTTGCGTGAACACGAGGCGGAATTTCAAAAGTTAGGAGCCAACCTGGCGGCGATCGGGCTGAGCGATCGGGAGCATGCCCGCAGCTTTCGAGATGAGACGGGCATTGCTTTCCCGCTGCTGATCGACGAGCAACAGCGCGCGTATGGCGCGATCGACTTGAGAAAAGGTAATATCTTTCAACTCGTTTCGCCCGCCAATATCCTGGCACGGAAACGGGCCAAGGCAACCGGATTCAAGCAGCATCGGATGGGCAAGGATCCGTTTCAACTGGGCGGAAGCTTCGTCTTCGGCCCAGGGAACATCGATATTTATTCGCACGTTAGCAATACCTTTAGCGATAACGCCCCCGTGCAGGCGATGCTGTCGGCGATCCGTTCGTTTCGTTGACCCCAGGGATCGAATCCACATAGAATGGTCGGACATGTCATACGATAATCTTTCCAGACGGCACTTCTTTTTCGGCTCGCTACTGGCCGGTGCGGTGCCTATCGGCGGCTACGGCAGCGTGCCATCTCTTAGGGCTCTGGGCTACAAGCCTTTCTACAACAAATTGAATGTCGCGGCCATCGGCTGCGGCGGTCAGGGCGGAGTAGACCTGAACGACGCAGCCCGCACCGAAAATATTGTCGCGCTCTGCGACGTCGATCTGGACCGCGCTGCGCCAAACATGAAGCGCTTCGAGAAGGTGCCGCTCTATCGCGATTTCCGGGTAATGTTGGATAAAGAAGGGAAGAACATCGACGCCTGCACCATCGCCATCCCCGACTTCATGCACGCTCAGGTTGGCTTGGCCTGCATGCAGCGCGGCAAACACGTTTATATCGAGAAGCCCCTCACCAGAACTCCGTGGGAGGCCCGGCTCCTGCTGGAAGCAGCGGCTAAATACAAAGTCGCGACCCAGATGGGCAATCAGGGCTTCTCGCATGAGTGTCATCGGGTGGCGGCTGAGATCGTCTGGTCCGGCGCCATCGGCGATGTCACCGAAGCGCACGTATCCACCACTCCCGGCACTCACCCCACCGGACTTCAGGAATTGCCTCCGGAAGAATCGGTGCCCCCCACGCTCGATTGGGATCATTGGCTGGGCGCCGCTCCCATGCGTCCATACAGCTCCTGGTATGTGCCGTACAACTGGCGCGGCTTTTACGATTTCGGCACGGGCCAGATTGGCAACTGGGCCACTCACACGGCCGGTCCCGTGCACCATGCGCTGCAATTGGGAGCACCGTTGAGCGTAGAGTGCGTCGGCATCGAGGGCAAGAGCAGCATCACGTTTCCGAATCACGCGACCATCCGCTTGGATTTTCCGGCAAGGGGCGAAATGCCCGCGGTGAAGATCTTCTACCACGATTCAGCGCGCGCCACGGATACCGATGTCTATAGCGTCCCCGGCATGGAGAATGAAACCATCCTCCCGCCTTCGGACAATCTGGCGGACAAGGGTCGCCCCACCGCTCGCCCGCGCGACCCTGCGAATGCTCCCCCGCAACGCCCACCATCGAACGTGAGGCAGGGCGCCGGAGGTCCGGGAGTGAAAGTTTTTGGAGAGCGCGGCGGCGGGCCTCAACCAGGCATCCTCACCGGCAACGGGTCCGTCTTCATTGGCACCAGGGGAATCATGGCCACCTGCAATCGGGGCGAAGGCGTGTGGCTGCTGCCGTCGGCGAGATGGAAAGAGTACGTGCTTCCTCCGCAACTGCTGACACGATCGCCGGGGCACATGCTGGACTGGGTCCGCGCCTGCAAAGGCGGCGATTCATCCTGCTCGGATTTCAACATCACCTCACCTTACGCCGAATGGCTCGCATTGGCCGCGATCGCCTTCCGAGTGCCCGGCAAGCTGGATTGGGACAGCAAGAACCTGCGCTTCACGAATAGCGCGGAAGCGAACAAGTGGGTGAAGCCGGCGGTGCGCAACGGATGGGAGTTGAAAGTCTGATGAGTTCGGGAGTGGCGCGGACACTCGTGTCTGCGGCCTCGAGACTCGTCTCGAGGCTCTTTCCCCGGAGCATCGAGACGAGTCTCGATGCGGCAGCCTGAGAGGCCGCGCTACGTGAGAAGATGGAAGTATAGTGGCGGTAAAAGTTCAGGTTCCCCGTCAGGCCTCCATGGTGCGGTTCATGCTGCATCCGGCGGGCAAAATCATCCTCGGCATTATTGTCTTCACTTTTGTGGTTGGGCTGGCCATCTTCACTTACTACTACACCAAGTATTCCAAGCTGATTGAAGCCAAGCTGAATAACGGTTACACGAATACTTCGATGCTGTTCGCCAGTCCGCGCACGATTGGGGTGGGCGACACGGCGACTCCGCAGGAAATCGCCAACGACCTGCGGCACAGCGGCTATAGCGAATCCCAGAAAAACCGGATGGGCTACTACACATTGAAGGCGAACGAAATCGACATCTATCCTGGTCCGGATTCGTACTTCAAGCGCGATGAAGGCGTGGTGAAATTCGCCGCTGGCAAAGTCTCGAAGATCATCTCGCTGGCGGACAATACCGATCGCACCGAATACACGCTGGAACCGGAGTTGATCTCGAATCTGTTCGACAAGAATCGGGAAAAGCGGCGCCTGATTCGTTACGAAGACATTCCTCCGGTGCTGGTGCACGCGGTGGTGTCGGCGGAGGACAAGCGATTTTTCCAGCACTCCGGGTTCGATCCCATCCGCATCGTGAAGTCCGCCTACGTGGATATGAAGACGGGACAGAACGCGCAAGGCGCATCCACGCTCAGCATGCAGCTCGCCGGAATGCTTTTCCTCGATCGCAGCGACCGTTCCTGGAGGCGCAAGATCCCGGAAGTATTAATCACCATGCACCTGGAGCAGAAGCTGAAGAAGGAGCAGATCTTCGAGTATTACGCCAATCAAGTGCCGCTGGGAAACCGAGGAAGTTTTGGAATCCGCGGGTTCGGCGAGGCTTCGCAGGTGTATTTCGGCAAAGAGATTAACAAGTTGAATTTGGCGGAATCCGCGATGCTGGCGGGGTTGATCCAACAGCCCAGTTTTATCAATCCATACCGCTGGCCGGACCGCGCCAAGCCACGCCGCAACCTGGTGTTGAAGTTGATGCACGAGAACAAATACATCAACGACCAGGAGTACCAGCGCGCCACCGAAGCTCCCTTAGGACTTGTCCATACGGGTATGGAGGCGACGGATGCTCCTTACTTTGTCGATCTGCTGAACGATACGTTGGGGGAGAAGTTTCCGGAGTACAACTTTCAGAGCAACATCTACCGGATATACACGACCCTGGATTTGAATCTGCAGCGCGATGCCGCCGAAGCGGTGCGCATCGGCATGGAGGAAGCGGATAAACGGATCAAAGCCCGCAAGAAGAAGGACCCGAAATATCCCGACCCCCAGTGTGCGCTGATCGCCCTGGATCCGTTGACGGGCGAAGTGCGGGCGTTGGTGGGCGGACGCAATTACGGAACGAGTCAACTGAATCGGATACTAGCCAAGCGGCAGCCCGGATCGTCGTTCAAACCCTTTGTTTATGCGGCTGCGCTGAATACCGCGCTTTCGGGCGGGAGCCTGTTGCTGACGCCCGCCACCATGCTCATGGACGAGCCCACTACGTTCTGGTTCGATGGCAAGCCCTATGAGCCCAGCAACTTCGGAAACAGATTCTTCGGCTCGGTTTCCATGCGCGATGCCATGGCGCACTCGCTGAACATTGCAACCATCAAGCTGGCCGAGCAGACCGGCTATGGAGCCGTGGTGGACGTGGCGCGGCGCGCCGGCATGAACATGGAAATACACGCCACGCCGTCGGTAGCGCTGGGAGCGTATGAGGTGACGCCGCTCGAGATTGCCGGCGCGTACACGATTTACGCCAATCGGGGAGTTTACTCCAAGCCTTATTTTATCGGCAGCATCGCGAACGAACGCGGCTCGCAGATATACGACAGCAAGCCGGAACATCGCACGGTGCTGGATCCACGCGTGGCTTTCCTGATGGACCAGTTGCTGGAAGAAGTTGTGCGCAGTGGCACGGCCGCCGGAATGTATGGCCGCGGCATCAATTTTCCCGTGGCAGGCAAGACCGGCACGTCGCATGACGGATGGTTCGCCGGGTTCACGTCCAAGCTGCTGTGCGTGGTTTGGGTGGGCTTCGACGACAACCGCCAGTTGAATCTGGAGGGCGCGCATTCGGCGCTGCCGGTATGGGCCGAATTCATGAAGCGCGCTCACGAGCATCGGGAATACCGGAACGTTACGCAGTTCAGCGCACCGGCTGGAATCGTGAGCACGCAGATCGATCCGCTGTCCGGCCAGTTGGCAACCGCAGGTTGTCCCAAGGTACGAACTGAGTACTTCATCGCTGGAACGCAGCCGGTGGAGACATGCCAATTGCACGGCGGTGGCGGCACTCAAGTAGCGAGCTGGGACACTTCACAACCGCCAGTGCGCCAGGTTACGCCAGCCGGAGGGCGGGCGGTGCAGGGAAGCTCGTCGCAGCCGGAGCGCGCCGCCCATGACGCGCCAGCGGCGGGAGCGGATCCGAAGCGGCCGGGGGAAGATCCAAAGAAGAAAAACCTGCTCGATAAAATTAGGGGTATATTTAGATAGGCAGGTAAGGGGCATTGACGGCACTTTTGTTAACGTATGCCGTCTAATGTTTTCTGCAGTACGACCGATGTTCCGAAGGAGGCCGAATATGGTTTCCAGACTAAGTTTCGTTACGCTCAGCTTTGCCGCGGCGCGGATGTTTCTGGCCGCTGCTCCGCAGGCTGTGACTCCCCAGAACGGTTTTCGCGAGGAATCGCGCAGTCCTCAAGCTGCCGCCGTGCCGCCGCCGAAGCCCGTCAATATCGTGACGCCGGAGATGCGCGGCGATATTTTCATGGCCCGGAAAATGTACCGGGAAGCGGTGGACGCGTACCAGGAAGGTCCTAAGACGGCCGTGCTTTTGAATAAGACGGGCATTTCTTATCATCAGTTGCTGGAATACAACATGGCCGAAAAGTACTACCGGCAGGCGATTCGATCGAATCCGGAGTACGCCGAGGCGATCAACAACCTGGGCACGATCCACTATGCCCGCAAGAGTTTCCGGCGGGCGATAAACGAATATAAGAAGGCGCTACGCATCAGTCCCAATTCGGCTTCCATGTGGAGCAATTTGGGAACCGGCTACTTTGCGCGCAGGGACTACGCGCGCGCCTGGGAAAGCTGGCAGCATGCCCTCTCGTTGGACCCGGACGTTTTCGAGAGCCGCAGCACCCAGGGCGTTCTGCTGCAGGAGCGCAGCGTGGAAGAACGCGCGAAATTCCACTATTTCATGGCCAAGACGTACGCCAAAGCGGGCATGAACGACCGGGCGTTACTGTACATCCGGAAGTCCATCGAGGAAGGCTTCAAAGAACGAAAGAAATTTTCCGAAGACCCGGAGTTCGCGGCCTTGAAGGAACTACCCGAGTTCAAGCAGCTTCTCGCGATGGAGCCGCGTGTCCTGTAGGGGATCGCGGACTCTTTTTCTCATCACAACTTTCCTGGCACTCGGACCGGCTTGCGCGCGGAAGAAGCCGGCTTCCGCCGAGCGGTTGGCAATTCTTCCTTTTGAGAATCTAAGTTCCAACGAAAACCTGGCTTGGATCGGCCGTGCCGTCGCGGCTGCGATTGTCTACGATCTAACCCCCGTGGGGAATGTTTATGCGCAGAACGTGGAATCCATCGCGGCGTCGAATTCGATGGATGCTACGCGGGCTATTCAAGGATATTATTTCGAAAGCAAGGGGCGGATCAATTTCCGCGTGACCGTGGAAGATATTCGCCGGACGAGAATGGTGGATAGCTTTGAGATGGACGGGCCGGCCTCGGAAGGGGTGTTGCCGATGGTGAATCGTCTGGTTGCGAAGTTGAGCCCGTCGGCGCGGCCGTTTGGAACCGCTAAGGAAGAGGCGTTTCGCGACTACGGCCAGGCGTTGAATGCGGGCGATCGCGCGGCGGCATTGCGCGCGCTCGAATCTGCCACGGCGGCCGATCCGGGATTCTCGCTGGCGTACCTCACTTGGGCGAAAGTTTTGGCGGGCGGCGGCGATCGGGATCAGGCGCTGAAGGTGTTGACGGCCGCGAGGAACGCGCGTCCGAACGCCATCGACGCGGCGGAGTTGGACTATGTTCTCAGTACCGTTTCCGGTGACGCGAATGAGCGCGAGAAGGCGCTGGAAACTCTGACGCGGAGCAGTTCGCCGAATTACGGCAGGCTCAAAGAACTGGCTGAGTTGCAGCTTTCTGAACGAGAGTTTCCGGATGCCGTGCGCAGCTTCGAGGCGGCCGCCAAGTTGGCGGGTGACGACCAGACTATTTGGAATCAACTGGGTTATGCATACGCATTCGCCGGAGATTTGGCGGGCGCGCGGCGTGCGTTGGAGACCTATCAGCGAGGCCTAGAGCAGGGGGACATCAATGGATTGGATTCGCTGGGCGAGGTGAGTTTTTACCTGGGCGATTTCGCCGGCGCCGAAAAGTATTTTCTGGAAGCGGGCGCGAAGAATGCAGCGGAACTGTTGAAAGCGGCCCAGGCGCGACTGATGACCGGCGATTTGCCGGGCGCCGATGGCCTTTTTCAGAAGTACCTGAGCGCGGCTCCGTCGGCTCAACGCGAGCTGGCGGCGTATCAGCAGGCGCAGTGGGAATTCCTGACGGGCCGGCGCAAGGCGGGCATGCAGCGTCTGGAACAGATTCTTGCCAAGCTGCCGGGCGAGGGGCCGGTGGTGGGCGCGTGCCAACTCTCGATTTGGAAACTGCAGATGGGCGATTCGAAGGGCGCTGTGAGCATGGCGGAGCAGGCTGTGCGGAGCGCGCAGAGTCCCGGAGCCCGAAATATGAGCACGATATGCCGACTGGTGGCCGATGGAGCGACCCCGGCCGGGTTTATGCTGGCGCACAAGTATGCGAAGGCTCTGCCGCTCCTCGAGAAGAATTATCGCGAGACCAATCCGTCGTTCGATGGGCAGATCCGGACTTTGCTGGCGTGGGCGTATGTGGAGAACGGCAGGGCGGCGGATGCAAAGAAGCTGGTGGCGCTGTACCCGATTCCGTTATCGTCGGGCGACCCGATGTTTGCTTCGCTGATTTTTCCCCGGTTTCTGTACTTGCGAGGCGTGGTGCTGCAGGATAAGCAGAGCGGGGAATTGTATAAGAAGCTCGGGGCTGCCTAGCGCGCGGCCGTGAGATCATGGGACCTCAAGCCCGACCAGGAACGGATCATCCTGGAGGAAATCCAGAGAGGCCATTTCCGTAGTCCTGACGAGGTCCTCGATCATGCCTTGGCCGCATTGCTTGAGAAGAATCCGACGCCTCAAACGGAGCCGATAAAGACACGGAAGAACCTCGTGCAGCTTTTTGCTGAATCACCTCTGGCCGGCGCCGAGCTCGATCTCGAACGCGACCGAGACTTTGGCCGCGGCGTCGAAATATGAGTGGCTTTCTTCTCGACGCGAATGTCCTCCCGTGTTGCCGCTTGGCTTCAGGCAGTCCCCGAAGAAGAACTTCACGTCAGCGTTTTGACGTGGGCGAGATTCGCAAAGGGACTGAACTCCTTCCATCAGGGAAACGCCGCGACCAGTTTGAACGATGGTTGGAAACCGTTCTTCAGTCATGGTTCTCAGGGCTGATCCTTCCCGTCGATCATCCCATGGCGGAACGTTGGGGCATACGGGGAACACCCATCGCGGTCATTGACGGCCTGCTTGCGGCTACGGCAGCCCAGCACAGGTTAACCGTCGTAACTCGCGACACTAAACATTTCGACGGCGCAGGGCCCTCTCTTCAACCCCTGGGATGGGGGGAGCTATGGGTTGGGGACTCGGGGCTAGGGTTTGGGGACTTGGGCGTGGACTTCCCAGGGTTTGTGGGAATCGCCTGCGTCGCGGTGTTCTACGCGGTCGTATAGGTGCAGGTCGGAGGTGGTGCCCAGGCCTTCGTTGTAGAGGCTGGGCAGACCTAGCGCTTGTTTTAGATCTTCCTGGAAATTATGCAGGGCTCTTAGCTGCGACGCTTGGGCGGGGAGCCGATGGGCGGATGGTGTCTTCCAAAACATCTGGTAGCCGCCGTTTACCAGGAGACCGATTTCGTCGCCGACGATTAGGCCGGCTTTGCTGACGTGGGGGTGTTGGCCCGGGGTGTCGTCGATGGTTGCGCCGATGCCGTCGCGGCTGACGACCGAACTTTTTGGATTTACGAAATTCGATGTGAATCCAAATTGCTTCAGGCCCGCGATGCGATCTTGGAACGACGGCTGGTGCGGCTTCACTCGGCGGAAGAACATGTCACTTACTATAATGCCAGAGTGCCTTTTCTCTTGTCGCTTGATGAAGGAACCACCAGCGCGCGCGCCGCGCTTTATGACGAACACGGCTATCGATTGGCCATGGAATCGGCTCCGATTGAGTGCCGCTATCCACAGTCCGGGTGGGTGGAGCAGGACGCCGACGAGATCTGGCGTTCGCAATTAGACGCCGCGCGGCGCACGCTGGCGCATGCACGGGAGGGTGTGCAATCGATCGCCGCGATTGGGATCACCAACCAACGCGAAACGACAGTCGTTTGGGATCGCAAGACCGGGAAGCCGGTTGCGCCCGCGATTGTCTGGCAATGCCGGCGAACGGCTGCATTCTGCGGCGAACTGGCTGCTTCGCCGATCGCCTCGACCATTGTGCGGAAGACCGGATTGGTGATCGATGCATATTTTTCCGGCAGCAAGATCCGGTGGATTCTGGAGAATGTCGCCGGCGCGAAGCAGAAAGCGCGCGATGGCGGATTGCTTTTCGGAAACGTCGATACGTGGCTGATCTGGAAGCTGACGAATGGCGCGGTACACGTTACCGATCCTTCGAATGCGTCGCGGACCATGTTGATGGATCTGGCGACGGGCGAGTGGGATCAAGAACTGCTGGATACGTTCGGAGTACCGCGCGCCATGCTGCCACGCATCGTGCCATCGAGTTTTGTGGTGGGGGCTGCCGCGGCGGAACATCTGGGCGGTGAAATTCCGATCGCGGGCA
Source organism: uncultured Bryobacteraceae bacterium (assembly GCA_955652915.1). Lineage (GTDB taxonomy): Bacteria > Acidobacteriota > Terriglobia > Bryobacterales > Bryobacteraceae > Palsa-89. Next base: position 13,752 of record CATPCJ010000068.1, read on the forward strand.
TCGCGGGAGATCAGCAGGCGGCGCTGTTCGGGCAGGCATGTTTCCGGCCTGGACTTTCGAAGAACACATATGGAACGGGGTGTTTCGCGCTGCTGCATACCGGAGCGAAGCAGCCGGTTTCCAAAAACAAGTTGCTGGCGACGCGGGCGGCGTCGCTGGATAGCGGCGCGCAGTTCGCGATCGAAGGCAGTATATTTATCGCGGGGGCGGCGGTTCAATGGCTGCGCGACAAGTTGGGAATTATCCGCACGGCGGCCGAGAGTGGCGAGCTGGCGGGAACGGTGGCGGATACCGGAGGCGTTTACCTGGTGCCGGCGTTTGTGGGCTTGGGAGCGCCGCATTGGGATTCGAATGCGCGCGGCATGTTGACCGGCCTCACGGCGGCGAGCGGCAAGGCTGAGATTGCGCGGGCGGCACTGGAAAGTATCGCGTATCAGACACGGGAGTTAGTGGAGGCGATGGAGGCCGATAGCGGGGAAGAGTTGAAGGAGCTGCGCGTGGATGGGGGCGCCGCCGCGAGCGACTTTCTGATGCAGTTCCAGGCGGACATTCTGGGCAAGCGAATCGTGCGGCCGGCCGATGCGGAAACGACCGCGCTGGGAGCCGCATATCTGGCGGGTTTGGCCACCGGATTTTTCAAGGGACTCGACGAACTGGAACAATTCTGGCAAGCGGAGAAGAGTTATGAGCCTCGGATGGGGGCAGATCGGCGGGAACAGTTATACGCAGGCTGGAAAAAGGCCGTGTCCCGCTGCAGGTATACGGGGTGAGTCTCCAGCCGGCCGGCGATAGCAGTATCCTAGCCGAGGTTAAATCTATACTAGTTCCAGCCCTAGCCGGCGTGTATGCTTTTGGATAGGGGTTCAAATCAGTGGGGAGGATACTTATGAAAAAGACCATGTTTTTGTCTTGCGCGGGATTGCTTTTGGCTTGCGCATCGGGGGCGCTGGCGGATACTGCCCAGACGATTCCATTTCTGACGCAGTTGCTTCCCGCGAACGAAGTACCTGCGATCACCGATACTTCGAGCGCTAATGCGATTGTGTGGGTCCACGTCGTTCGCGATAGCGGGGGCAACATTACTTCGGGCTCCGTGGATTTCGATGTTTCCACCAAGTTTTCGAGCGCGGTGATGGTAACGGGTCTGCACATCCACAACGCGCCCGCGGGTACGTCCGGGCCGATCGTGGTACCGACGGATGTTAACGGAAGCGACAAGAGCGTCGCCGTGGACGCTACCGGCAAAGTACGAATCCAGAAGCAGGTGCAAGTTCCGCAAACGGCTCCTGCGGCGACCGTCGCGACCATTGTAGACATGCTCAACAACCCGCAGAATTACTATGTGAACGTTCACACTCCGGCCAATCCCGGGGGCGCCATGCGCGGTCAGCTTGTACAGGCCGAGATGAAGATCTTGATGGGATTGATGAGCCCGCAGAATGAGGTTCCACCCACTTCCGCCGTTGGCTCGGCCGTTGCCACGGTAATCGTGTTGCGGGCGCGGGATGGTTCCGGCAACCTCGTTCTGGGCGAGACGATTTTCAATGCAGTTTACACGGGGCTGGATGCTACTACCGCCGGAACGTCGTTTACCGGATTCCATATTCACAAAGGACCAGCGGGCGCGAACGCCGGCGTGGTTCTTAACACCGGAATCGGTGGTGGGACGGCTTCGGTGGCGATTGATTCCTCCGGAGGCGGCACGCTGAATTACCTGATACCAGTGGCTTCGAGTGACAGCGGTTTCGCGGCCGAAGCGGACGCGATTAATGGATTGTTCGATAATCCGGGCGGCTTCTACATCAATATCCATACCGATAAGTTTGGGGGCGGAGTTATACGCGATCAGCTTCGCAATACCGACAGCGCGACATTTCAAGTGAGCATGCTTCCGTCCAATGAGACTCCGCCGATCGTGGGGCTGGCGGCGACAGGGACGGCAGCCGTTTCGACCTATACGCTGCGGAATGCGGATGGCACAGTGGCGGCCGGAACCACTATCTTCGACATCAATTTTCGAGGATTTCCCGCTGCGACGACCATAACGGGCCTGCATATTCACGATGGGCCCACAGGCGTGGCGGGAGGCGTGACGATCAACACCGGCCTTAGCGCCGGTAACACAGTCGTCAGCGACAGCGGCAGTGGGAACATCTACAAACTCGTGACCGTTTCGACGGCAGCGGGCATCGCAACCCTTAATTCGATCGTCAAGGATCCTTCGCAGCAGTATGTCAACCTGCACACGACGGTCAATGCGGGCGGCGCTATCCGGGCGCAACTTGCGGGTTCCCCTGTACTGCCCGTCGTGCTGGGCGTTGCCGCGAATGCCTCGCCGATCCTTCGCGCCGCACCGGGGTCCATTTTGTCGATTTACGGAACGAACCTCTCCCAGATCACATCGGGATTGGGAGCTTTCCGCGGTCTAACATCGCTGCCGACCGCAATGAATGGCGTGAGTGTTACGATTGCCGGATTCAAAGCGCCGTTCTACTTCGTCAGCCCGCTGCAGCTCAACGTGCAGGTGCCGTTTGAGGTTGCCGCCGGCACGCAACCGCTGGTGGTAACAACCGCGGGCGGCGTGAGCGTGGTGATGAATATTGCGGTCGACGCCGTGGCGCCGAGTCTTTTCATCGTCGATGCGGCCACTAACCTGGGGGCGGTGGTGAAGAACAGCGACTTCTCGCTTACCACGACAGCTAATCCGGCGAAGGCTGGAGATGCGGTGGTCATCTATTCGACGGGGTTGGGTCAAGTGGTTCCGGCTGCGTCGACCGGTGTTCTGGTGGTGCCGCCGGGGGCATCGAGCTTTAACAACACGGTTGCGGTGACGGCCACGATCGGCGGGCAGCCCGCGACGGTGATCTACTCCATCGCGTCTCCCGGATTCGTCGGCTTGTATCAAACGGCGGTAACTGTGCCGAGCGGCGTGACTGGGACTGTTCCGGTGGTGTTGAAGGCCGGGGCGGCGACGTCGAATCCGGTGAATATGGTGGTGCAGTAAAACCGAAAAAGGGCCATGCCATGTCCGGTTCAAGGGTGGGCATGGCCCTTAGTTTTAAATATTTCGATCTTGTTGGGTGGGCAATCCTGCCTGCGGTCGGCTTTTTGCCGACATCACCAGCCTGAGAAAACCGGAATCCGCCTGAAGTCGGCTGCAGCCAGGATTGGCTGCTTCACGTCGTCGACTGCAATGCTGGAAATACCTATCTGTACGAAAAAGGCAAAGCGGGTACAGGCACGAGTTTCGCAAAGACGGCGAAATTCGAGCCAGTCCCCGCTTTGCGGTATTACTTGATGCTGATCGTGAACCTGGCGGAGGCCGATTCATTCGTAGAGCCGATGCGAAAGGAACACTGAGAATTTGCCGTGCCGCTTGGCAGAGTCTTCGGCAGCGGGACGTTCAGTTGATCGAGGCCGGGGAAGACCGGCTGAGGACCGCTGTAAGATACAGACGCGAACTTGCTTCCAATTACGCAGATTGCCGAATCGGCGTATCTGAATCCAGTTCCGTATAGGGTGAGGTAGACGGTTCCTTCCGCGCTTAGGTCGATTGGAACCAACGCACACGATCCTGTCGAGGAGCATTCGAAAACGGATACCGGCGTCTGGCTTCCATCGCTTTGGACGCGAACAGCGGTGGCATCCGCCGTAAAAAAACCCGGAGCGAGCGTTTGCACCAGCGTCGACCGCGCGCCCTCGACATGCAGCGCCGCGCCATTATCCACATTGAAGATGGCATAGCCGCTGAGCGCGAAGTTGGGGCCGACGGCCGTGAACGAGGGCATTAGGAAATTGATTTGTGACGGGCTCACGTAGATTAGTCCGGCAAGCCGCTCCACGCCGGCTTCATCTCGAACTCGAACTCTCGTGTTCCCGAGGATTACCGGCAATTCCAGCCCGCTTGCGGAGGCGGTTGTGGCGGCGAGATCCTTTCCGAACAAAGTGGCTATGGAACCAGGGGCGACCGTGCCGGCGTAAGTCGCCGCGGATACGGCATTGACGGAGCTGTCCATGGCTGAAGCGTTACCGATCAGAATGGAGAGCTGAGTTCCGTCGCCTCCGCCCGCAACCAAGTCAAGTTTTCCGTCGCCATTGAAGTCCGCGACGGCAAGCGCGCTGAATAGAGTTGTATTGTTGTGTTCGAAAAATTGGCCGAAGGCGACTGGGGGTTGCAGTGTCCCGTCTCCATTACCGAGCAGAAGCGTGAATCCGGTTGCCAGGTCCATGCGGCCATCGCCGTCGACGTCGGCAACCAGGACCGGCAGAGACTCGGGGGTGTTCGCCGGGGACGTGGTTCCCTTGCGGAAGCTTCCATCGCCGTTCCCCAGCAGAAGCTCGACACCATGTTCCCCAGTTCCCAGGACTTCCGTGACCGCCAAATCCGGTTTTCCGTCACCGTTGAAATCGCCTACCGCAAGGTACGCGCTTGGGTTATTTCCCGATAGCTGCACCGGCTCGACGGTGCGAAAGCTTCCATCTCCGTTGCCCAGCCAGACATAGACAAAACCGTTTGCGTTCGGCCGAAAGGAGGTCTGTGCAAGGTCCGCTTTCCCATCGCCATTGAAGTCAGCGATGAGGGCAAACCTGAAATCGCCCACCGGAAATGACGTAGTTGGGCCGATAGGACGGAACGTGCCATCGCCGTTACCGAAGCGGATCGCGAAGTTGCCGGGATTTTCCCCCGGATTGTACCCGGTGTACACCAGCAAATCCGGCCTGCCGTCCCCATTGAAATCGCCAACAGCCTTCACTGTATCGCGATCGAGTAACAGTGGCGTCTGGAACGTACCATCGCCGCGGCCCAGTAAAGCGATGGTTGCTCCTAGAGGCACACCTGGAGCATTGGCAATCGCTATTATGTCGGGGATCCCGTCCGCGTTAATATCGGCGACCGCCACGAGGCCTTGAATTGTGATCGCCGGAGGCACAACGGGAGCTGTCTCGATGCGCGTGAATCCACCCTTACCATCTCCCAGAAGAATGGTAAGACCAGCGATTGAGTGCGCGACGGCGATGTCCGCTTTGCCGTCCTGGTTGAAGTCGCCGGTGAGGACGGAACAGCATCCGTTTCCCATGGGAATGTATTGCGGGAACAGGAACGATAGCGGCTGACCCGTCAACCCGGTAGTGGCGGTCACCAGGAGGAGTAGGAGGCGCATCGTCTTTATTGGAGCATTATTACCGAGGCCGCCTAAAGACGGCTGCAGCCAAGATTGGCTGCCCCACAACGCAGCAGACTGTAGTAGCACAATCTTCAGACCAGCAGGTTGAAGTCTAATTCAGGTGCTTGGACAGGAAGGTGGCGGCGGCCTGGTAGGCTTGGAGCCAACGCTTTTCTGTCAGGAAGCCGTGGATTTCGTCTGGGAAGATTAGCTCTTCGAATTTCACGCCTTGCTTGCGCAGGGCTTCCACCAGCATTACCGTTTGATGGAACTGCACGTTGCGATCGTCATCGCCGTGTATCAACAATACTGGTGAATGCCAGGTGCCGATGGAGGACATTGGCGAGGATTCGAAGGCGATTCTCGAGGCTGCGTCGTCTCTGGGAAGGTCGGGCACGTTGCGATTTGCCCAATCGTGGACGCCGTGAAAGTCGACACCGGCGGCGAAAAGATCGGAGGCACGGGCCAGGCCGAGAGCGGTGAGATAGCCGCCGTAAGAACCGCCCCAGAGGCCGATGCGCTTGCCGTCGACATCCGGACGGGTTCGAAGGTATAGGCCTGCGCCTAGGACGTCGTTGAATTCGCTTGCGCCGGATGCTCCGTAGTTTAGCGCTTCACGGAAGTTCAGACCGTAGCCGATTCCACTGCGATAATTCACCGATAACACGATGTAGCCCAGGCTCGCCAAGTACTGGTTCATGGCGTAAGAGTTGTGATAATAATCGCGGTAATGCCAGCCCAAGAGCATCTGCCGGCGGGAGCCGCCGTGGAAGAAAACCATGGCGGGCCTTTTCTCGCCTGGGGCGCCAGGGGGCGGCATGAACAACTGGCAATGGATGGCCATTCCATCGGCCGCGGAAATGATGACGGCCTGCGGCGCGACTAACGATGCGGCGGGAAAATCCGAGGGGATGGAATCCGGGGCCAGGTCGCGAACGTTGGCGCCGCCAATTTTGATTGCGGCGCGAGCAGGATTGCGAGGATCGGAATGCAGCAGCACCACTGCCTTGCCGTCGGCGGTTTCGAGGGGTGACCATTCCAGCGTTTCGCCTCGGGTAAGCGGCGTCAGCCCTTCGCCTAATACCGAGACGCGCCAGATATGACGGCGATCGATATCGTCCTGGTTGGAGGAGAATAAGACGGTCTTACGATCGGCCGACAGTGAGACGTGCTCGATTTCAAACTCGCCGTTCGTGTTTAGGGGCGTGGGCGCGTCGCCATGCGTGGAGATTGAATACAGATGCATCCAGCCGGTGCGTTCCCATGGAAAAACGATACGGTCGCCCGCACCCCAGAGCAACTGGTTGTCGGAGAGCATCGCGTGGAAAGCGCTGCCGGGGCCTTCGGAAGCGCGCCAGAGCTCGCGGCCATTTCCGGAATCGGCATCGGCGAGGCGAATGGACCACGGGTACGCGGCGGTACGAACGGGGCCCGGGGTGCGAGTGGTGGTGGAGGCGACGCGGATGAAGGCAACCTGTTTTCCGTCGGGTGACCAGACGGGATTGGAATCGCGGTCGGTACTGGCATCCAGATAGCTCAGGGATTTTGTGTCGAAATTGTAGAGGCCGATGAAGGCGTGGTCGGTGCGGGCGGTGACGAAGGCAATTCGTGCGCCGTCGGGCGACCAGCGAAGTTCACCGGTCTGGCCCTTGGCGTGGAGCAATTGGGCGGCTTTCGCGCCGTCTTCCAGACCGATGGTCCACAGTTCGCCTTTGCGGAGAAATGCAATGCGGTCGCCTTTCGGCGAGAGGGCGGGCTCGCTGCCTTCGGCTATTTTTCGCGGAGCGCCACCGTCGAAGGGAACGATCCAAATGTCCTGTGAGACGCCTTGCGGAAGGCTGGCCGGATTTGGATTATCGCGGTGGGTTTCGAAATCACCGCCGCGGACGTAGATGATGGAATGCGCGTCCGGCGTCCAAGTGATTTGGTCGATTTCCTGGCCGTCGTCGTCGCGATATTGGGTGAGGCGGCGTCCTTTGTAATCGGGAGCGCCGGCAACCCAGATGTTACGCGCGCCGTGCTCATTGAGCACCCAGGCCACGGAGCCGCCCTTGGGAGCGGCGGTCAAGTCCGACGGAAACGGTCCGCTGAGGATCTGTTCGAGAGTGAATTTTTTTGCGGGCGCCGGGAAGGAGACGGCGCAGGCAAGGAAGAAGGCGATGAAATTTCGGGGAGCCATACGGTTATGTTATACACTGAAACGGCGCGGCGGAGGTGACGACGCTCCTTTACGGTCGCGGCTCGGAACATGAAACGGCGCGGGGTGGTTGGGGCGCTTGGGCAAGGGGACCAACCGCTCCCTTGGCGAGGGGCTGCCGTAAAGCTTCAGCTTGTCAGCGGACAAGGTCGCCCGGGGAAGAGGCCTGTGGCCAACGGTCACGGCTCGGAAGTGACGAACGACGCTTCCTTACGGCCGCGGTTCTGAAAATGGGGGGAGTGAAGATGGGGACGATTTATGGTGAGTTATTCCAAGGGGCCTGATACTGGGCTCGCCGACGAGACGATCGGCCAGGTGTTTCGGAATACAGTGGCGCGATTTGCGGAGCGTGAGGCTCTGGTGGCGCGGCACCAAGGTGTGCGGCTCACGTGGGCGCAATTGGATGAGCGAGTAGAAGAAACCGCGCGGGGCCTGGTTGGGTTGGGATTGGGGACGGCGGATCGAATTGGTTTGTGGTCGACGAACTGCGTCGAATGGATTCTGGTGCACATGGCGTGCGCTCGAATCGGCGCGGTGCTGGTGAATGTCAATCCCGCGTATCGAGCCTATGAGTTGCAATTCGTGCTGCGCAAATCGGGGATGAAAGCGCTGTTCCTTTGGGAAAAAGATAGCCGGTCCGATTACGGATCAATTCTGGCGGAAGCGTGCAGCGGTGAGAAGCTTCCGCTGCAGCAGGCCGTCTACTTCGGAAGCGAGTCCTGGGACGGGATGCTGGCTAATGGTCGAGATGTTGCCCCCGGAAGCGTGGAGGCGGATGACGTCACCAATATTCAGTACACTTCGGGCACTACCGGGTTTCCGAAGGGCGTGCTGCTCACGCATCGCAATCTGGCGAACAACGCCATTGTGATTTCCCAGGGCATGCACATTTCGGAGCGAGATAGAATCTGCGTTCCCGTGCCCTTGTATCACTGCTTTGGAAGCGTGGCTGGGACGCTGTTGACGCTGGTAACTGGCGCAACGATGATTCTCCCGTCGGCCACATTCGATCCGCTGGCGACGATGCAGGCAATCCAGGATGAGAAGGCGACGACGATTTATGGCGTGCCGACTATGTTCATTGCCGAAATGGGGCATGCCGAATTCGGAAATTTCGATTTCAGCTCCCTGCGTACGGGTGTGATGGCTGGAGCGCCTTGCCCCATCGAAGTGATGAAGCGCGTGGTGAGCGAGATGCATTGCCCGGAGATGACGATCATGTACGGGCAGACCGAGACATCGCCGGTGATCACGATGTCGATGACCGAGGACAGCTTGGAGCGGCGTGTATCCACGGTGGGGAAGGCGTGTCCGAACACCGAGGTGAAGATCGTGTCTCCGTCCGGGGAGACCGTTCCGCTGGGCGAACAAGGTGAACTATGCACGCGCGGTTACCTGGTGATGAAAGGCTACGATCAAGAACCGGAGGCGACGAAACGGGCTATTGATGAAGATGGCTGGCTGCATACGGGCGATCTGGCGACGATGCGCGAGGGCGGATACTTTCGCGTGACCGGCCGGGCGAAGGACATGATCATTCGAGGGGGCGAGAATGTTTATCCAAGGGAGATCGAGGAGTTTTTGCACACGCATCCGAAGGTAGCGGATGTGCAAGTGGTGGGGCTGCCGGATGCGAAGCTGGGCGAGGTGGTGGCGGCGTGGATTCGTCTGAAGGCGCCGGCGGACGAGAGTGAGATTCGGGAATTCTGCAAGGGGAAGATCGCGCACTACAAGATCCCGCAGCATTTTCGGTTTGTGGAGGAATTTCCAATGACGGTTACGGGGAAGATTCAGAAGTTTCGGATTCGGGAGATTGAGATCAAGGAACTGGGGCTGGATGATGCGGCGAAGATTCAAACGGCGTAGCGCGGCCTCTCAGGCTGCCGCGTCGAGACTCGTCTCGATGCTCCTGCGGGAAGAAAAAGCCTCGAGACGAGTCTCGAGGCCGCAGACACTAGTGTCCGCGCCACATATTTCGGTTCAGAGGGGATTAGTGAAATGAATCCTCGAATACCGATTGCCGCTATCACGGATGAGTTTTCTCCCGATCTGGAAATTGCCCTGGGCGTTATGCGGGAGATCGGGATGGCCGCGGCGGAGTTGCGCGTGGTCGGCGGAAAGAACATCATGGATCTTTCCGAGAGGGAACTGGAGCAGGCGAAGGAAAGCGTTGAGGGGTTGGGATTCAGGGTGATCTCGATTGCCTCGCCTTTGCTCAAGTGCGTGCTTCCGAATTCTCCGGCGGTGGACGACCGGTTTCAACAAGACGTGTTCGCGGCGAAGTATTCGTTTGAGGATCAGCCGAGGCTGGCGGAGCGCGCGTTTGCGATCGCTAAGAAATTCGACGCGAAAATCGTGCGGGTGTTTTCGTTCTGGCGCACGGTGCAGCCGGAGAAGTGCCTGGATGCAATCGTGAAGGCGCTGAGTGAGCTGGCTGAATCGGCGTCGCGGCGGGACTTGATTATCGGTCTGGAGAATGAGCACGCCTGCAACATTGGCACCGCGGCAGAAACCGCGCGGGTGCTGGAGATGGTGAAGCATCCGAGCTTGCAAGTGGTTTGGGATCCGGCGAATGCCTATGTGGCCGGCGAGGATCCGTTTCCCGGGGGCTATAACTTGTTGCCCGCGAATCGGATCGTGCATGTTCACGCCAAGGATTGCCACCTGGAAGGGCATAAGCCGGTCTGGGGCCCGCTGGGAACACGCGCGATCGATTGGAAGGGGCAAGTGGCCGCGTTATTGCGCGATCGCTACGCCGGTTATTTGAGTTTGGAGACGCACTGGCCGGGTCCGGGCGGCGACAAACTCGAGGCCAGCCGGATTTGCGGGTGGAACCTGCGCGGATTGGCTAGCGCATGAGGCTTTTTGCGGTCTCTGTGAGACTCACAAATCGCCAGTAACAACTTCTCATACTTTATCTTGTCTGTAGTTTCACAAGGTTAGGGAAAACTGTGCGTGGCCGTGAAAAACCCGACTGCTAAAGTTGGGGCAAGAGAGAGTTGGTTGGTGCTAAGGGACGCTCTGGACATGGAGCGTCCCATTTTTTTGGAGTCGAGATGGCGCGAATAATGGCGATTGGGAAAAACAACCGGCGGGGAAAGGCTCAAGCCGCGCCACCTGAAAAGCCTCAGGCTCCGCCACCTGAAGAGACGAGGAGCCGGAAGGAGCGGGTGAAGGACTTGTTGTTAAGAATGGAAGCCAGCTTAGGACAAAAAGCGGACAAAGCCACGATGGGGGACCTCATAAGGTTGATTCAATTTGAACGTGAGATGGAGGAGGACGAGCATCCCGGAAAGGTGGTTGTCTCGTGGAAAGAGCCGCCGGAGATACAAGACGTCGAGACATAATATACAGCCAACTTCCATCGCAACGTAAATTTCACGATTCGAAGGCGCGGTTCAAGGGATTTTCCGGACCGATCGGATCCGGCAAGAGTCAGGCGCTTTGTCACGAAGCGATCAAGCTTAGCTACTTGAATCCGGGAAGACAGGGATTGATCGGCGCGCCGACTTACCCGATGCTGCGGGATGCAACGCTGACGACTTTCCTGGAGGTTCTGGGCGCGAATGGACTGCCTTATGAGTTCAACAAGGCCGAGTCCGTGCTGGTAATGAAGGACACCGGGTCGCGGATTTATTTTCGCGCGGTGGATGAATTCGAACGGCTGCGCGGAACCAACCTGGCATGGTTTGGATTGGACGAGCTGAGTTATACGGCCGAGGAAGCGTGGTTGAGATTGGAAGGCCGTCTGCGAGATCCGCTGGCGACGCGGCTGTGTGGATTTGGAGTTTGGACGCCCAAGGGTTTCGATTGGGTTTACAAGAGATTTATCCGGGACTGCGTGAGTGGTTATGAAGTGGTGCTGGCGCGGCCGTATGAGAACCGGTTTGTACTGGACAAGATTCCGGATTTCTACGAGCGGCTGAAGAGCAGCTACGACTCGAAGTTTTTTGAGCAGGAAGTGTTGGGCGAATACCTGAACGTGCAGTCGGGAATGGTTTATCAGGGGTTCAATCGCGCGCGGAATTTGAGGCCGCTGGAAGTGGATATGAGTCTGCCGCTGTTCTGGGCGCTGGACTTCAACGTGGATCCGATGAGTTCGATCATCGCGCAGAAAAAGGGGGACGAGGTAATGGTTCTGGATGAGATCGTGCTGAGCAGGGCCAGCACCGAGCAGGCTTGCGATGAATTCATGAAGCGCTGTCCGGAGCACCCGGGCGGCCTGGTGATCTACGGAGACGCAACCGGCCAACGCTTGCAGACGGCGGGAACGACGGACTACCGGATCATCAAGCAATATTTTCTGCGCACTGCGTACGGTTACCCAAAGTTTCGCGTGCCGGCCAGCAATCCCAACGTCCGGGAACGGATCGCCCTGGTGAATACGAAGTTGTTTTCGGCCAGAGAAGAGACGCACCTATTTGTCGATCCGCGGTGCAAGGGTTTGATTACGGACTTCGAAGAAGTGACCTTCAAGCCGGATAGCAGCGTGATCGATAAGGAACGAGATTCGAAGCGGACACATTTGTCGGATGCATTGGGGTACCTGATCTGGCAGGAGTGCAGGCCGCAAGTTTCGTTTGGCGAGCAAGACAGACGGCTGATTTGAAAAACCTGTATGAGTGACGGCAAAAGCAACTTCGACATCAATCACGAGCATCCGGAGTTCTCGATCAGGCGCGCCATGTGGCGGCAGTACCGGGATCTCTACGCCGGGGGCGAGCAATTCAAAGTGAGCGCGGACCAATATCTGGTGCGGCGGCAGAAGGAGCCAGGGGACGTTTACGGCGAGAGATTGCTCCGCAGTTTTTACGAAAACTATGTCGGCTCCATTGTCGACTGGTACACGGCCACGCTGTTCCGGCGCGAGCCGAGATTGATGTTCGACGGCAAAAACGAGCGCGCGAGGAAGTTTTTCGGAGAGTTCACCGAGGATTGCGACCGGAAGGGAAATTCCCTGGCCGAGTTCTTCCGCAAGCAGTTCATAGAAGCGCTGGTGTGCGGCAAGAGCTACATACTGGTTGATTTTCCTCGCCTGAACGCTCCGGCTGGAACGCGGGCGGAGGAAGACGAGCGCGGGGCGTCTCGAGCATATCTGGTGAGCTACGCCGCCGATGAGCTGATCAATTGGAGTTACGACGAGTGTGGACACTACCAATGGGTGGTGCTGCGGACGCAGAGCCTTCGAAAGGAAAAGATCGAAGACTCGGCGTGGGTCAAGCAAATCCGGTGGATCTACTACGACAAAGAAAACTACCGGGTGTATGAGCAGGCGGAAAACGAGACCGGCAGCAAGGAAATTGAAGTGGTCGCGGAAGGGCGGCACGGCCTGGCGAAGCTGGCGCGGGTGCCGCTGGTGGAGCTTCGAGTTTCCGAGGGCTTGTGGCTTTTGAATAAGGCGGCGTCGCTGCAGCTCGAACATTTCAACAAGTCCAATGCGCTGGGATGGGCGCTGACGATGGGGTTGTTCGCCATGCCGGTGATCTACTCGGAGCGAGATTGGAATCAAGTGATGGGCGATTCGTACTATATCCAGCTTGGTCCGCAAGACCGGTTCGGCTGGACGGAGCCAGAAGGACACGTTTATCAGATCGCGGCCGACAATCTGGCGCGACTCCAGGAAGAGATCTACCGCGTTTGCTACGTCACGCACGCGGGGGGAGCGCTGGGGGGGAACAATGCGCAATCCGGTCTGAGCAAACAACGGGATTACACCATCACGCAAGAGGTGCTTCGCGCGTATGGCGATGCCGTGAAGGAATGCATGAAGCGGGTGCTTCGCGCTATCGACGCGGCGCGCGAAGACGGGATCGGCATCGATGTTTCCGGCATGGATGAGTTTGACATCGGCGATTTTGGGAATGAGCTGAGCGAGGCCGAGAGATTACTGAAGTTGGGAATCAATTCGCCGACGCTGCAGAAGCAAATCTTCAGAAAACTTGCATTTCAGTTTCTGTGCGACGTGCGGCAGGAAGTAAAGGACCAGATCGCTCGGGAGATCGATCAAGGAAGTAGTTGAGGAGAAAGAAGGAGGTTTATGGACGAAGTGAAGACGGATGGAACAGAATTGCGCACCGTGATCCGGGGCGTGATCGAAGAGTTTGTGCGGGCGGAACAATCCAAGGCGGAGCCGGCATACAAGGTGGAATTACTGGACGAGCGCAAACGGCGCGAAGAACTGGAGCGGCGATTCAACGATCTGGCTCAGGAAAATCAGCGCAGCAGACAGATGGCGGAAGAGTCGGACCGCAGCTCGGTGATTCGCGCGGAGCTGCAGAGGCTGGGGGTGGCCAAGATCGACCTGGCCTACCGCGTGGTGAAGGACGACATCCAGCGTGGCGAGGATGGCCGGCTGACGGCGAACGGCGGACAGGGCGAAGTATCCGTCAAGGAGTACCTCACGCAGTTCGTGCAGGAGAATCCGGAACTGCTGCCGGCTCGCATTACGGGCGGTTCAGGCATGGGATCGGGGTCGAAAGTGGCGCCCAATATGGGGGGGCTCGATCTGGAGAAGATTCGACCGGGAATGAGTACGGAGGAACTGGAGAAGATGCGCCAGGAAATCTCGCGGGTGGCAAGTCAGACGCTGCGAGGGTTTTGAGTAATCGGCGGGGAGTAGCGTGACAGGCAAACACCCGGCGTGGAATGAGATCAACAACAAAAGGAAAGACAGATGCCAGCAATTACATCAGCAAATTTAGCGAATGCCATCGTGAAGTTAGTGGCCGTGGACGCCTTACCCGCGCTCACGGGCAATCTCATCATGGGTAACTTAGTCAATCGAGACTACGAGCCGATGTTAGCGCAGGCGGGGGATACGGTGAACATACCGATTCCTCCGACGCTGATCGCTAATAATCTCGCGGAAGGCGGCACGGTACAGACGCAGAATCCGAACCTGGGTAATGCACAGATCGTGCTGAATACTCATGCGGAAGCGACCTTCCAAATTCCGGACGTCACAAAAGTTCTGGCGGTGCCAGATCTGCTGAAGCTGTACATGCAGCCGGCGGTAGTGGCGCTCGCGGAACGAATCGAAACCGATCTGTTGGCGCTCTACGCGCAATTCACGGCCAACGCGGTGGTGGGTTTGTCGGGAATGACGATCACGGAGGCGGCGATCGACGCGGCGGAAACGGCGCTGTTCCAGGCCAAGGTGCCCGCCAGCGCGGCGAAGTATCTGGTGGTGGATCCGGCGACTTACTCGACGCTACGGCAGATTCCTCGCTTTAGCGAATACTTCACAGCCGGGGATGCCGGGCTTCGCGCGTTGGTGGACGGCGCGGTCGGGAAACTGAAAGATTTCTTCGTGTTCCGATCGCAATTTGTGCCGAGGACCGGGAGTGGTCCAGTTACAACTCACAATCTTGCATTCTCGAAGAATGCGATCGGACTGGTGGTCCGCCGGCTGCCGCAGCCGCTGCCCGGGACCGGCGCTGTGGCCGAATACGCGGAAGCGGGTAACTTCGGACTGCGAGTGGTGATGAGTTACCAGCCTAATACGCTGGCTCAGCAATTTACCGTGGACGTGTTGTACGGCGTCGCGGTTCTGCGGAACAGCTTCGGCGTGCACGTGGAAAGCTAGGAACTGCTGGTGGGGCAGGTTGGTAACCCGCGGCCGATTGGCAATCGGCCCGTAAGTAATTCCGGATCCAATACCGGGCGGATTACCAATCCGCCGCAGGATGCCATCCTGCCCCACAACGGCAGTCATCCAGCGGATTAAGTTGTTGTTTTTTGGTCAATAGCTAAGGAAAACAAATGGATTTGAGAATGTTTTATCAGAAGCTGCGGAAGATTGAACAGGAGATCGCCGAACCCCATGTCGTGGTGGTCAGCAACGAGACGCCTGACGGGGGGCGGGCCGGCCAGAAGTCCGAGGTGTCGCGGAATCTGGCGGCGCGGCTGGTGGTCGAGGGGAAGGCCCGACTGGCTTCGCCCGAGGAAGGGGCCGAATACCGCAACCTCGTCGATCAGGCGCGCCAGGACGCCGAACAGCGGGCGTTGGCGCAGAAGATCCAGGTCAACGTGGTTTCGGAGGCCGATATTCGCATGATCAAGACCACTCCTGCGCGTACGGACAAGAAATAGATCATGGCGCTGTTTACGGACGGTCCCATCAACAACATGCTTGACCTTCAAAACCACGACAACGCGATTCTGGACGTGGTTAGCACGGAGAGTATCGATCTGGACGGTAAGATCGCGCTGGCGCAGCATGAGATGGCGACCGAGCTCACCCTATTTCTGCTGCGGCGATTACCTCAGCGCGACTTTCAGACAACGGTTAGACGCGTGGTTGGAGTAAGTGATGTTGTTGTGACCGACCAATTGCGGCAGTGGCACGCCCACAAGGCGCTGGCGCTGGTCTATCGCGATGCCTACAACAATCAGCTCAATGCCCGGTATCAGGGTAAGTGGACGCTTTATGAACAGCTAACAAAGCAGAGTCTTCAGAATTACTTGAAGATCGGAGTGGGGCTGGTTGCCAACCCGATCCCGAAAGCGGCTGTGCCCACGCTTCGTGCTGTAACGGGAAGGGCTTCCGGGTTGACTTACTATGTGTCCACAACATGGGTTAACCAGCAAGGACAAGAAGGCAGTCCAAGTGACATCGCACAGATGTCCACTCTGGATGGGCAACAACTGGTTGTAACTTCTCCAAGCCCACCGGCCACCGTGACCGCGTGGAACGCATACGTGGGGAACTCGCCCGATACACTCAGTCTCCAGAATGTCAACCCCATTGCGGCCGGCGTGGACTGGACTGAGCCCGGCGTATTGACGCAGGGAGTCCGGCCCGGCGATGGTCAACCGCCTACGTGGTTTCTAGCGGATCAGCAGTTGATCGAGAGGGGTTAGACCGTGGCGCAAATCGGCGGCATCAGTACGAAGAAATCGATGGCGGTGCTTATCGCCAGCGGCGCAGGCCTTCCGGACACGGTGGATGCCTTGTCCGCTGAACAGGAAATTACGTTGCCCGCGATTACCGCGCAGCAGATCGTAGCTCAGAATGTCGCTCCGGAGTTATCGGATCGCAGCACGGCGAGTAAGTACCCGCTGGTCTACATATACTGCGGCAAGATAGTGAACCAACTTCGCGAGAAGTTCCGGACATTTTCCGGCAGCGCTCAAATGGTGGTGGAAGCCAGAGTGTCGCAGGACCGGATCGACGAGATGGAGTCTCACTTACAATTTTACGCGGACGCGATCATGCACGTGCTGGATAATAACCGAGGAGATTGGGGAGATGGAGTATTTTATGGCGGCGGATATGAGGTTGCTTTCACGGCCGTGAAGCACGGAGGACGCAATTTCATTCAAACCGCCAAGGTGACTTTCGTTTTGGAGATCAGTACGGATTAAGGCGGTCGGCATCCGGATTATTATGACTTACATTTCATCGAACGACAATCGTTTCTACGTTGCACTGGAGCAGAGCTACGGCAACGCCGGGGCTGTCGGCAGCGTCAATCGAATTCCCGCGTTGAAGTTAATCGCGAAACAGAAGACCGAAAAAGTTCAACGCAAAGACAAGACTGGATCCAGAACGTTCGCGGGGAATCCGGCTGGGCTCCGAAAAGAAACCAGCTTTGAACTCCAGACTTACATGACGAACTGGGCGGATCAGACCAACCAGCCGGCATACGGGCCGCTCTTTCAAGCGTGTCTGGGCGGGAGTCCGATGCTTTCGGGCGGCAGAACTGTCGCGTCGGCCAGCGATGCGGGCAGAGTCGCGTTTACGGCGCCTCATGGGCTTGCTCCTGGTCAGGCGATATCCAGTGCCGGCGATCTTCGCTTCGTTTCCGCAATCGTGGACGACCACACAGTTCAAGTGAACGCGCCATTCGCATTTACGCCCGCGGCGAATTCTCCGATTGGGCCGACGGCCGTCTACGCTCCCGCCAGAGACTTGAAGAGCGTCACTCTGTTCGACTACTGGAGTCCTGGAACATCCGTGCAGAGGATTCTTTGCGGTGCGGCATTGGACAAGCTGATGGTCAAAGTCAACGGCGATTTCCATGAGTTCAGTTTTTTTGGCATGGCTCGGGACCTTGTGGATAGTTCAAGCTTCGAAGGCGGTCAGGCGGGGCTAAGTTCATTTCCGGCGGAGCCTGCGGTAGGACCGCTGAATTATTCGATCATCCCCGGCCACCTGGGGCAGGTATGGTTGGGCAGCACGCCGAATCGATTTTTCACGCTGACGAAGGCCGACTTGACTTTTGAGAACAATCTGGAGCTGCGGGCAAAAGAATTCGGCGCCAATCTGCCGACGGCAATTTCGCCGGGTCTGCGTTTGGTGACTATCGACTTCACGCTTTACCAGCAGGACGACGCGGCGACCAAGTCGTTATATCAAGCCGCGCGTCAAAAATCGCCGATCAGCGTGATGATCCAACTTGGACAGCAGCAGGGGCAGCTTTTCGGAATCTACATGACGGGAGTAATTCCTGAAGTTCCGCAATTCGACGATACGGACAGGCGGCAGCAGTGGCAATTCCAGAGTTGCCGGGCGCAAGGGAGCATCGATGATGAAGTATTTCTCGCGTTTGGCTGACAGATGGGGCGAGTGCCGATCGCCGGCGAGTTGTCCGGCCGTGTCTTACGACAGCGTGATGACAATTCCCTCCAAGGCGCTGGCCGGCGTTGCCTTTGTGATAAATCGGATCTCGTTTGGACGACGCATGGAGTTGAGCCGGCTGGTGCGTGAAATCGGCAAAAAGACAGAGTTCCTGCAAGCGGGGACGGAGCTGCAAGAACGAATCGAGGCGGGAATCCTGGCGCATGAGGTGGATGCGATGTATCTGCGTTGGGGGCTGGTGAGCGTTGCAGGACTCACGATCGATGGCGTGCCTGCCGGTCCCGAGCAGTTGCTGAAAGACGGCCCGGAAGAGCTTACGCAGGAAATTGTGGCGGCTATCAAGGCGCAATTCGGACTGAGCGAGGCGGAAAGAAAAAACTAATTGTCGCGTTCCATTTTCAGTTTGCCAACCAAGCCGCGTGGAAATGCGATACCTGCCGGGCGAGCGGCTTGGAGCGGAAGCGCCGGTGTGGATGGCTGAAGCACGAAGAGCTCGCATCGTCCGCGATTGTTTGGGCGCGGAAACAGGTTGCCGTGTCCAGTTGCCCGACGTCGTACATAACACCTGAGAGTATCGCGATGATCGAGGAATTCCACGTTTGGAAGCTCTTTGGCGCGAGCGACGTGTATCGGCTGCCGGCGAGGTTGGTGGAAGCGATTTTCGTCCTGGAAAACGAGCTGACATTGGAGCGGAATAATGCGGAGAATTGAACTGACGAGTCTGTTGCCGGCAAGCGCGATCCCTCACCAATCGCGGCAGGGCGTGCTTCAGGAATTGGCTGCGACATCATCCGCGGGCGGCTCGAATGCGGAGGCGGCCAATCTCGGCGGCTTGCTCCAAGGGCCGGTGAAGGACGTAACCGAACAGATGACGGAGCTGGCTCGACAGACCGGCAGCCTGAACTCCACGCAGCTCCAGCAGGTTGGGGCGACACAGGACAATACCCAGGCGGTGACAAGCAATACGAGTGCGAAAAGCAGCGGATCTTCCACCGCGAGCAACATCGGTAATATCGCGTCGGGAATCCTGGGAGGCAGCTTATCGCCGATTCTCAGTGGCCTGCTGAGTCTGTTCGGCGGAGGCAGTAAGACCACGGCGGCCCCGCCGATGCCTTTCAAGTTGCCAACTTCGGTTCAAGAGCATGCGGGGCTGACGGGTGGCGCGACCGGTGAGATTGCGCCCGTCGATTACGGCCAAGACGGGCGGCCGCGCGCGCCGCAAGCAAGTGCCGCGCCGCAGGTCAATATTCAAGTGAATGCGATGGACAGCCAATCGTTCCTGGACCACAGCGACGAGATTGCCAAAGCCGTACGACAGGCAATGCTGAGTTCGCACTCCCTGAATGACGTGATTTCGGATCTATGACATGAGCGATTTTCCAATTTTGAAAACGGGTGCGGTCTTGCAGTATCCGGCCCGGAAGGCGATTCGATTTTCCACCGGAGTGCTTAGATTCGTGGATGGCGCCGAACAGCGTTTTCGCGACTATCAGGCGCCACTTCGCCGCTGGACGATCCGCCTGGATTTACTGGATGAAAATGAATTGCATGTTCTGAGAGAGTTCTTCCGCGCCGAGTCCGGAGCCGCCGGCACGTTTAGGTTCACAGATCCGTGGGATGGCGCCGTGTACTTGAATTGCAGCTTCGAGAACGGCGAAATGACTGAAGATCGTCTGGATGAGGTGAGAGGGAACACAGCGCTGACCGTTCAGGAGAACAGGGCCTGAAATGCTTTATTACCCTCAGCTCACCAGTGGCGCCCCCTGTCAATTCCCAGTCAAAACACGCACCAGACTAAGAACCGTTTCAAACGAGATTCCGGGCGGCGGCAACATACGCATGAGTGACCCGGGAGCCGCGGCCGTGCGCTGGCAGCTTCAATATGTGGGGCTGACGGATGGCGAACGGTCCTCAATCGAGCAGCTATTTGAGGCTGCTGAAGGCCGGCTCACCACGTTCACTTTTCTCGATCCCACGGACAATTTACTGCTGTGGAGCGAAGACTATACCAAATCGGTTTGGACTGTCGATCCGCTGCTGCAGGTAGCCGCGGGAACGGTGGATCCGCTCGGCGGTAATGGCGCGGTGCAGTTGACAAATACCGGGCAAGTGCCGCAGAGCGCGAAGCAGAGTATTGAGGCGGCGAGCTGGTTTCAATACTGTTTGAGCGTCTACCTTCGTTGCGACTCGCCGACGGAGATCCAATTAGTGCTTTCCGCTGCGGGCCAGGAATTGCGGAGTTCGATTCCAGTGGGCGGCGTGTGGAGCAGGGCGACGAAAACGGCAAGCATTCCATCCAATCAAAACGGAATCAGCTTTCGGCTGGAACTGCCGGCGGGCGCGCGGGTGAGCGTTTTTGGCGCCCAAATGGAACCGCAGTTGGCGCCTGGGAACTACAAGAAGACGCTGGATCGAGCTGGCGTATATTCCAGAACTCGATTTGATTCGGACTCGCTTTCGATGACTACCGGAGCGCCTAATCAGCATTCCTGTGTCGTAAACCTGGTCAGCAGTATTAGTGAGCTGACATGACTACGATTCACGACTTGAAAGAGTTGGAAACTCCCGGCACTCCGCTTTTTCTGTTCGAGTGTACGCTCAAGTCCGGCGACGTGCAGCGCTGGAGCACCCACAAAGTCACGGTGGATGGACAGCAATATCTGGCTCGCGTTCTCAAACACAATCTCTTCGAGCTGAAGTCTTCCTCTGAGACGGCAACCGACGCAGTGGCGCGCGTGTCCATTACACTCGCCAATGCCGATTCTTTCCTATCCGCGATTGAACGCAATATTGGTTGGAAGGGATCTCAGGTCACAGTCAGGTTTCTATTCTTCGACTTGAAAAATAGCGTCCCGGCGTCTGAAAGCACCATTGTGTTTCGAGGAACGGCCAACCCACCGGAGGAATCCACCGAGTCGACGCTGCGGCTTAGTTTTACAAATCGGCTCAATCTGCAAAGAATCTTCCTGCCGGAAATTCGTGTTCAGAAGCGTTGCCCGTGGACGTTTCCCGCAACGCCGAGCCAGCGTCTGGAAGCCGTTGGTGGCGGGGCGAAAGGTGAGTTCTCGGCATTCTATAGGTGTGGATATTCAGCGGACCAAACTGGCGGGGTAGGCAATCTGAATGGCGCCGCCGTTTTTACGTCCTGCGACTTTACCCGCGCCCAGTGTCTAGAGCGCGGGATGTTCGACATCGACAGCCACAACAACACCACGCGAAGATTCGGCGGCATCGAGTTCGTGCCGGCTTCGGTGATAGTTCGGAGCTATGGCGAGAAAGGTTCACACGTTTCCACGCCTCTCGACAATCAGGCGCGTTACAACGATTTTGTGCCGCTGCTCTATGGCACGGGCTGGTATCAGCCTCCTGTCGTCTTCGCGCGGAACGATGGAAATCTCACGCGTTTTGAAGTGTTGCTCGGCGCCGGCGAGATTGCGGGCGTCGTCAAGGTTGTGGTGAACGACATCGAAATTCCAGTAGGCATCTCCGGATCGAACATGACGGCGACGGGATGGTATAGCGTCGTAAGCCCTGGAACCAGGAACGGCAATTTCAATTCAGATTTCAGCGATTCCACCGGCCATCCCTTGGGCGACCCGTATGGAAGCATGGCATTTCTTTCAGTGGTGGTCCCAAATAGAATCTCAGATGGACATTCGGTGCCGGCCATCAAGGTGCTGGTGCAAGGCCTGAAGCTGCCTCGGTTTGACAGCAGCGGCAGTCATGTGGACGATGTTTTTACGAACAACCCCGCATGGGTCCTGCTGGACGTGTTGCGGCGTAGCGGCTGGCGCATGGACGAGATCGATCCTTCCACCTTTGCGTCGGTGGCTTTGCGTTGCGATGCGCTGGGGCATACGACGGATCTGAACGGCCAGGACACGCTGATTCCGAGATACCAATGCAATCTCCTGTTGACTAAGCGTCGAAGCGCGGCGGACGTTGTGCGTGGTATCAGGAATGGGTCGGGTCTGTATTTGACATTCAGCGCCGGTGGTTTGCTGCAGCTAAAGGCGGAAGATACGTTAGCTTTGCAGCAGCCGGTGAAGCCTCCGGGCAGTAATAGCGTCGAGTTGGTGCATGGCGGTTGGCCGGCTTACGAGTTCGGCGACAATGCATTTTCGGGAATCCTGCGCCGTGACAATGGCGAAGCTACATTGCGCGTTTTCTCGCGCAACGCAGCCGATACGCCGAATCGGTTCACGGTAGAATTTCAGGACGAGTTCAATGAGTACCAACAAGATAGCTTGTCGCTGGTAGACATTGACGACTCGTTATTGAGCGGCCAGGAAGTAACTGTGTCGCTAACAGCTCTTGGCTTACCGAACTTCAACCAAGCCACCCGAGCCACCGCATTGCAGCTCTATAAATCGGTCTACGGGAACACTTACACCGAATTCAATACCAGTGTGAAAGCAGTGGGCCTGGAGCCTGGCGACCTGATCACGCTGACTTACTCGAAAGAAGGGTTTGACAGACAGTTATTCCGCGTGACAAAGATTTCCCCTGCTGTCAATTTTCGCACGGCCGTCATCACCGCTCAAATTCACAACGACGCGTGGTACACGTCGATAGACTCTGGCGCTGCTGGTCTTGGACGGCAGCCGGGATTTGAAGTGGGACTACCGCGCCCCCTAGTGGGAGGTGTCTTTGATGCCGACGGCGTTCCACAGTTTGCGATATCGGAATCATCGAGTGCAAGTAGCGACGGCAGTGTTTCGATTGATCTCTCAGTAGGGTTTTCAGTGCCGGAACGGCCAACGGTTAACTCTGTAGGAATCCCTTTGGTTGGGCTGAATCCCCAGATCCAGACGAGTGGCGGGAGCCTGGCAGGTGGACAGGCGCTGTACTACGGCGTCAGCGCGGTGAACGTGGATGGCGAAGATAGCGGCCTTTCGTTCACAGTGAAGGCCAGCATCCCGGCGGGCACAAACACCAACGTGGTTACGCTTAGTAGTTTGAGTCTTTCGTCTAGTGCCCGGGGATTTCATGTCTATCGCGGTACGAACCCGTCTCAGTTGCTGAGAATCGCGTCAAATTCACCGGTTGCCACCCAATTCGTCGATTCCGGGTTGACGCCCGTTCTCATTGGTCCACCGGATTATAACTACGATCACGCCAATTGTTACTGGCGGCTCGAGCTGCAGGCGGAGGCTACTGTCGGCATACACTCCGCAACCAGCATTGGGAATACGAGCCTGAACATGCTGCCGAACGAATTGAAAGGCGCCGCGGCTAGAATCACGCGAGGCAAGGGCGCCGGACAAGAGCGCACAGTAAGTTCAAACACGGCGACAACTCTTATCCTTTTACCTAAGTGGGATATCGAGCCGGATACGACGAGTTACTTTCTAGTGGCGGATTCCACCTGGCAGTTTGGGGCATCAAGTGCGGCGTCGCCAGTGTCATTCGCCGTACCGAATCGCGAGGGCGCTACCATCCATGTCTCCGGCCGCGCAGCCAACGTGAGTGATGAGGAAAACGCTTTCGAGTTGTCACCCCTCACGCGGTGGCGAATTTCCGGAGCTTCCGGAGCCAGCCTGGATGCGGACATTCCGGGTCAGCCTACCTTTGGATTGTCACCGGTTGGCCGAGGCATCGTGGAGGTATCCGCGGTCGGCTTTGCCAGTCTTGCGAACACACGTACGATAAGCGCGGGAACGTTGACCTTCGGTCATTGGAACGAATTGAACGGGCCGTCGTCCGTCGCATTGAGTACGGCGATGAGTGCCAGTGACGCGGCCGTTGCGCTGACTAGTGCGGTCACCGTACAGCCAGGCGCCTTGATCCAGATCGAATCCGAGGTTGTAGTTGTTCTGCAGGCCGCGAGCAATGCAACATCCTGCCAGGTAACGCGAGGCTCGTACGGAAGTACGGCAACAGGCCACGCTGCCCAGAAGGCGGTATATTTGCTCGAGAAGAAAACCTTTATCATGCCATTTGCCCGGGACTTCTTTGGAAGTCCGGCAAGTGGAAGCTATGCTTATCCGGTAGCGATTCCCGACGTCCGGATCGCAACCGCTGAACTGTTTCTCACGAATAGTCGAGGAAACAGCAATGTCGCTAGAAGATCCTATGCAGGCACTTTGGATCTCGGGCTGCGGACCTTCTCCGGGGGGCAACTCTCTATTCAAGTGGAGGGATCGCTTGCGATTCAAACGGACGCAGCTCCTCCGCTCCTGGTAGAGAGCGCCCATTCGGTGCGGGACGTTTTCGCTGTAGTCAAAAATGCGCCAACCGGCTCGCCCATTGAATTGCGAGTAACTCAAAACGGACAGGCTTATTGCTTACTCACGATTTCTGCTGGAGCCACGATCTCGAACATCGTTGATGGATTCTCGCTTGGCCCCTTGCAGACCAAGGCGCGAATTGGGTTGGATATCACCGCGGTCACCCACACTGCCGACATGACCCCAGGCCGCGACCTCACCGTGACGATTCGCTTGTAGGCGCAGCATGTCAGAAACTTTGGAAAAACTGAGGCCCGATCGCGACCTTCAGTGTTACTTCGAACATCCATCGGCGATTGCAGCCCTGAGCGGCGCCAGCCCAAACGGTTTTACTGTCTCCGGCGCCTGGCGGCAGCAGTTCGATTGGGCGGTGATCGAGTGGAATCGCGACAACGTATTCGAGCATCCCGCCTTTCGATCGCTTCCCGACGGCGACCTAAGTGGGCTAACGCTGACTTACGATGAAACACGCAGTAACTGCATTCCAAGCGACTCCGACTTGTATCCCACGGTGGATTGGCCAAATCTTCGAGTGTGGGCAGACGACGGCACGGGAGAAAAAGTATACAAGGTCCCGCTCAAGAATCATGCGACGCCGATCGAGGGGAGCTATCAGGCCGCCGTGGTCCAGTTTCAACTAAGTGGAACTGTAACGGCCGGCGACTACGTGGGAATCGCGTTCTTATCCGAACATTATCCTTACCAAATGAACTCTGGCGACACTCTCGAGTTTGCCATCCAGAACATCGTGGCGGGTGTAAACGCATTTTCGCCAACGATGAAGGCTGCCGGTGACGGCTTGAAGATCACGCTCACTTACGTTGGAGCTGGACAAACACTGGTCAATACAACCAGTGGCGCAAATGGAAACAGAATCGGCGTGTATACATTTACCTCCGGAAGCCGAACTGAAGTATGGGACGCACTGTCACGACAGCTTTCGGGGGGGACGTCACCAACGAAATGGCGAACCATGCTTCCATTCACATCCTTGCAGGACCCGGCGCTCGGCATTGTTCCGGCAGCCACGGTTCGGAAGGTGCGGTGGACGTATTCAGCCGATCTTCAAGCAGGTGCTTTTGCGCGCAGCGAGTTTCAGGTAGTGGTTTCCAACTGGACCGTCACGGGCTCCGGCAGAGCTTATTCGATCGCCGGCCCGGGCAGCAGGCGGTTTGAAGACGATTCCAGCGACATCGTGTACACGGGCGCCTGGAGTAACTCCACCGGGAACTTCTCTGGTGGAACGATTCATGTGACGAGCACGAATCTATCGAGCATCCGTTGTTCCTACACGTCGGCCCAACCGCACAGCCTGTATCTCGGAACCAGGCTCGCGGCGAATGGCGCTTTAATTTCGATCTCAGTCGACGGACAAAGCGCGACCACCATCAATCTAAATGTTCCCGGTGAAGATGTTCTCGTCAGAAAGCTGCTGGGTTCGTTTGCCGCCGGAATCCACTTAGTCACCGTAACTCACGCGGGAAACTCCGGCACTTACTTTTATTTCGACTTTCTCGAACTCGCCATTCCAAGCTCGGCCCTTCCGGCGGCCCCGTCCGAATCAACACTGACAGTGGCGACGGACTGGGACACGGACCACTCCCTTGCTCTTGCACCCGAGCGAACGGCTTGGATAATCAATTCCCTGGGCGTTCGCGGGAGAGTGAATCACTATGCTGGAGCTTTGTGGTTTTACGAGTTGATACGCGTCGGACACCAATACGCCTCCGGAACGATAACGTTTTCGGGTACGCCCGATCATGATCTGATTACGCAGATCTATATCGGTCGCACGGATCAGCCCGTCTCCACCCGGAATGTAATTGACCATCTCAACCTTATAGGCGATACGGCCGCGACTTTGGCCAAGGCTTTTGAAATTGAAATAAATCGCGGATATACAGCCATTCGGGCCCAAGCAACTGGAAGCCAACTTGTGATTTATTCCCGTTCCATGGGTGCGGACGGTAATGCGATTACCGTGGCGGCCAGCGCCGCGACCGCCAATCTTTCCATCCAGATCTCAGGACCCACGCTATCCGGCGGCATCGATGGTAACTGGCGTACCGATCTGGCCGCGTCGCCGGGAATAAATCGTGCCGTGCGGGACTGGAGTGAAAGCTTCTTCCGGGCATTGAATGGTTTTGGAATAGATGTCGCCGCGGCTTTCAGCATGGAACTGCAGCATGGAGATCCATCGCCCGACGCGGGAATCGCACAGCGATATCCAAGCCAGGCTCCGGTTCTGCTCAACACGCCGGCTCTGCAAACGAACTTCTCCCCCACCAGCGTTACTTTTTGGAAGGGGATCTATCACGATATGGCCACCGTGATGGTTGCCGCCGGAATTCGCCCGTACCTGCAGTTCGGCGAGGTTCAATGGTGGTATTTTCCCTACGACATTTCCGGGATGCCCTTCTACGATGCATACACCACCAGCACATTCCGGTCACAATATGGGCGTGATCTTACCGTCATCACCACCAACACGGTTGATCCCCGAACGGTTCCGCAGGAGGCTGAGTTCCTGCCGCGCCAGATTGGAAACTTCACCAACCAAGTGATTGCGTTTGTTCGCACGGACTTTCCCACTTGTCGTTTCGAAGTCCTCTATCCGGTGGATGTAAATAACACGGCGCTCAATCGCGTGATCAACTATCCAGTCAGCGACTGGACGCCCCAAAAGCTCACCTGCCTTAAGACCGAAAGCTTCACGTACACCTACAGCAGAGACTTGGATTTGTGCATGACGAGTATTGCAGCCGGCTCCGATTCCGGCTTTCCTCCTTCGCAACGAAGCCACTTAATCGGCATTAGCGACTCCTCGGCATCCTGGTTGAAGGAGGCGCGTTTGGCGGAGGCAAGCGGCTTTGAGTCCGTGGTCCTGTTCGCTCTAGATCAGTTCTGTCTGATTGGATATCAACTGCCGCTCTCCATGGGCATGCGCCGCAGCGTTCAGCTTGGTTAACAAGTGCCACTGCGGTACATTTGTACTGGCCGTGATCTCCGTCCAAAACGTATCCAAGGTTTATCATCTCTACCAGCATCCCTTCGATCGTGTTCTCGGCAGTTTCGCTCTCGGCAGGCGGCGGAGCGCGGAGTTCTGGGCGCTCCGCAACATCAATTTGCACATTGAAAAGGGCGAAGTTCTGGCCATCGTCGGCCCCAATGGTTCGGGCAAGAGCACGCTGCTGCAAATTATTAGCGGAATCCTCCAGCCTACCAGTGGACGTGTTCTATGCGATGGCCGGGTGGCCGCACTGCTGGAGTTGGGAGCGGGATTCAACCCGGAATTTAGCGGACGCGATAATGTCTATCTCAACGGCGAGATCATGGGCGTATCGCGAAGGGAGATGGACAAAGCATTTCCGCGAATCGAAGAGTTTGCCGAAATCGGCAGATTCATCGATCGCCCCGTGAAGGAATATTCCAGCGGCATGTATGTCCGCTTGGCCTTCTCCACTGCAATTCATATCGATCCGCAAATCCTGATCGTCGACGAAGCACTCGCGGTAGGCGACGCAATCTTCGCCGGCCGCTGTATCCGAAAGTTTGAGGAGCTGCGGCAACGCAAGGTCACAGTTTTGCTCGTGTCGCACGATCTTGGATTGGTAAAGAGGCTGGCCGATCGAGCGGCGTTCATGATCGAGGGCAAAATCGTCATGCAAGGATCACCGAAGGACGCCGTGAATCGATATGTCGGATTCGTGCTGGACCGCGAAAAAGGTGCACCGGATGAAGATAGCTCGCTCGAGACTCCGGCGTCGAAAAGCAGCTTCCGCCACGGTGACGGCGTTAGTCGAATCGTCGACATTCGCCTGATGAATAGCGCCCGAGAACCTTGTCGTGCCTTTCGTCCTGGCGATGTCATGTTGATTCAGGTCCACGCTGTTTTTCGCCAGGCGGTTTCAAATCCTGTCGTTGGAATATTAATTCGCAACCGTATCGGCATGGATGTTTACGGTACGAACACGCGTCTGGAACATGTCGAGTTAGGACAGTTCGAAGCGGGTGAAGCCCTCGAAGTGGAATTCGAGCTCGATTGCTTGCTGAGCCGTCAGGAGTATACACTGACCGTTGCGACTCAATACTGGAACGGACTTAGTCAGGATTGGTTGGACGATCTGACCGATTTTCGGGTCGTGGATACCAAAGATGTCGCGGGAGTGCTAAACCTGAATACTCGAGTGCGCTACCAGAAGCTTTCCGAAATACCGGCCGGTGAAGCATGATTTACGCGATCGTGTTGGCGGTGGTTGTAGGTACGCTCTGCCTGGTCACGGCCATTAAGACGTTCTCCGTCAAAAACCAGGCTGATTTTTTGGTGGCTGGCAGAAAGCTGCCTTGGCCAGTGCTGGTGTTCACTTTGCTCTCCTCCTGGATCGGCGCGGGAAGTCTTTTTGCCGGGGGAGAGAATGCTTACAAAAATGGATTTGCGGCGCTGTGGCAGCCGGCCGGCGGCTGGGCTGGACTCATTGTTATCGCGCTGATCGCAGGACGCGCGCGGCGATTTGCCCAATTTACAGTTCCCGATCTGCTAGAGACCAGGTACAACGCGGCCGCCCGCGTGATGGGCACAATCGCCATCGTCATTTCGTATACGGTCATCACCAGCTATCAATTCAAGGGCGGCGGCGATATTCTCCATCTTATATTTCCGGATTCGATTTCGCGAAATCAGGGCATGTGTATTATTGCGGCCTTTGTGATCTTGTTCACGGCCGCGGCCGGTATGGCCTCCATTGCTTATCTCGATCTGGTGATCGGCGCACTGGTGACCACAATTGTCATCGTCGCGATTCCGCTGCTGCTTTCCAAGGCCGGCGGTTGGGACCACGTGACGGCGAACCTTCCCCCCAGCCACTTTCAGGTCCTCGGTAATCTCACTTTGCTGCAAGCTCTGGGCCTGATGATACCCACCATGCTGCTGCTGGTAGGCAATCAGGGGATGTACCAAAAATTCTTTTCCGCCAGGTCCGAGCGCGACGCAAAGTTCGCCGTGTATGGATGGATCGTCGGCACGCTCCTTCTTGAAACGTTGCTTATCACGATGGCTGTGATTGGCAGCTCTGAGTTCAAGACGGATCATCCCCGGGAAATTATTCCGATCAGCGCATTTCAAGGGCTGCCGTCGCTGGTCGGCGCGATTCTTCTCGGCGGGATCTTCGCCAAGGTTATCTCCACCGCGAACAATTATCTGTTCTCGCCGGCGACGAATCTTATTCACGATGTCTACGGTAGATTCATCAACCCCCACGCATCCGAGCGCCGGAAGTTGGTGATGTCGAGAGTGATTGTGCTTCTGCTCGGAGCGTTCGCTTTGTTGCAGGCCACGCGATTCGAATCCGTCTTGAAGGCGGCGCTCTACGCGTATACGATTTATGGAGCGGCAGTGACGCCGGTAGTTATGGCAGTGTTCTTTTGGAAGCGAACGACAACGTCGGCGGCGATAACTTCAATTGTTTTGGGCACGGTCGTGACCATCGGCTGGAACCTGGCGGGCTATGAGCTCGACGCTGTTTATCCCGCCCTGGCGGCCTCGGTTCTCAGCCTGATTCTCATCAGTTTTCTAACGCCGCCACCGGCACCGGAGAAATGGAAACCGTTTTTCGAAAGCTAAAAATGCAGATAGAAGAAATCCAGAAAGCACTTCGCGAAGAGAAACTCGATGGCTGGTTGTTCTTCGACCATCACCAAAGAGACCCGCTCGCATATCGCATTTTGAAATTGGCCCCAGGCCGCACCGTAACGCGGCGCTGGTATTACTTGATTCCAGCCCATGGCGATCCGAAAGGCCTGGTGCATGCCATCGAGTCGGGCGTTCTCACCGGTCTGCCGGGAAACATGCAGATCTATTCGAGCTGGGGCGCACAGGTCGACGGCCTGAAGACTTTACTCGCGGGCTGCCAACGTGTAGCGATGCAGTACTCGCCGAACTGCGCGATCCCGTACGTTTCTCTGGTGGATGGCGGCACATTGGAGCTGGTGCGGAGCACTGGCGTGGATGTCGTTACCTCCGCGAATCTCGTCCAGCTTTTTGAAGCGCGCTGGACGGCCGAGCAATTCGAGATGCACATCGAGGCCGGCAAACGAGTGGATCGTGTGCGGGCTGAAGCATTCCAAAACATTGGCGCCGCGCTGAACGCAGGTGAAACGATTACCGAATGGCAGGTGAATCGATTCATTCGCGAGGGCTTCGACAAATCGGGACTCGTGACGGATCACGGACCCATCGTGGCGGTGAATGCGAACATGTCGAATCCACACTACGAGCCGGAGCCGGAAACCAGTCTCCCGATTCGGAAAGGCGATGCGGTGTTGATCGACATGTGGGCTAAGCTCGACAAACCCGGCGCCGTCTTCTACGACATTACATGGACCGGATACTGCGGTTCTGACCCTCCCTCCGCCCTACAAAATATTTTCGACGTAGTGACCGGCGCGCGCGATCGCGCCATCGAACGCGTCCGCAGCGCAATTGGCGCTAATGAATCCATCCAGGGCTTCCACGTGGACGACGCCGCGCGAGGATATATCAAGGAAAAAGGATTCGGCCAATATTTCGTTCATCGCACCGGGCATTCCATCGGCGAAGAAGTTCATGGCACGGGCGCGAATATGGACAATTTGGAAACGCACGACGAGCGCCGGATTATTCCGCGAACTTGTTTCTCCATTGAGCCCGGTGTCTACTTGCCGGAGTTCGGAATCCGGTCCGAGGTCAATATGTATATCGCGGAGGGGAACGCTTTAGTAACCGGTGAAAAACAACTGAAGCTGGTCGCTATCTAGCAAAATCAATCAGTTCCGGGCCGCAAATGAGGTGCATAGGAATTATTGATTGGACCTGCCGCCGAGCCCCGGCATACGCTGTGGTATGGCAACCACGACTGTAATTGAACCTCCCGGCTCGCAAATAGCACTCCTACATCGGATCAGCAGCATCGTCAGCTCGGAATTATCGCTCGACGAAATGCTGGGTGAAATTGTCGGCCTCACCGCCCAAGTAACCGGCTGCGACGCATGCCTGGTTTATTTGTTGGATCGCGATACCGACGAAATTGTATTACGCGCGTCCCAGGTGCCGCATGCGGCCGCTCTTGGAAACCTCCGAATGAAAATGGGCGAAGGCGTTACGGGCTGGGTGGCTGAACACAAGTCGGTAGTGGCGTTGTCTTCCAATGCCGCCGCCGACGTGCGGTTCAAATTGCTCCCGGGGCTGATCGAAGATACGTACGAAGCTTTTCTTTCCGTGCCGCTGGTGAGCGGTGGCGATGTCATCGGTGTCACCAACGTTCACCACCGCGAGGCTCACCAGCATACCGCCGATGAGATCGCCCTGTTGACCTTCGTTGGCGAGCAAATGGGAGGAGCGATTTCAAAATCGGTCCTGGCCGAAGTGAATGCCCGGCTCGTGGAAGAAACCCTGGAGATGAAGCGCCAGCTCGAAACGCGCAAAGTGGTGGAGCGCGCCAAGGGCATTCTACAACAGCGCTACAACCTCACCGAAGAAGAAGCGTACCTGCGCTTAAGGAACGAGAGCCGCCGTCTGCGCCGGCCGATGAAAGATCTGGCGGATGCGATCATCCTCGCCGAGGATCTGAGCCGAAAGAGCGAATCGGCGACAGCTTAGAGCGAGGCCGGTCTACCCCAAACTCGAAAGCAGCTTGCGCGTCTTCCCATGTGCCAGCACCGCATCGGGGTCGTTCTGCATCGCCTCGAAATAGCTTTTCCTAAATCCCGCGCCATTCTCATTTGGCGCAACCAATTCGCGCGCCTGTACAATTAACCGCTCGGCATCGATTCCATTGAGTGGTTCTTTCGCGTCCAGCGTCTCGTCGATCAGCACCACCAGCTCCGACAACTCGTGCAGCCATGCGAACCAGGGATCGTACAACACCAGATTCAGTAACTCGCCGCTCGAAGAAATCCGGGCAACATCCCGCTCGTAACGGGCGCGTTCGGAATCCAGCAGGATCTTATGCAAGCTCAGAAGGGCATTGCGCAATTGCGTCAGACGCTGCTGTGCAGGGTCGGAAGATGGATTCACCGGCAACATGCACGTTAATTTTAGCGTAACTTTACGCAAGCGAAGAGCGCGCATCACGTCTAAAATAGTAGAGTGCCTTCCGAGTCCACTCTCCAGCTCGCAACTCGCCACCTAGATCAGGTGCGCCAGGAAATCGCCAAAATCATTGTCGGCCAACAGGACGTAGTCGATGGTGTTCTCATTTGCCTGTTGGCAGGTGGGCACGTTTTGCTGGAGGGAGTGCCGGGACTCGGCAAGACGACGTTGCTGCGCACACTCGGCAAGGTGCTGCACCTCAAGTATTCGCGGATTCAATTCACGCCGGACCTCATGCCCGCGGATATCGTCGGCAGCATGATCATGGAGGCAGACGAGCGCGGGGCCAAGGGCCTGCGATTCCAGCCGGGGCCCATCTTCGCCAATCTGGTGCTCGCGGATGAAATCAATCGCGCCACGCCCAAGACGCAGTCGGCGCTGCTCGAGGCCATGCAGGAGCGCACCGTGACCAGCGGAAACACGACACACGAGCTGGAAGCGCCGTTCCTGGTGATGGCCACTCAGAATCCGATTGAGATGGAGGGAACCTACCCGCTTCCGGAAGCGCAGCTCGATCGGTTCCTGATGAAGATTCTGGTGTTGTATCCTTCGCGCCAGGATTTGAACCGCATCGTGGAACGAACCATTCACCGCGATGAGACCTCGCTCGAGCAAGTGGTGGATCGCGACGCGATCATGCAATTGAAGGCAGCCTGCCGCGACGTTCTGGTGGCCGGGCACGTGCAGGACTTCGCCATCGATCTGGTGATGGCCACACAGCCTGGCACCCCTTATGCGCACGATCTCGCCACCAGGTACATCCGCTACGGAAGCTCGCCGCGCGGCGCTCAGGCGCTGGTGGAATGCGGGCGCGTGCTGGCCTTGATGCAAGGACGTTTGAACTTGAGCTGCGACGATATTCGCCAGATCGCTCCCGCCGTTTTGCGCCATCGCATCATTCTGAACTTTGACGCGCACGCCGACGGACAGACGCCGGAGACGATTCTCACGCGCATAATCGACAGCGTCACTACGGCGGCGGCAGCAGTCAAGTGAAACCCGATCCGCTGATCGATAGTATTTTTCTGGCGAAGCTGGAGCGCTTGGCGATTCAGTGGCGGAAGTCGTTCCCGGGGCTGGTGGGCGGTCACAATATCTCACACTTTGCCGGACCCGGTCAGGAATTTCTGGATCATCGCCAATTCCATCATGGCGACGATCTGCGGGCGGTGAATTGGCGCGCTTACCTTCGGCTGGAGAAGCTGTTTCTCAAAATGTTCCAGGTAGAGCCGCGCATTCCGGTGCGCCTTTTGCTGGATTGCAGCAACTCCATGACCACGGGAAGCGTCTCTAAGTTCGACTATGCGCGTAAGCTTGCGGCGGCTTTGTGCTACGTCGGACTGGTGCGGCTAGACACGATGTGCATTCAGCCCTTTGCGCAGGAGTTGGGCGACTCCTTTCTCTCCGGCGGCGGCCGTCATCGGTTTATTCCCGCCGTGAATTTTCTGCAGCAGTTGAAACCGTCCGGGCGCACGGATTACTTTCAGATCGCCCGGCAGTTCATCTCGAAGTATCCGCAGCGCGGGTTGTTGATCATCATCTCCGATTTCCTGGACGACACCGATTGCGAGCGGCCGCTGCAATTTCTGGCGGACTTCGGCCACGAGCTGATGCTGCTGCACATCTGGGACGACGAAGATCGCGACCCGCCGTGGGAAGGTCAATTGGACCTCACCGATGCGGAAACAGGTTCGACGCTGGAGATAGGGTTCGATGCCGCGGCGCGCCGGAACTATACCGTGGCCTTCGACGAATTCGCGAAGAGCATTCAACGCGTCGGTCTGCGAAATAGCGGGCGGTATGTGGGACTTTCGACGGGCACTACAATCGAGGAGGCGATCTTCGGACCGATGGCGCGCTCCGGGGGAATTCAATAGAGCGGCATGTTTTTCCTCAACCTCTCACTACCCGAATTTCTGGCGGTCCTGGGATCACTCTCGGCTGGTGTGGTGGCGCTGTACCTGCTGGACCGGATGCGGAAAATACATACGGTTGCGACGTTGCGGTTTTTCGCGGCTGCTGAAAAAGCGCCAGTGCTCAAGCACCGCCGTAAACTCCAACAACCGTGGTCGCTGCTGCTGCAGTTGATCAGCCTGCTATTGCTGCTGCTGGCCATCGCGCAGCTTCGCTTCGGCTCTCCCGCGCGGGCATCGCGCGATCACGTTCTGATTTTGGATTCGTCGGCATGGATGGCAGCGCGTACCGGCCAGACTCGCATGATCGATCAGGCTCGAGCCGCGGCGCGAAGTTATGTACGCCTGTTACCCGCGAGCGATCGCGTGATGGTGGTTCGAGCCGACGTGCTTGCGACGCCGGTGACGCTGTTTGAATCGGACCGTCAGAAAATCAACCAAGCCATCGATCAAACACAACCTGGAGCTGCGCCATTGAGCATCCAGGAAGCGCTGGATTTCGCGCAACAAGCCCAACGTCTGCATTCGCAACGTCCGGGTGAGATCGTATTCGTGGGCGCCGGACGAGTCTCCGGCGACAAAGCTCCATCGTTGAGTACTCCGCCGAATTTGAGAACCATCCCGATCAACGGGCCGTCGGAGCATTTCGGATTCCGCAAGGTCAGTGTGCGCCGGTCCTTCACTGACACCGACACCTGGGAAGTTTTCGTCGCCGTGAAAAACTATGGCGCCAAGGCGCGGTCGGTTCCATTGGGCGTACAGTTTGGCGGCGCACCGGTGGGCACGCGCCGCTTCGATCTGAAGGCGGGCGCGGAAGAGAACGCCACCTTCCGCTTCAAGACTCGCGCGGCGGGATGGTTGGAAGCGCGCCTGATCACTCAGGATGCTTTTCAGCAAGACGATCGCGCGGTCCTGGAATTGCCCGCGCGCAAGCTTCTTCCAGTCACTGTTTACTCCACCGAGCCAGATCTGTTGCGGCCAGTATTCACGGCCATTCCCGGCGTTCAAGCGACTTTCCGGCCGCCGGCGAGTTACGACGCGAATATTCACGACGGCATTGTTCTTCTGGATCGATTCAGTCCGCCGGCGCCGCCCGCGGTCGACAGTATTTGGATGGAGCCTCCTCCGAACAAGTCGCCCATCGCGGTGCGCAACACCGAAAAAAAGGTGAAGCTCAAGAACTGGCGCGCGGATCATCCCCTGGGAGCGGGGTTGCGCGCGAAGGATCTCGAGTTTCAAAACGCGGAAGTGTTTCAGGTTCAAACGGGCGATATCGCGTTGGCGGAATCGGACGCGGGGGCGCTCATCGTCGCCCGGCCCGGTAAGCCCAAAACGGTAGTGTTTGGATTTCATCCGGTGCGGTCAGGCATGAAGTATGAGCTCACCACGCCGTTACTTTTCGCGAACATTTTGCGCTGGATGGCGCCGGATATTTTCCGCTCCTGGGAGTTAACCGCCGGCAGCGCGGGCACCGTCGATGTGGAGCTGGAGTCGGAAACCAATCCATCCACGATCCACGTCGTGACAGAAGATGGCAAGCCGCTTCCGTTCACAGTGGAGGGGCGGACGCTACGCTTTTTCTCGGGCGCCGCGGGCATTGTGCGCGTTCTGACGGGCGACCGCGAGCTGGTGTATTCGTTGACGCTGCCTCAGCCTGGGGATATCGTTTGGACCTCGTCGAGCGCGAAACACGGACTGCCGGGACGTTCTCCCGCGCAACCCTCGTCCACTGACATCTGGCCGTGGCTGGCGTTGTTGGGCAGCCTAGGTTTACTGACGGATTGGATCCTGTTTGGACGCAAGCAAGGCGGCGCGGCAGCCGCCCCGCACACCCTTCACCGCTTGCCGTGGAGGAAAGCCTCATGACTTTCGAACGAGCATGGGTACTGATTTTTCTGCTGCTACCGCTGGGCTGGATGGTGTACGAAATGCGGCGCACTCGCCGAACGTTGGCGTTGCTCCTGAAAACGATTGCTTTTCTCGCGGTCGTACTCGCTCTGGCCGAGCCCAAGTTGACGCTGCCCGAAACGAAAATGGCGGTTGCGATTCTGGTGGACACTTCGGCCAGCGTTTCCAGTGAAGATTTAAAGCGCTCGTCCGAGCTGGCCTCCGCGATTGAGAAAGCCCGCGGCCGGCATTGGATTCGTGTGCTTCCATTTGCGCGATCCGTGCGCGATCTGGCGCCCGAGGAACAAAAGAATGGATGGCAGTTCAAGCAGACCGCCGCGGAAGCAGGCCGCGCGACAAATCTGGAAGCTGCCATTCGTGAAGCCGTCGCCAGCCTCCCATCGGGATTGGTGCCGCGGCTGGTTCTAATCTCCGATGGCAAGGAGAATGCCGGAAGCATTACGCGGGCGACGTGGCAGGCGCAGCATCTGGGAATTCCAATCGATACGATTCCATTGGAAGGCCGTGTGCAACCGAATTTGCGGCTTGAATCTGTCAGCATTCCCACGCTGGCGTTTACTGGAGAGCAGTTTCCTATCGATCTGAATGTCTCGTCCCCGTCGGCGGTTTCAGGCACGGTGCAGGTAAGTGCCGAGGGAAAAGTGCTGGGATCGAATCGCGTGCAGCTTGAACAGGGAAGCAATCAGGTTCGGGTCCACGCCAGTTTGAGTACTGCTGGGGCGCTAAACATATCGGGTGTA
>CATPCJ010000069.1 GCA_955652915.1 uncultured Bryobacteraceae bacterium
GGGGTATGTGGACGTTTCGAGATCCCGGCGGCTCTGTCGCTCCGGCATCGCCAATTTCATCCCGACAGGCTCCACCGCTGTCCCAAGCCGCCGGGATCTCGAAACGTCCACATACCCCCACGGCGCGTGGTCAGCGGTGCCTGTCACCTCTTTTTTATTCTGGTGAGTGGTCGCTACCAGCCCCAGTGATCTACAATGAACCACCATGGAAACTAAACGCCGGACCTTCCTCACTTCAATGATCGGCACCTTGGGTACGATCCCTTTAGCCGCGCAGCAAACATCGAATCCACCATACGTGCCCAAGCAGAGCGATCGGCCCGAGCCGGCGTCTGGCGACGAACCTGGTTTCCAATTGATTTTCGACGGCAAGACGCTGGACGGCTGGGAGGGCGATCCGAAATATTGGCGAGTCGAAAACGGCGCCCTGACCGGCGAAGTGACTCCGGAAACTCTTCTGAAGAGCAATACTTTTCTTATCTGGCGCGGCGGCTCGCCAAATGATTTTGAGCTGAAGACAGACTATCGGATCTCGTCCGCCGGCAACAGCGGGATCAACTATCGTAGCGTTGTAGTGCCGGATAAAGTCGTGCCGGAAAACAAGTTCGTCATGCGAGGTTATCAGGCGGACATCGATGGACGAAATACCTACACCGGCCAGAACTACGAGGAAAAAGGACGCCTGTTTCTGGCGCTGCGCGGCCAGATGACTCATGTGCTGAGCGGTCAAAAGCCGATTGTTCTCGGGTCGCTCGGCGACTCCAAGGAGCTAGCCGCATTCATCGCCAGCGATTGGAATTCTTATCACCTGCTCGTCCGCGGCAACACGCTAATTCACATTCTCAACGGACATGTGATGAGCGTCGTGATTGACGACGACGGAGCGAATCGCACCTTGGATGGCCTGATCGGCGTGCAGGTACACGTGGGTCCACCCATGAAAGTGGAATACCGCAATTTCAGGCTGAAGAATTTGTGAGCCGATGGCGGGGAGTATCATTGGAGAGGAGCATCCATGTACTCAGCCTGTCGCGTGATTGCATTGTCCGGCGTTTTCCTGGCAATCGGATCCGGCCAGACCACCAACCCAACTGCTTCTCAGATCGAAGCCTTGGAGCGATTTGCAAGTAAGCCTACCGCGCAGATCACGTGGTCCAAGGAAGTGGCGCGCATCGACACGGATCAGGCGCACGCGCTGATCACGGCTCTCGTTGTGGAAGATGGAACGCAGACGCCGCGGCAAATGCGCGGTGTGCGCATCGATCTTACTGGCGCGAATCAGAAAGATCGGGTCTATACCGGTGAAGATCTCTTGGCACGGCTCATCCAGGCACTGGATGAGATCTCAAATGGGCTGCCACACTTCCATTCACGTGGTTCGGCGGGATCGGGCAGTAACAGTTGTTTCGGTTCGGGAGTGTTTTGGCAGCAGAGCGGTCACGCCTTCTCGGCTTCGCAGTGCGTCTTCGGGGATTGGTATGGCCTGTCGGTCAACACCGGTAGCACAACATTTCAATTCACCGCCCTCGACCCGTCGTCATTCGCCTCCGCGATCGCACGAGCACGGGATGAACTGAACCGCGCGCGTAAGCAAGCGCCATAGGATCAATGCGTCATGGCGTACACGATGTAGTTCACACCGATCCGAATGCCCAGCGCCGAGTAACGCTCCGGGTACCGCGGATTGTCGGCGTGCTCCCAGGAATCGCCTAGATCCATGTTGTGGCAAATCGCGACCATCAGCCGGCCCTTGTCGTCGTAGATGCCGCGCCAGCGAGCCTCGAAACCATCCTTCTCATAGATCTGGTGCGTGTACAGCACCTGCTCGCCGGGCACCTGGTAGCGGTCGTCCAAATCGAAAATGGTGTGGAAAATCGCGTCCTTGTTGTCGATCTCGACAATGGGCCGATCCGGAAACACGCGGCTCATGCCCGCGATGAAGACCTCCCACTCTTGTGTTCCGTGGAAGTCGTCGCACATGAAGAAACCGCCCCGCAGCAGAAATTCCCGAAGCTTGGCCGCTTGTGCGTCAGTTAAATCCCAGTGCCCCACTTCGACGCCGTATAGCCAGGGCCAGTTATAGATGTCGTCGCCATCGTCGGGATTAACGGGTTGCTCGATGGAACGCGCCTGGATTCGCGTGAGCCGCCGCACTGCCGCCGAAAGATGCCGGTCAGAACGAGGATAATCGATGGTCCAATTGGCGGCGCCATAAAGCCAGTTCGTATACGGCCGGTCGCTGAAACGCACCGAAGGATACATCAAGCGGGCAAATACCCACTCGCCCGGCACCTGCCAATCGGGCGGCCTGGGAAACGATTCGTATTCCCAGCCCGGATATTCCCGAAAAGGCCGCTGTCCGAACGTCGCGGCACACAGCATCAACGCGCCGGCGAGCGTACACAGCAGGATCACGTGCAGACGAGACACAGCTATTGGACGCGCCGAATGCTTTCTCGTTGTACGCATCTGCAATTTATATTTCCAGAATCGCATACTGGGGCTTTCACAAAATCAAACCGAGCCGCGACAGTAATGGAGCGATCAGTTACGGAACCGCGACCGTAAGGGAGTCGACCTCGCAAGGTGCGTGCTCCTAAGCCCTCTCTGCGCACACGAGCCGTGTCGCCGAAGATGCCGGAGCAGTCCCCTGCCTGGCGTCAGCCGGGCAGAGCACGCAAGGATTCCTCCCGCCGGTGCTCCAAGATGAGGGCAATCGCTTCGCGAAGGTTCGCCAGGCATTCTTCACGCGATTTTCCTTGCCCGTTCGCTCCTGGCACTTCGGCGCAATACGCGATGTGCCACGGTCCGTCTCGCTCAACAATCGCGGTGAACTCATTGTGCATTAGTGTCATTCTGCCGCCGCCGGCCGGCGTATTCGTGTTCAGGCCAGTAGCTTCAATCGCGCCGTCATCGGCCTCAAAACGAACTCACATCAGATCAGCTTTCGGAATTAGTCAAGACTGACTCCGAGTTGAGCAAGAATCTTGTGAAAAAGGGGCGGTCCGATCTCGCGGCCCCCATGGATCGGGATGGTCACGGCCCGCCCATCTGTGTGAGTCCAGCGCTCATGGCTTCCAGCCTGACTGCGCCGTTCAAATCCGAGCCGCGCCGCAGCACGCCGGAACTCTTCAGCGCGAGCGCTAGGCATTCACGATCGCGGTCGTGTCCGCAGGCAGGAGTAACCCCTTGTCACGGTATTCGGCCGCAATCGTCTCGAACACCTGTTCGAGTTCAGCCAGGGCTTCTTCTCGAGTCGGCATGAGCGCATAGCACCCACGAATCGCCGGGACTTCCGCTACCCAGCCATCCGGCTGGTTCCGATACAAGACCACCTTGTAGTCGTCGAGATTCATGCCATGTTTATTCTACACTGCTCCCGGAGGGTGCGACTGTCAGTTGATACTGGGAGCGGGTGGAAGGCGGAACCAGGGTCCTCTGCAACAGGCTGGTACATGATGCTCTCCCGTCCCGCGCGAAAGAGGCCACTGAGTGTCGTATTATCCATGAAAGTGGCGAAAACCAGACGCATAAAGCTCAAGAGGAAGGAACGTCCTCGCAAGCCACGAGAAATTGTGTGCAAGAACTGGCAGAGTCTCACTGAAACCCTTGGTTCCTTCGCGAACGATTCGACGTTCAGGCCGGAGTCAACTGATCGATGGATCTTTCGGGGCCAACCTGATTCGGATTTGCCACTCGAAAACTCTCTTCGGCGAACCTACGAACACAAGTGCAAGAGTTGGGCGAAGACTTGGCTTTGGAACGACGCAATGGTACTAAAGCGCATCGAGGGCCAGCTCGCCTTCGACTTTGCTTCAAAAGCACGAGTGTATGGCCTCGATGTAGCTGTAGAGCATCCCGTATCGCTCCTGGCTGCGATGCAACATCGTTCGTGCCCGCTATCTAACATTGTCAGCAGCGTTCCAAAAGTACATTTGTCCAGACGTATTAATCTGGCCAAAAACCACGGCGGACGGTATTTCCTTGCAGAAAAGAAAATAGCTATGCGTGGGGGTCGCCGCCTCGTGTCCGAGCTCGAGATACCACTGGCCGTCATCGCTGACGATGTTGCCGTTGGAAATATGGATTCCCGCGATCGACGGAATGAACCCGCGTGCTCCGCTTCGGAAAGCGAAGCCCACGCTCTCCTTTTCGCTATTTGGCACACCTGCTGCAAATGGATGCCAAACTCCCGCACGAGGCCTAACTTCAAAAAGCACCTTGAAGTGCTCGGGCGGCGAATGGATGGTAACCACATATGGGTTTAACTCTTTTTCGGGAAGCGACAGAGTGCGGTTCTCTGCTGCGGCTACAACACGCTCTTTCCAGTCCGGATCAGAAAGCTCCACATACAATCGAGTTCTTATCGCCGCAGGGATGAGCTCTCGCTCCACCGAGGCAGGAAACAGGCCAATGACGGGAAAAGCCAGTCCTCGTGATGAGAGGGCGCGATCCAGAGCATACGCTAGTTCTTCGCGGCACGCTTCGCTCAATAAGCTGTTCTGAGTCGCGTAGAACAGCCAAGCATGGCTCTCGCTCGGTGCAGTGATGAAGTGCTCTATCTGTGACCAAAGACGCTTTCCAGCACCCAATTGCCAGCGATCAAGCTTAACTTTAAGCCCAGCCCGCCTCAGCTCTTGAGCCACGTAGTCGATGTCACCTTGTTCGTTGTCGTCCCAGGCGTACGTGATCCAAATCTTCGCCATGCCCTATTGTATCGAGGTGTCCATTCGCAAAATAAGACCATGAGCTCTCGAATCGTTGTGCCAAGTCCTCGCCACCAACTCAATGCTAAGTTCAGCAACGATCAGTCAGCACAAACCAAAACGGTACGCGACGGTGGATTCAGTTGCACGAGAGGACGGTAAACACGAGTCACGAATCTTGAAAAACTGAATCTCTCCCACTTCCCGCAACTTAGCCGCCTCGCACCATCAGCCGCCAACATTCATGGAACATAATTGAATCGACATTAGAAAGGTCGAACCCCATGGCATCTCCAGCCAGTCAGTTAGCAAACGCCGCCAACGCCCAGCTCAGCACCGGACCGCGCACGGAAGCCGGCAAAGCGCAGTCCGCCCAGAACGCTCGGAAGCACGGCCTCACCGCCGCCGAACTCCTCATTCCGTTCGAGGACCGTGAAGAATTCGAAGCCCTCCGCTCCGATTACCAGACCGAAATCGACCCCCGTGGACCACTGCAGCAGACTCTGTTCAATGAGCTGCTTGCCTCCGCCTGGAACCTGCTCCGGATTCGCCGCATGGAAACGGAGCTCTGCTCTACCGCGAAATCCTACTCGGAACTTCTCGACGATGCCGAAATCCAGACCAAGCTCGATCGCCTAGCCCGTCACCAAACTCGAATCGAACGCACTTTCCATCGCTGCCTGCGCGAGTTGAAAGCATTGCAAACAAGCGACGTCATCGCCTATATGCTCAAGGACACTTTGTTCCTTCCGCGGCTAGGAGCCTGTCCGAGAAAAAAAGCAGGCAGGCACGTGAGATTGGTGGAACGTCATAAACAAAAGCGGGCCATAATGTTTCATGGCGAAAGGCTAC
>CATPCJ010000070.1 GCA_955652915.1 uncultured Bryobacteraceae bacterium
ATGCAGCGTGTCGCCCGTTACCTGGATGAAACCGAGGTATCCGTCCCAACCCATGTCGTCCAGAACGAAATTCAAACACTCTCGCTCACCCGGTGGCAGCGTCGAGCGATCGATGTCGAACACTTGACCGGTGGAATGCTCCGGAAACTCGGGATCCACCAGGCGCGTGCCGGCCTCCGTCGGCCGATCCGTGATGCCGACCAGTTCGATTACCTGCAGCGGAACGAAGTGCTCGCCCCTGGGTTTGTGGGCATCGAAAAGGCGCCGGGTTTCGTAGGCAATATAAAGCAGCGTGCCGATTGCCGCGGGAGTCGCCTGCAAATAAAGTTCGCGGCCGGCCGGACTATCGGAGAAATCCGGCAGAGCGAATCCGAAGTACTTCGGATCGTCCAGAACTCTCGCGAGGCCCTTGCCGGAAGCGAGTTTCAGGTCCTCCAAGGACTTGAAGAATACTTCCTCCGATTTCAGCCAGATGGTCAGGCGATCCGTGGCGCGGCGATTGGGACTATTCGGGTTGCGATACATTTCCGCCAATTCACGAAACGCATCGGGATCGGCATGGTAGAGCTTCAGAAGCTCCTCGGCGCGCTTCACCCGGAAATAGTAAGTGGGCGAATAATCGCGCTGCATGTGGCGTAGGATGGCCTGATATAGATCGCGGTGAAAGGCCGGACTGGCGGCGAAAAACATCGCGGCCACGGTCGGCTCTTGCTTGCGTCCCAGCGCCGCTTGAGCCAGCGGAAGCATCTCGGCCACACACCCCTCGCCGCAGTGGTACGCGAAAATGGCCCAATCGCGGCCGCCGAATTTCGTCTCCAGCCGAGCCAGGTAATTCGCGGCGGCGGGCACCGCGCGCTCGGGATTCATCCGGTCGTCGCTCACGGTGACGGTATAAGGAGTGCGGCGGCGAACGACCCGGTAGACAGGCTTACCGCGCTTTTTGCCGACCAACTTCCGCTCGGTGGTCATTCTGAATTTCGTGACTCGAACGATTCGCAGTCCCGCCGCGCGGGCCGTTGCTTCCGAAAATTGCATGATGCCCTTGGGACCGGCCGGGCTCTGCGCGGTTGCATCGCCGAAGCTCTCCAGGAAAGCGACCGCTGAAAGCACCGACGCGGGCATGCCACTGGTCGCCTCGGCGCGCTGAAAAATTCGCGCCAGACGCGGGCTGGCGATCCGCTCCGCTCCGGCCACGGTCCCTGGATCGCGCATGATGGCGAACGTCTGCGATTGGATCATACGCTCGGTCCGGTCATCCAGCGTAGCGGTAGTTATTTCCGCGCGGCCCACGCCCACGCCGGAAAGCCGGTGCTCGGGCTGGAAATACTCGGGCCGGGCAAAGAGGGGGTTACCGATGAAGCAGAAGAGCGCCGTGCAAGTAGTGAAGCGACGAAGAAACTGCACCGTGTTTCTATTTTAGCAGTCTTTCGGACACGGGAACATTATGTAAGAAGAATGTTCTGTGCCCCAACGCGACAGAACCGCGACGTAAGAGAGCGCTGTTTGCTACAACGCCTTCGTCCACCCGCCATCCACCGGAATCGAAACCCCGGTGATGTAACTGGCGCGCTCGGAAGCCAGGAATACTACCAGATTGGCAAACTCTTCCGGCATTGCCACGCGTCCCATGGGGATTTGCGCCTCCGGATGCACGTTCAGTTTTTTGAGTCTCTCCGTCGCCGTGAAACCGGGGCAGACATTGTTTACCAGCACGTTGTGCGGCGCGTACTCGTTCGACAGACTCTTGACCAATCCACGCATAGCGGAGCG
Organism: uncultured Bryobacteraceae bacterium; assembly: GCA_955652915.1. Classification (GTDB taxonomy): domain Bacteria; phylum Acidobacteriota; class Terriglobia; order Bryobacterales; family Bryobacteraceae; genus Palsa-89. The sequence goes on from CATPCJ010000070.1 coordinate 1,771, forward strand.
GGCGGCATTCGAAAGAATCAGGCCATCCACCGGCTGTAGCACGGCGACCGACGAAATCGCGATCAGCCGGCCCCAACGCTGCTCTTTCATTTGCGGCAACACCGCGCGAGCGAAATAAACCGTGCTCATGAAGGTCAGATCCACGGCGGATCGCCAATCTTCGACGGACGTCTCGTCGAACTTCTTGGCCGGAGGGCCGCCTGCATTGGTGACGCAAATATCGATGCGCCCGAAGGTCCGCAGGACTGTGTCCACAAAGCGGCTTACCTGCGACGCAACGGTAACGTCCACGACTTCGGCGATCACTTCACTGGGAATTTCGGATGCCGTGCGGCGTAATTCCTCCTCCCCGCGCGCGCACAATGCCAGCTTCACGCCTTCGGCCGCAAGCCCTCGGGCGACCGCTTTCCCGAGGCCCTGGCTGGACGCAGCCACTATGGCCACGCGATCTTTCAATCCTAAATCCATGGTTAGAAATCCCAGTTGAGAATGTTCTTCTGAACCGTTGGCCATTCGCGGGAGCGCGGATCGATCGGCTCGAAATGTCCCGCGCCTTTCAGCGGAATCAGCTTGGCGTTTTGCGAAGCCTTGGCGAATCTTTCGCTCATGTCGAACGGCACGATGCTGTCTGAGGTGCCGTGGACCATTCGCTGCGGGACTGAAATCGGCAGCAGTTCCATGGGCGATGTCGCTGTATAACGCTGCGGAATCTGTTCGGGGGATCCGCCGAGAAACTGCTTCACGACGCCGTTGCTCAACTGCAATGCCCAGGCGCGCCGCAAGTCCGACACGGCAGCCAGCGGGATCACGCCACGCAGGTCCACGGCGCGCTGCGCGGCCAGCCAGAGCACCAGTTGGCCGCCCGCCGAATGCCCGGAGGCGACCATCCGATGAAGATCCAAATTGTACCGCGGCGTTATTTTCACCACATGCTCCGCGGCGTGGAGCACATCGTCAAAGGTGCCCGGCCAACCTCCGCCCGGGTCGCCGATCCGGCGGTACTCAATGCTCCAGGTAGCGGCTCCGGCGCGGGTCAGCGCGGCGCAAAGATGCCCGGCGTGATCGAGATTGTAAGCGTTCCTCCAGTATCCGCCGTGAATGAAAATAACTGTAGGATGGGGGCCCCGGCCATTGGGCAGCCGCAAATCGCCGAACTGCAGCGGGGCGGCGCCATAGGGAATGCGCGCGTTGGCTTTGGGCGGCGGCAGGGTCAGGATGTCCTGGCTCATGGCGGTAGCGGTGGCGGCGGCGGTCAGGAAAGTTCGTCGAGTCACGATAAGCAACACCATTGTACTGGCTTCCAAACGGCGGATCTTCCATGTCCGAAAACCGCTGGTGTAATGGGCGCTTGTGTTCCATACTCAGATCATGGATGCCGATGTTTGTTACCGAGCCGCACAGGCACGCGATGCCCGGTTTGACGGCCTGTTCTTTATCGCGGTGCGTTCGACGCGGATTTTCTGCCGCCCGGTTTGCCCCGCTCGCACGCCTCTACGGCGAAACGTGGAGTTCTATGCCAACGCGCCCGCGGCACAGGCGGCCGGTTATCGGCCTTGCCTACGATGCAGACCGGAGGTATCGCCGGATCTTCCGGTATGGTCGGGAACCTCGGCGACGGTGAATCGCGCGCTGCGGCTCATCGATGAAGGCGCCCTCGATGAAGGATCGACGGCGAAGCTTGCCGATCGCCTCGGCCTTACCGATCGTCATCTGCGGCGCTTGTTTCTGGAACACGTCGGCGTGCCGCCTGTTGTGGTGGCCCAAACCCGCCGGATCCTGTTCGCTAAGAGGCTTATCACCGAAACGAATTTGCCCTTCGTCCAAATCGCTTTCGAAGCCGGATTCGGAAGTTTGCGGCGATTCAATGAAGCGATGCGTACGACGTACCAACGCAATCCGAAAGATCTGCGCCGGTTCGAACCTCCGAATGGAGCGCACGAATCCGCGATCGAACTCAAGCTGAACTACCGGCCTCCTTACGATTGGAACGCGTTCCTGGCGTTCGTAGGACCGCGCGCGATTCCTGGCCTCGAAGAGGTGGATACCGCGACCTACAAGCGCGCCGGAATCGCAGTGCGGCACAACGCCGCCGGAAATTGCCTGATCGCGCGCATCGAGCAAGCCAATGCCAATAATCTACGGCGGCTCGCGCAGCAGGTCCGGGTGTTTTTCGATCTGCGGGCCAACTCCCGTGAGATCGCGTTGCATCTCGGCAAATCACCGCGGTTGAAACAAGTGGTCAAGAAACATCCGGGGCTTCGCGTTCCGGGATGCTGGGATGGTTTTGAACTGGCTGTTCGGGCAATACTCGGGCAGCAGGTTACGGTGAAGGGCGCCACCACGCTTGCAGGACGACTGGTCGCGTGCCTCGGGCCGCCGAAGGCAGAGATTCTGGCGGACGCGGATTTGGCTTCCATCGGCCTTACGAAAGCGCGCGCGGAATCTTTGCGGAGTTTTGCGCGAGCCGTGCGCGACGGACAGATTCGCTTCGACGGAGCGATCTCGAGCCAGGAGACGATCGGCCGGATGTGCGAGCTTCCCGGCATCGGGCCGTGGACGGCTAACTACATCGCTATGCGAGCGCTGGGCGATCCGGATGCCTTTCCGGCGTCGGACCTGGGCCTCTTGAAAGCCGCCGGCCTGTCGTCCGCGCGTCAATTGGAAGCGCTGGCTGAGGAGTGGCGTCCATGGCGCTCTTACGCGGCCATGTATTTGTGGGAATCTTTGCGAGTGAAAGGATAAGATCATGATCTTCGATTACGATGAGTTCGATTCTCCGATTGGCCGGGTTCTCTTCGCCGCCAATGTCGATGGGATTTGCGCGCTGGATTTTGAAGGCTATGAAAAACGAATGGATACTCTGCTCACGCGGCGATTCGGCGGTCATTCCTTCAACCGGAAAGCCGACCCGCTGAATCTCAAATTGCGATTGCGCCGCTACTTCGATGGAGATCTGCACGCGTTCGACGCCGAGCGCGTGAATAGCAATGGAACTACGTTTCAGGAGCAAGTCTGGAAAGCGTTGCGTACCATTCCGGCGGGCACGACTTGGAGCTATGGACAACTTGCCGGACACCTGGGCCAGCCGAAAGCGGCGCGCGCGGTGGGACATGCAAACTCTTTGAACCCCGTCGGGATTATCGTGCCATGTCATCGTGTGATCGGCGCATCGTCCGCCCTTACTGGATACGCCGGAGGCTTGGAGCGGAAGCAGTGGCTGCTGCGGCATGAGCTGGGGGCTAGGGATTTGGGGCTTGGGGTTGGGCTGGAAGCCGTGGCGCATAAGATGAACGCTTGCTGACGCGCGCGGTTCTGTCAGAACCGCGACCGCAAGGGAGCGTGCCCAAAATGCAAGCACGAATCACTATAGCGGTAACTTTACGAAACCCTCCTCAGGATCATATACTGGATCGAACAGGAGGACGGTTTGAGTGCGCGAATGAAAGACATCGCCCAGGATCTGGGTGTGTCTCTGATGACCGTTTCGAAAGCCCTACGGGGCCACAGCGATATCAGCGAGGAGACCAGGCGCCGCGTTGTAAATCGCGCGCGCGAGCTGCATTACCGGCCTAACTGGATCGCCCGCAGCCTGGTGACACGGCGAACGTACATGGTCGGACTGGTTATCCCCGATCTGATGCACTCATTCTTTGCCGAGGTCGCTAAAGGCGTTGGCAGAAAGTTCGGGCCGCTCGGCTATCAGGTTGTTATTTCCAACTCCGAGGAAAATCCGGAGGCCGAGGCGCGTCAGATCGAGGTGCTGTTGGATCGAAATGTGGACGGAGTAATTATCGCTTCGGCGCAATCCCACATCCGCTCCGAATTGTTTCGAATCCTGGAGAAGCGCGAAACGCCGTACGTGCTGATCGATCGCATGCCCACCGGCTTTGAAGGACACTACGTCGGCGGGCGTGACGAAGAAATCGGAATGCTGGCCACGAATCATTTGATCGACCAGGGATGTAAACGGATAGCGCATCTGCGGGGACCAGTAATTTCGCCGGGCTCGGGACGCCTGCGCGGATATCGCCGGGCCCTCGCCAAACATGGTTTAGACGCCCCGCTCGATTATGTCGCTAGTGGCTTATACGAGGATGGCTCCGGTTACGAAGGCATGCGCAAATTACTGCAGTTGAAAAAGCGGCCCGATGGCGTCTTTTGCTACAACGATCCGGTGGCGGCGGGCGCGATCAAGGCGATCCTCGAGGCCGGGCTGACCGTGCCGGGCGACATCGCGGTGATCGGGGCCGGAAATGTTCACTATTCCGATCTGCTGCGTGTCCCGCTCTCGACCATCGATCAGAGCAGTTCGGTGATTGGTGAAACCGCCGCGGAATTGCTGGCTCAATGCATTGAAGCCGCGAAGAAACCACTGCCGCCGAAGCGGGTATTCATAGCGCCGCGGCTGGTCGTCCGGGAATCCAGCCGGCGGAAGTGAATCTTAGTTCCTCGCGATCGTCACCGCGAGCGCATATGTCCGCGAGCTGGGTTGAAACTGAGGCATGAAATGAGCCTTTAGTCCTTCATGCGGATGCAGCGCGTGATCCTGATGCGTCTTCCAAACGTAGCGGCCGATGAACCAGCCCATGGCGCCCCCGGCGACGATATCGGAAGCAAAGTGCTGCCGTGCGGCGAAGCGCGAGGCGCTGACCACCCCGGCCAGCGCACAAGCTACGATCGGCACCACCTTGGTGTGTCCGTACTCGTAAGAAATCACCGAAGCCAGCGACCACACCTCAATGGCGTGGCCGGAGGGGAATGAGGCTCCGCGGTCGAAAAACGAACCATTCTCTGTCGCTGCGTTCGGTCTCATTCTACCCGCAATCGGCTTCAGGATCGAAACAACGATGAGGCTGTCCACCATGGCCTCCGCCCCCAGCACTCCCACTTCGCGCGCCTTTGGATCGTCTGTGAACACGCCGAACCCGTAGAATCCCGCCACCAACGGGATTAGCGTATACGTGGCCCCGATCTTCGAAATATTGTTGCCCCACTTAACCTGGGCTTTGCTGTTCTCAAGCAGCGTGGAAGTGCGATGGTCGGTGGCGATGAGCGCCGCGGTGGCGCCCCCGAAACCGATCCACCACGGCGCATCGCCGGCATGCATGTGGAAGGGGCTGGTCCAAATCTGTTTCTGGTCCAGAAGAATATTTATGACCAACTTGCGCAGCAGCGGCTTGGCCCGCTCGGTGTCTCCGGGATAAAAAACACTATCGCGCGAATCCTGGGCCGTGGGCATCGAATCGGGCGCTGGTGTAGAATTTCCCTCGCGCTCAACCAACGTCATGACCTCGGTTAGTTCACTCGTGTATCCCCGAAGTGCAAAATTCTGCGCCTGAAGCGGAACAAGCGCGGCGGTTAACACCATCAGTAATAGCGGTTGCACCATTAGTACTCCATAGTAGAGACCCCGTACTTGTAACTTTGTTTCGTTCGTAACGAAGTTTCATGGGCAGGCGGATTGCAAATGAATACAGTAGGGGAATCTATATGCGACTTTGCCAATGCCTACTAATTCTTTTGATTGCAAGCGTGATCGCTCAACCGGCTATAGATCGGCATCCTTATCGCGCTCAATACGTGAAGGCGACGGCCGGCAAAGAAGCCCCGTTGCGGGTAGGGTCAGGAGCGGCTATTCAGCATGCTCGCAACAGCCCTCATGAGTGGGGCGGCGGTGTAACCGGATTCGGCAAACGCCTGGGCTCAGCCTTCGGTCAACACGTAGTAAAAAACACTATTCAGTTGGGCGTGGCGAGCGCCCGGCATGAAGAGCTTGGCTATCGCCCGTCCGGCAAACGCGGCTTCGGGCCAAGAATGAAATATGCCTTGGTTAGCACGGTGGTGACGCGGAAGACAACGACGGGGAAACGTACTCCGGCGATGGGGCGAATCTCAGGGGATTTCGGCGGCGGATTGATTTCCCGCGCTTGGCAACCGGCGCGGTTGCGCACGGCCGGAAGCGGCTTGTCTACGGGCGGGATCATGTTGGGGGTGGATGCCGGCTCCCATGTGGTGAGGGAGTTTTGGCCGGAAATTCGACACCCGCGCGGCCATTGAGATAAGGACAGGAAGCTGTGAAAAAATCGCTTTAAGAACCACACCGGCAAGAATGCCTGTGATGGTTGCGATTTTTTCATCGCTTCCCGCTACTGAGGCACTCCATCGTGACTCACCGCCTCTTCCACGGCGTCGCGGACCGCTTCCTTTACAGCCTCATTTACACTCTGCTGCACTTCCTGGGGATCGATATGCATTCCTGTTTGTACCCCAAGCTCCTTCACGATCGCGTCCACCAATGGCGCCACGGAAGGCATGTCTTTTATCACTTGCTTGGCTACCTTCTTAGCGACCTTTGAAACGGGGACGGCTTCCGCCGAGGCGTCGACAGCGGGCTGCTGATCGGCTGTTGCGGTCCAATCTTCC
>CATPCJ010000071.1 GCA_955652915.1 uncultured Bryobacteraceae bacterium
GTGCCAGGGTTTGTATAGCGCGAGTTGTGGTGGAGGGTCGTCTCCGGGACTAGCCACGGCGGCTTTTCTTCAGGTCCTGACGACGGTTGAAAACCCTGTCGCCAATATCTCGGGGGGACGGCAAGTGACCGTGTTATGGGTTTACAACAACCGCGTCGACAACTGGCAGACTAAGATTACCGATTCGGGAATCCAAACCGACCTTCAGAACGGACAACAAGTGCAACCCTCCGGTCCGCTGGCGAATTTCCCGAATTATTTCACCGGCGAGCAGGTGTTTCTCGACCAGGAGGCGGTGAATATGCTGGCGCAGCTCTCGGCGTGGAACGTACAGCAGCTATAAACAGATATTATGGCATTGCTGCCGTAGAGCTTGTTGGGGGTGAGATAATTAAATCGGTGCTCCGGGAAATCAAAGAGCAAATTACGCGACGGCGTGCGCTGCTGATCGCTCCGTTCGCGTTTGCGGGACTGGTTGTGGTCTCCTCTCGCAAAGGCGACGATTCGGACGACCACGTGGCGGCCAGCGGCGGCGATCCCGGAGAAGTCACGCTGGTGCAGTTCAGCGACGCCGGTGAGAATCTGGGGCCCGCGCAGCTCAAGCGTGTGGTGCACTCCAGCGCCGAGTGGAGAAAGCAGCTCAGCCGCGAACAGTATTCCGTCGCTCGTCAAAAAGGCACCGACCTGCCCTTCACCGGAACTTACTATAAGATCCACACGCCTGGAATTTTTCGCTGCGTCTGCTGCGGCAACGCGCTGTTCCGGTCGGAAGCCAAGTTTGATTCCGGGACTGGCTGGCCAAGTTTTTGGGCTCCGATTGCTGAGGAGAATATTCGCACCCACAAGGACACCAGCTTGTTCATGGAACGCGTGGAGGTGCTGTGCAAGCGCTGCGACGCTCATCTCGGACATGTGTTTAACGATGGTCCCGAGCCCACCTATCTGCGCTACTGCATGAACGAATCGTCGCTCCGCTTTGTTCGCCGCTGAGGCTCACCACTTGTCGATATAAACGGGATTGGCGGGCGCTTTGCCTTCGCACCAATAGCGATCGAAATTCGTGATGCCGGCCAGCTCCCGGAGAGCATCTTCGTCAATCCACTGGTGGCCGGTGGAGGTGCGCGGCTCCTGGGCGAAGATGGCGAGCGAGGCATCGCACAGTATTTCCGGCGTGCGCCATTGCGACCGGTCGGACATTTTCCAGTTGATGGACGCCTGGCTCTCGATGATGGTTCTGGGCCACAGAGCGTTGCCCGCGATGTTGTCGTGCTGGTGCTCCGCCGCGAGACCGATGGCCACGCGGGCCATTCCTGATTTAGAAATCATGTACGCCACTTTCCCGGGCGAAGGGTCCGTGGAGAGGCGCGGGCACATGTTCAACACGTGGCCCCATTGCTGCTTCACCATGTGCGGCAGCGAGTAATAGCAGGCGACGTACGCGGCGCGCGTGTTGACACCCATCATCAGATCGAAGCGTTTGGGCGGCGTGTTCAGGATGGGCTGAGTCCAAATGGCGCCCGCGTTGTTCACCAAAATATCCAGACGTCCGAACTCCGCGATAGTGCGCTCGATCATGTTGCGGATGGCATCTTCGTCGCGGACGTCGGTTGGAATCGCCAGCGCTCGGCGGCCTAACGCACGAATGGCCGTGGCCGTTTCGTGGATGCTGCCCGGAAGCCGGTCGGTGGATTGCTCGCTCTTGGCCGCCACCACCACGTCCGCGCCTTCTTGGGCCAAGCGAATCGCGAGAGCTTTTCCGATTCCCCGGCTGCCTCCCGTGACAACGGCGACGCGGCCGCTTAGATCAGGATGCAGAACTTGATTTGAATCGCTCATGACTCCATCAAATCTAGCACTGCTCTAATCTAATCTAATAGGATGCTGAGTGCGCCGGGATAAACCGGCGCACTCAGCAGCCTGCTAAATTGCAATGATGTTCGAGTTGCAAATGTACGGCGAGGAAAAATTCGTCAGCTCGCCCGCGGCTTTGCCTGGGATCGGCAGAACACGGACCAACAGCGGCTTCTGCAAACGGCTAGCCATGGTCCCTACGTCCGCGATCAGCGCCCGCAGACGCTCTGTCGACACATCGCCCGGAAGAGCGACCATATCCACGCCAACTCCGCAAACACTGGCGTAGGAGAGTACTTGCGCGATACCCAGCCGCCCTTGGACCGCCGCGCGCGCCAACCCCACATCTTCCAGGATCGGAAGCATGATGCCGCAGTATCCAACGCGTTTCACGTCAATGGATTTCAGCACACCCGTTATTAACCCGCATAACGCCAAGGTTCCGAATTCACCAAATTCCACGCCGGCAAAGCGGAACGCTTCGACGATACTTTCGGCGGGCACGAGCGATGGCGCGATGGAGGTATCCATGCCCGCGAACTTCAAGCCCAAGACGCTCGATAGCCTGACAGCCGACCGCTCGATGTCCTGATATCTTGCGTTGAGCAGCTTGACAAGATTTGACCGAAGCGTCCCCATTCCGCCGCCGGCTTTAAAACTCTCCACCAGCAGATCGCTGTTTTCAAATCCGATGGTGAAGCAGGGCTCGCCGCCGTCATGATGAGGACCTGGAACGAACGGTGCGTGCGGTCCGATTTGAAACCCTATTCCAAAGCGAAAATTCCCCTCGCCGTCCGACGTATTGGCCGCAAGATATTGAATGGCTCGCGCGCCGGCTTGAACGAGCTCGGCGTCCGAATCCTGGCTGACCGATTTCAGGACAACGCAGGAATTCAATCGGCTGTTCGATGCGATCAGTTCACCAATCTGTTCGATGTCGTCTTTCCGAGTTACGACGCCCACGCTGCAGAAATCGATTCCCGCTTCGGCGCAGCCGGCGTCGAGAGCTTTGGCCATCGCTTCGCGGCGATCCCTGGGCGCCTTCCCGAGTTCGGAATGATCCCAGTGATCCAGCGCCAGCCGGCAACTTTGGACTTCCAATCCAGAAGCATTGAAATGATCCACCGCGCGCTTGAACTGGCTCGCGGCGTTTTTAATGTGCTGCGGTGTGGGCCAACCCGGGATGCCGATGGATAAGGTGCGAACTTTCACGATTTTGTGGGGCGGACCCCCTGGTCCACGGCCGGCCCCCTGGCCAGCCTTCTTGGCCGACAACGACTGGATTATTCAAGCGGATAGCGGGTCCAGGGGGTCCGCCCTACTCTAGTCCATGCCCGCCGATTTGCGTAGCGCGTCGAGAGGTAATTCGGCATACACCGGATAATCGCTCAAGAGCGCCTGCGCCTTGGCGCGCGCTCGTCCGGCGGCATCGGGCGAAACATGATACTTAGCCTTGCTTGTACCGGAATCGGTTTTGTCCGGAGTGGTGTTGGAAAGGACCAACGCCAGAATGGACGCGATCTCTTTCATCTCCGCTTCCCGCATGCCCAGCGTGGTGGTGGCGGCAGTGCCCAGCCGAAGGCCGCTGGTGTACCAAGGTCCGTTCGCGTCGAAAGGAATCGTATTTCGGTTTAACGTGATCCCGCATTCGCGGACCGCGGATTCAGCTTGACGGCCGGTGATTCCATAGGGCGTCACGTCCACCAGCACTAGATGATTGTCCGTGCCGCCGGTCACCACTTTGCATCCGTTCGCCACCAACGCCGAACTCAACGACTGCGAGTTTTTCACGATGGCGTGCGCGTAATCGCTGAATTCGGGGCGAGACGCTTCGAGGAATGCCACCGCCTTCGCGGCCATTACGTGGGGCAGCGGTCCGCCCAAAACGAGCGGGCATCCTTTGTCGACCTGCTCGGCGAATTCTTCGTCGCAGAGCACCATGCCGCCGCGTGGGCCTCGCAGAGTTTTGTGCGTCGTAGTCGTGACCACTTGCGCGTACGGTACCGGATTGAATTCACCGGTGAACACTTTCCCCGCCACCAATCCAGCGAAATGGGCCATGTCGACCATCAGCACCGCGCCCACGCTGTCGGCGATCTCACGCATTCTGGCAAAGTTGATTTTGCGGGGGTAGGCGCTATAGCCCGCCAGCAGGATCAGCGGGCGGACATCGTTTGCAATGCGTTGCAACTCGTCATAGTCGATCAAATTCGTGGACGGACTGACACCGTATCCATAAGCGTCGAACATTCGGGACGACACGTTCCGGCGATACCCGTGGGTCAGGTGGCCGCCCGCGCTGAGATCCATTCCCAGCAAGCGCTGGTTGCCAAGGCTCTGCCGGATTTTCTCCCAATCGGGCCGCGAGAGCTGATTCGGATCCGTGGTATTCAGCTCCTTGAACGCGGGAGCTTCGATTTTCGTGCTGAGGATCGCCCAAAAAGCCACGAGGTTCGCGTCGGCGCCACTATGCGGCTGCACGTACGCATGCGCCTTGTCGAATAATTTGCAAGCGGTTTGCCGCGCCAGTTCTTCGATGCGATCGACGTTGTCGCAACCAGCGTAAAAGCGTTTGAAGGGGACACCTTCGGCATATTTGTCGGTCAGCAGATTCCCCATCGCGGATTGGACGGCAAGCGAGCAATAATTTTCGCTGGCGATGAGTTTCAGGTTCGTGCGTTGATCGATCAGCTCTTGCACGATGGCCCGCGCCACTTCCGGCGACACCGCGGCGACAGCCCGGATGTTCGCAAGGAAGGCCTGAGCCCCGGCGGACAGCGCTTCAGCGGCGGGAGACTCGAAGGTAGTTTGTAGCATCGTTATAACCGCTATTCTACCGCGTGTTTTTGTGGCGCGGCCTTCAGGCTGCCGCATCGAGACTAATCTCGATGCTCGGCGCTTTGAAAGAGCCTCGAGACGAGTCTCGAGGCCGCAGACACGAGTGTCCGCGCCACGACTTCTATTGGACCGGGAACGGGAAAGGCGTGCTTTGCTGGCCCAGCACCGAGAGTTGCAGCGGCACATCATCGGCGGGCTTCACTCCGCCAGGCACTCTTGCGTTCACTTGATACAGGCCCGCGAATCCTGGCGCCAGACCCGCGAAGTCGACCACTGCCGGCACACCACCCATGGTGACCGTTACCGGATTTACCGTCTGCGACAGCACCGCCGCGCTTCCCGCGATCACTGGCGGACTCACGTCGCCCAGTCCCGCGGCGTAAATCACCAGAATATCGCCGGCCTTGGCCGCATTGTTGGTATCCACATTGCTGCCGTCCGCCTTGGTTATCGCGAATACAGCCGGTTGCGCGGGCGCGATGAGCACGGGTTCCGGCACTGAAACCGCAGTCCCGTTCACCACAATTATTTGTTGCGTCGAATTCGGAGGCACGTCATAGGGAACCACCGCATTGATTTGACCACTGGACACATACTGCAATGGCACCTTCCGCCCGCCAAGAACCACTTGCGTGCTGCCAAGCTGGGTGGTGAACGGCAGCACGTTTGCCATATTCACCGCGCTGGCGAAATGCGTTCCATAGATGGAGATGAAGCTGCCGGGCGCGAGGGGCTGATATCCGTTGGACCTCGCGGCGCTCACTATACCACCGGCTCCGATAGAGGGCGTCGTCGGATTCGCCTGCTGAGATCCGCCGACCACTTGAGTGCCCTCGAGTGGCGGCGCGAGTTGTTGCGCTTTTCCAGTGACCGTCACTTGCGTGCTGGCAGAGCGAGGCTGCCAGGTCGCGCTCCAGCGCCCATCGCGTAACGACGACAGTGAAAGCGGCGGATCGCCTGAAGAGAACGAAGCCACTACATTGCCGTCGGTCATCGCAGTTCCACAATCGTCGACGACCGTGATTTCAATCAGGGTCGGCCACGCTGCCACCACGGTGAAACTCGATCCAAGCTGGGTGAAAACCGGGACCAGTTTGGACGGTGTACAGCCGGCCGCGGTTGGACTGGCCCCGGAAATCGACTCTACCCTGGCGCCCCGCTCAAACCCGGCGGCCGAGCCCGCGGGAATCACGATGAGCACCACGGCGATCTTGCGGACGGTAGCGTCCTCCGCGAAAAATAAAGTGATTTCACCGCGATAAACTCCAACGGCCAGACCCGTGGTGTTCGGCTGCACGGAAAGCTGCACGGGATTGGCCGCGCTGACGGATCCGCTCGCGGGTTGAACCGTGAAAAAGCTCTTGCCATTCTGGCTGAAGCCCGTCGCGGTGAAGGTCAGCGATTTAGTGGATGGATTGGTGACCTGCACAGTCTTGGCCGCAGGGTTGGCGCCGGCGGCTTGCCCTACGAAGATCAATCCAGTGGTTTGCAGGAATGCGCCTATGTCGGCGCCCGCGGGCGCGATATTCAGAACCACTGATGCCGTCTGCGGTGAATTTGCGATACCCGTACCCGAGAATTGCACTTGGCCATAGTAGTCGCCTGGCGCCAGGCCCGCAGGATTAATGCTCACAGTCACTGTTGCCGGCGAAGATCCAGATGTTGGGGATGCCATCAGCCAGCCTTGGCCGCCCGAGACGGTTGACGTCGATACGCTGAAGTTCAGGGTGCCGGCCCCACTGTTCAATACAGTCACGGTCTGCGGAGGAGGCGCGGCGCCGCCACTCACTGTCTGGAAACGGAAACCAGTCGAGGAGAGCTGAATTTGCGGCTGGCTGCCGGCCACGGTGATGACGACTGGGATATCCAGGCGTTGTGCCGACGGAGTGGTCGTAATTGTTATCGTTCCCGTATACGTCCCCTGGTCTAAGCGACTGGGATCTACGACAGCCATGATGTTTACATTGCTGAATGGCGCGATGGCGCCGCCGGTGGGAGACGCCGACAGCCAGTTACCGCCGGACTGAGTGGTTGCCGATGCCGTAAAGGTCTGGGCCACTCCGCTATGATTGGCGATCGCGATCGGCTGGGGCGACGCCGCGGCGCCTTGCAACAACGCGAACTTGAGATTCGCGGTATTGACGGAGATTGGGGGGCCACCGTTGTCGGTGACCTTTATGGCGTACCCGGAGAAGGGAAAGCTGCCCCCGTAATCCACGCCTTGGTAAATGATGTGATAGGTCAACGTTAGGGTGAACGTATAGTCCCCGGCTGCGGTGGGCGTGCCCGTTATCTCTGCATTCGTCGACACGCTCAAGCCCGGAGGGAGAGCACCGGCGGTAAGTTTGAAATCGTATGAGAACGTGATGCCTTCCGTGTTGGCCGGGATTCCTTGAAAGGCCGCGTTAATGCCAAAATCGCAAGCACAAAAATAAGGAGTGCCAACGACACCTGGCGGAATGCCGAAGTTTGGGGGCGCCTGTGCGTTCAACGCCACGCCGCAGGCACATAACGTCAAGATGAGGATACAAAGAAGTTTGGACATGGTCTTATAAATTGCGGACACACCAGAGATACAAATGCGGACAGATCGCTTGCGGGAGTTACGACCTTCTTTAGTATTAGAGCATGTCTTGGAGCTTTTGCAAAACAGCCGGAGAGACATTGCGCCCGCACAGGATGACGACAGCACGCTTGCCTGCATAACGGGGAGCCTCTTTCAGGAAAGCAGCGACTGCCACCGCGGCTGCGCCCTCGATCAGCCAATGCTCAGTTTCCAGAATCAGGCGCATGGCCGCCAGGATCTCGGCCTCCGAAACAAGCACGCATCGGTCGATTACGTTTTTGCACAGGTCGAGAGTAATTGATTCGGGTTCCAACCCGCCGGCCGTGCTCTCGGAGAGCGTTGGCTGCTCGGGAACGTCAATGACGCGTCCTGCCTCGATACATCGTCGCAATACCGGCGAATTTTCCGGCCAGCAGCCCACGATTTCAGTTTGCGGCGAGACTGATTTGAGATAGGCGCCGATTCCACCGATCAATCCGCCGCCGCCCACCGCGACGAACACCGCATCCAGCTCCGGAAGTTGACGATGCAGCTCCACGCCGATGGTTCCCTGTCCCGCGATGACATCGGCGTCATTGTAGGGCGAGATGAAGACTTTGCCGTATTCCCCGGCGTCACGCCGGGCGGCCAACTCGGCATGCAGCGGATTGTCGCCGATGGAGCGAACTCGCGCGCCGCGATCCTGCATGCGTCGCAGCTTCGCCGGGGACACCTGCGCGGAAACATACACCTCCGCGTCAATCGAACGCGCTTGCGCCGCTGCCGCGACTCCGAGTCCATGATTGCCGTTCGACGCCGCGATCACGCCGCGGGCGGATTGCTCCGGCGTAAGAATCGAAAGTTTGTTGGAAGCTCCCCGGAACTTAAATGATCCGGTGTGCTGCAGATGTTCCAGCTTGAGCCAGGCGCCCAGCGAGGATTGTTCAACCGGAGTTTCTCGAACCATGGAACGGATGCGCTCATGGGCCGCCAGGATGCGATCGGGCCAGTGGGAAAGACCGTTCCGCATCGCTAGGCGAGTGCGGCTTTCGGCACGGCGCCGAACCTTCGCTCGCGCGAGTGGAATTCCGCCACAGCGGAGGCCAGATCCGATTCATTGAAGTCCGGCCACATCACTGGAGTGAAAATCAGCTCGGCATAGGCACACTCCCAAAGCAGGAAATCGCTAAGCCGTTTCTCGCCGCCGGTGCGGATCACAAGATCGACGTCGCCCGCCCCCAGCGCTTCCGAGAATGCTTCCCGCGTGCCCTTGCCCTTCAACCTTTTCGCCGCGTCCAGGATGGCATCGCGCGAGGAGTAGTCCACCGCCAGGCGCAAGTGCAGTTTGTCACCGCGAATAGTCGCCTTTTCGGCAGCCTCGATCTCGGGTAGAACCATGAGCGGCAGACGATCGCGCCGTCCAATCACGGAAATGCGCACGCCGTTCTCAACGCACTTGTCGCGCTCGCGCCGCAAGTAGGTGTGAAACAATCTCATCAGCGCCGACACTTCCGTACGCGGGCGCCGCCAGTTGTCGGACGAAAACGCGTACACCGTCAGGCTTCGAATACCCAAATTAGGGGCTGACTCGACGGTCCGGCGCAACGCCTCCGAACCCGCGCGATGTCCGGCGATGCGTGGAAGCCCGCGCGCCGTGGCCCAGCGGCCGTTGCCGTCCATGATAATCGCCGCGTGTAAAGTATCGTAAGTGCTTTGTTGCATAAAGCCAAACTCCAAAAAAAAGAGCGCCTACAGTTCCCGCATGGCGTGAATGAGGGCTTCCATGTGATTGAGATACTTCTCCAGCGCCCGGCGTCCAGCTTCGGTCAGACGATATTCAGTCTTTGGCATGCGGCCTTCAAACGACTTCGTGCACGCGACGTAATTGGCTTCCTCCAGCTTGCGGGCGTGGACGCTCAGGTTTCCATCGGTCGTTTCCAGCAACTTCTTCAGTTCGTTGAACGTGAGAGATTGGTTCGCGGCCAGGGCGCTCACGATGCCCAGCCGCATGCGCTCATGGATCAACCGGTCCAGATCGGGCAGCGAATTGCCGCCCGCCACGGCACGAACCCGTCCACTGGACGGCTTTTCATGAGCGGATTCCTTTCGAGCAGTATTGTTTCTAGCCACCGTACCTCCTGGCAATAATGATTCCGAAAATAAGATGCAGGCCGCCAAATCCGGCGCCGAGAAAGGCCGTTCCCCATGCCAGCGGACAAAACAAAGCCACCGCGCCGATGAGCATGAAGCATAGCCCCATTACCGGGACTATACGCACCGAAAATGTTCCCCCGGTCACGACGCCGGTTCCGTAGAGCAGCAGCCACGTTCCGGGAATCGCCCCCGTCAATCCCGCGCGGTACAGCACCAATGTCAGCAGCGCGCCCACCATCAGCGGCGGGGCGAAGCTAAGCAGAAATTTTCGCGCAGGAGCCGAAAGAAGCGGGACTTTGGCGCGACTGGCCTTGCGCATCATCGCCAGCGCCCCGAGAGCGATGGCGAAAGCGCCTTCAAACAGCCATGTCGTCAACCAGCTTTCCGTCGACGATTGACGCGACGCGATCAGCGTGGCGAGCAGGGCGCTAACACCCATGGCCACTCCTCCCCAGCCGGGGACGGCTGTGAAAGATCCGGCGCGCTCCATCGTGTCGCGAATAAACTTCAGGTTGTCCATCGCGTGGGTGTGCAGCGAGACCGGTTCAGGGCGAGCCGCCCGAATGGGCTGTACAGAGGCCATGGAGAGATTATACGGGAACTACTTTGTATTGTAAAGTGCTAAATTGGGGTAATTGTACTAATCGCCGCGGATCTC
This sequence comes from uncultured Bryobacteraceae bacterium, assembly GCA_955652915.1. Lineage (GTDB taxonomy): Bacteria > Acidobacteriota > Terriglobia > Bryobacterales > Bryobacteraceae > Palsa-89. The sequence goes on from CATPCJ010000071.1 coordinate 10,047, forward strand.
ATTTTTCAGACAGCTTCAGAAAAGGCTCAACTGATCTTCTGGGGGAAATTCCAGCTCCTCCCGAGACTTCATCTTGTGGCGGGCCCGTACCTTCGCCAGCCGCTCCTCGATCAGCTCGGGATAGTGACCCTTGAGATAGGCGTTTTTTTCGAAGCGTTCCCGGTAGCGGCGCACCAAGTGCGGGAAGTGCAGCTCCAAGAACGGGAAGAAAACCTGCTGCGCGCAGGGCTTCAGAAACACCGGTGCCGCGCTGAAGGAACAGGCTCCGTTTTCCGCGGCCGCCTCACACACACCATCCAGGCTATCCTCACTATCGTTGATGAGCGGCATCACCGGATGCGCCAACACGCTGACGGCAATGCCCGCGTCCGAGAGTTTTCGGATCGCTCCCAAACGTAACGCCGGACGTGGCGCGAGCGGTTCCAGCAAACGCGCCAGCGCTTCATCCAGAGTCGTGATGGTCATGTGCACCCGAACCTTGTTTCGCTTTGCAATCTGAGCAAGCAAGCCGACATCGCGGGCGATCAGATCCGATTTGGTCGTGATACCGATTTCGATGGCTCTTTCACCGGCTATTACCTCAAGCATTTTGCGGGTGATCCTGAAGCGCCGCTCCGCCGGCTGATACGGGTCCGTGGCGGTGCCGATCCATACCGATTCGCCGCTCTTCACCTTTTTCAGTTCATGCCGGAAAGGCTCGGGCTGAAACCGTTTGGCATAGATCTTTCGTTCGAACAATTCAGGATCACGCAGCTCCATGAACTCGTGTGCGTAACGCGCATAACAGTATTTGCAGCCGAATTCACATCCGCGATACGGATTCGCGGTCCATATGAACCGCATCTTCGAACCGGAAGCTCGACCGATAAATCGCCGCGTCTCCAATTCCAGGTATTCCACGCGCTGCTTGGCTTCCAAGGTGGGGCTGGAGGCCGCTAAACGCGCGATACCAATCAATTTCGGGGGAGAGTCGTCCTCAAAGAGCATACGGAACCGCCCGCACTATATTCGCCTTTTCTTCGCCTACAAGTCAAGAGCGAGAGTGTCACAACCCGCGCTGGGGAGCGTCCAACTTCCGAGGCCTTTATGATGCGTTGGGCTTTTGCTTTTGTCGTAGCCGCTCTGCTCGTTGCGCTTCTGGGCGTGAGCGATTCAGTCAGCACATTCGGGGAGATCGCGAAAGTGCTTTTCTGGGTGTTGATAATCGGCTTCGTGTTCAGTATGGTTGTACACTTTTCGAAAAGCCGGGCTTGAACTTCAGAGGACAATACGGGAGTCGCCATCGCGGCGCGTAATTCGCTCGCGATCCAGAAATTCCAACAGGGGAATGGCGTACTTACGCGAGATTCCAGTCCAATCCTTGAATTCCGGTACGCCGAAGCGGCTCCCTCTGCGATTCGCCAGCAGCTCGCGCAAAGACTGGATGGCTGAAGCGTGGAAAACCAATTCGTCGCTTACGCGGATCAGCCGCTTATCGCGCAGCAGCAACTGCAGGATATTTCGGGCGCGCGTGGATTCCACACCGGACTTTCCAAGCACCGCGGCCAGAGCAGGCACCGCCAGCCCAGCCGAGCGGAACGCATTCTCAATTTTAGCGGACGCTTCTGTTTCGTCCTGCTTGAGCGAAATTTTGTGAGAAGCAAGACGCATGGTTTCGCCATCCACGGCGAGGGTCTTGGCCCGTGCCAACAGCGCGTCCAAGAGCCAAGGGGGCGCGCCCGGCAATTGTTTGCTGCGAACTTGTTCCTTCGAAAGACCGGCCAACAGCGGGTTCTCACGATGGAATCGCTTGAGGGTCTCATGCATCGTTTCCAATTGGGCAGCGATCCACGCGGCATCCAGAACCCAGAACTGCGGCGAGGCCAGAACAACAAATCCGGCGCTCGTCAAGGCCTTCTGTATATCCGCTTCCAGCAGGCCCGTGCGCGCAACCAGTTCCGGCATGCCCAGGCCATGGCGGGACTCGCCTACCAGCCTCGCAATTTTCTCGGGAGTTGTTCCCGTTTCGAGAACTCGAAGGCGCTCTATCGACCCTTTACGCGGAGCGGCAATATCCAGGACCACACCGCCGCCAATGGTCACCACCGGAGAAAACATGCGCACGATGAAGCGGTCGCCCGGCAGCAAGAGCAGCGGTTCACTCAACAGAAAGCGAACAAAGCCGCGAGTTCCGGGTTTCAGTGCGTCAGTACCTTGCAACGGGCGCGTCTCGGCTTCGACCTCAGCGGTGCCCGCGTGAAAATGAACTGGCGCGCGATGCTTCAGAGGCTTGGCGGAAGACAGCAGCTCAAAAGAGCAATCGACTTGACGGGTCGCCTCGAAACGTCCCGCTTCGGCCAGCGTCATGCCGCGCCGCAAATACTCGGCGTCCACTCCGGCCGCGTTCAACGCGGTTCGCTGCCCCGCGGTTGCTTGTTCAACGCTCGAGGCATGCACCTGAATTCCGCGGACTCGAACCCGTTCGCGTCCCGGATGGAGCTCCACTTCCTGCTCCAAGCGTACGGTTCCCGAAACGAGCGTGCCGGTGACGACCGTCCCAAAGCCTCGCATGGAAAACGCGCGATCGATCGGCAGGCGAAAATACTGAGAGGCATCTTTTTCGTGAATCGAAGCCGCCACTTTCTCAATTTCCGCCTGCAGCCCGGCGATGCCCGCGCCGGTGGTGGAGCTGACGGCGATTACAGGAGCATTTTCCAAAAATGAACCGCGCACAAATTCGTCGACCTCAAGGCGCACCAGCTCGAGCAGATCGGGATCGGCCAGATCGGATTTGGTCAGCACTACAATTCCGTGCCGCAGGCCCAGCAGCCTGCAGATGTCAAAATGTTCACGAGTTTGAGGCTTAATGGATTCGTCGGCAGCTATAACAAATAGAACAAGATCGATGCCCCCCACACCCGCCAGCATGTTTTTGATGAACCTTTCATGGCCGGGGACGTCTACAAAACCGAGGCGGACATTTTCCGATATGGCTAGATGCGCGAAGCCCAGATCAATGGAGATTCCACGCTGCTTCTCTTCCCTCAGCCGGTCTGTGTCGATGCCGGTGAGCGCGCCGACCAGCGCTGTCTTGCCGTGGTCGATGTGGCCCGCCGTGCCGATAATGATGTTTTTCATCTCGACGCTCTTCATCCTAACCCCTCTCAGGGCTCAAAATGCAGAAACGCCGACTTTCAAGACCGGCGTGGCCGATGTCCGAGTGGATGTCATGGCGTCGCAGGGCCAGGATTTGATCAACAGCCTGACCAAGGACGATTTCGCTCTCACGGACGAGGGGCAGCCGCAGTCGATCATTTCATTCGGCCACGGCGATGAGCAATTGAATCTAATCCTGCTGCTGGACATCAGCGGCAGCATGCAGAGTCATATCGACCTGATCGCCAAGACAGCGCGCCAAGCTCTGGGTCATTTGCGGCCGGGCGACCGCGTCGCGATTATGGTGTTCGCGAAGACCACCGCCGTCCACCAGGACTTCAGCGACAATTTGGCGGAAACAGCGCGCCAGATTGGGAGCGCGGTGCGGGATCACGACGTGGGCGTAACCACCCAGATCAACGCCGCGGTGGTGGATGCGGCGCATTACATGCAGGGCCACGCCGATTCCATGGGTAGGCGCGCAATTTTGATCCTGACCGATAATTTGAGCACCAGCTTTCAGCTCACCGACGGGCAGGTGATCCGCGAGCTGAACAAGTCGGATACCGTATTTAATGCGATTGTAACGGGCAGGGCGATCCGGCCGAATCCTCCGGGGCCGAGCATGTTTCCGAACCGGGACTTCACGCCGGCTAACGTTTTTCACCTGGCGGAAGAAACGGGCGGCGAATGGGTAAAGGCGGAACACGCCGACGCATCGTTCAACGATATGATCCAGCGCATCCGCAGCCGCTATATGCTGGTTTACCGCGCGCCCGAGGCGGTTGCCAAAGGAACGTTCCGGCACATCGCCGTTTCATTGACGGCCGCTGCGAAGCGGCGATATCCTTTTGCGGAACTCCGCGCGCGGAGCGGTTACTACGTCGAGTAGTGGAGCCTGTGTGGGGCAGGCCCTCGCTTTTCATGGCCTGCCGCCCCGGAGACCAACGCAGACGACAAAAGATCAACCTGGCACATAGTAATTGTGGGGCAGGTTGGTAACAGTTGGTAACCTGCGGCCGATTGGCAATCGGCCCGTAAGTAATTGCGGATCCAACGCCAGGCGGATTACCAATCCGCGGCAGGATGCCATCCTGCCCCACATAAGAATGTCCAAACTCCAGAAGCGGACGACAAAAGATCGTCGGCGCCACCTTTACTCTTCGCGCAAAGCTGTCATTGGATCTACCCGGACGGCTCGCAGGGCCGGCGCCAAGGCCGCCAATCCCGAGGCCGCAAGCACACATATCAATGGCAGCGCCAAACTTGGAACATCCGAGGGTTTTACTTCGAATAGCAGCGTAGAGATATAGCGCGAAAGCGCGAACCCTCCGGCGATCCCACAGGCGAGACCGGCGAAGATTACCAGATAAATGTCCGAAACCACCAGCCGGACAACTTTGGACCGTCTCGCGCCCAGGGCGATCCGAATCCCGATTTCTTTCGTTCGTCTCAATACCGAGTAGCTCAGAACCCCGTAAAGTCCCACCGCTGCCAGAACGACCGCGACCAACGCGAAGAAACCGGCCAGCAGCGCCAACAAACGTTCTCGAAGAAGCGTGTTGTCGATGCGGGTGGATTGCAGCGTCACATCCGTGACACGCAAAGCAGGATTCACGCGCGGGATCTCGTCGCGCAGGGTGGACACGAGACTGAGCAGATTGGCCGCGGTTCGTACTTCCAGCGTCGCGCTCACCTCGCGCAGTGGCTCATAAGCGGTGGGCGCGGCCGGTTCCCGCAGATTATTGTACTTGGCGTCCCGGATAATCCCCACGATTTCCTGAGCGACGGGATGGGGTGTGTCGCCTATCTTCTCGAACCGTTTGCCCAACGGGTTTTCGCCCGGAAAATATTGGCTCGCGAAGGTCTGATCGACGATTACCGCGGTGGATGACGGCTCCGTATCGCGCTCGTCAAACTCCCGGCCACTCAGCAAACGAATTTGCATGGTCTCGAAGAAACCCGGCGAAACCGCGAGATAACGGGGACGTACCGGCTCTTGCTCGCGCCCCGGCATCCTGATAATCGGGGTCATAACCCAAGCGAAGTTCCCTCCGATAAGTCCCTGCGCGGACAAACTGGCCGCTTGCACGTTGGGAAGCCGGCGAACATGATCGAGCAATTGCATCCCGGCCACTCTGGTTTTCACGGGTTCCAGCTTTCGAGCCTGGATGCTAACCAAAACCACGCCGGTCTTCGAAAATCCAAGATCGACGTTCGTCAACTTCTGAAACGAAGCCAGCAGCAAGCCGCCCACAAAGAGCACTACAAAGCTGAAGCCAACTTGCGCCGCCAACAGGGGCCGAAGTATTCCGATCCTGCCGGATTGTTTGCCGCCGCCGGCTTTCAGTGTTTCGTGCGGAGATACGGCGGAAGCGCGGAGGGCCGGCGCCAGGCCGAAGAGCACAGTGGTGGCGATGCCGATGAAAGCGACGAACGCGAGCATCCGCCAATCGATATGCAGATCCAAATATGCCGGATAATCCGAAGGCGAAAGCAAGTTGACGATCAGCGGGGCCGTAAGAGACGCCAAGCCCAGGCCCAAAACGCAGGCCACGCCCGCCAACAAGCCGCTCTCAATCAGGAGTTGCTGGACCAGCCGCATCCGGCCCGCGCCGATTGAGATACGCATCGCCATTTCGCGTTCCCGAGCCGCGGCGCGCGCGATCAGCAGATTTGCCACATTCGAGCAGGCGATTAAAAGGACCAGTCCGACCACTACAGCCAGGACCAACAGGGGACGTTCAAATTCGATGCGCACCATGGTGGGTCCGCCTCTTGACGCTGGCCGCAGGTACAAGGGCGCATTGACGAAGTTTGTGAGTAAGGGCTGAGGAAGGCCCGGCCGCATCAACTGGGTGAGATGCTCGCGACGGAAATTCGTGAGCGTGGCTTGTAGCCGTTGCCGGAGTTGCTCCAGGGCCGCATCGGATTTCAAACGCGCCCAAATTCTGAAGGATTGACCCTGGAGTGAATCAGGATCGGCAGGCGTTTCAATCGGCGCCCACAAGTCAATCAAGTAGCCGGGTTCAACACCGATGAAATTCCTGGCTGCAACGCCAACGATCTGATATTGAGCGTCGTTGAAGGTGAGCCATTTGCCAAGAACCGCTGGACTACCGCCAAAACGGCGCCTCCAGAAGTTATAGCTGAGAACTACCACACGGTGTCCGGCGTGCCCGTCGTCATTAGCCCCGATCACTCGACCCAGCACGGGTTGAACGCCGAGAACCCCAAAGCCGTTGCCGGAAATCCGTTCAGTTCGAATCTTCTCTTCCTGATTGCCCGAGTCGTCGAATACCACCGGAGTGAGTGCTCCGCCATAAAGCATGCCGAACAATTCTGCCTGGCTGCCGGCGGCTTGACGGAGACGTTCGTAAAGCGGGTAGTTGAAATGTGTGCCTTCCATGGCGTGGCCATACGGGTCGGGATACGTAAGCGCGACTAACTGCTCCGGTGCGGGCACCGGAAGTGTTCGCAGAAGGAGCGCATCGATGAGAGAGAATGCGGCGGTCGAGGCGCCGATCGCGAGTGAAAGCGAAAGGATGGCCGCCGTGGTTACCACGCGGTTCTTGAGTAGCATTCGCAGGCCAAAGCGCGTGTCTTGGAAAATGGATTCGAGCCAGGAAAACAATTTGGCGTCGCGCCTTGATTCGCGCAGCAATAGTCGATTGCCGAAGTGGCGCTGGGCTTCGCTTCGCGCTTCCTCAGGCGGAAGACCGGCGTCCATCAGCTCTTCATCCAGATCGCGATCCAGGCGGGCACTGCGGAAGACGTTCGCTAGACGCGATAACCAGGACATTGATCTCCTCTCCTTATGCTCGCCTGCTGAGCGCTCCCATACTCAGTTATCTTAGTATATTTGTCAAGCCTATTTTGTCCCGGCTAGCTTTTGTACTGCTAGAAACGTGTCCGCGTCAGACGCCGATTTGTCGGGCCGGTAACGCTTCACGCGAGCGAATCTGAGCGCTAAGCCGCTGGGATATTTGGAACTGACCTGAATCTCGTTGAAGGCGATCTCCACCACTAGTTTCGGCTCCAGATACACGGTGTAATTGTCGCGGCCAATCTCGAGCTTCAGGAATTCCTGAGTCTGCCAGGCCAGCATTTCATCCGTCAGTCCCTTGAATGTCTTGCCCAGCATGGCGAAGCCGCCCTTTTCGGTATCGCGCGCGCCCAGATGTAGGTTGCTCAACCATCCCTGCCTACGCCCATTGCCCCACTCCGCCGCGAGAATCACCAGGTCCAGCGTGCGGGCTCGCTTCACTTTCAGCCAACTTTGACCGCGGCCACCCGCTGCGTACTTCGCGTCCATCGCTTTGGCCAGAATGCCTTCATGGCCGCGCTCCAAAGCCTGTTCAAAAAACTCTTCGGCCCGGGACGCATCCGACGCGACGATATTAGGAATCAGCGATTGCGGGGCCAATTCGGCTAAGGCAGCGAAGCGCCGCGATTGAGTTTCATCCAGCAGATTGGCCCCGTTCAAATGCAGCAGGTCGAACCAAAATGGAGTTATTGGCAATTGGCCGCGCATGCGGTCGACGTCCAGTTTGCGCCCGAATCTACGCATCGTTATCTGAAATGGCTGCGGACGCCCATCCGGCTGGAGGCTGATCACCTCGCCATCCAGAATCAAGTTCTGCGCTGGAAGGGCGCGAACCAGTTCGACTACTTCCGGGACAGCGGCCGTAACGTCATTCAAACTTCGCGAATAGACCGCGACCTCGTCCCCGGACTTGTGGACCTGAACACGAGCGCCGTCCAATTTGTACTCGAGCGCCGCTTCGCCCAAGTCCTCCAGCGCGCTCGACGCATCGCCGGCGGTCCCGGCCAACATCGGCTGCACGGGACGAAATAACCGAACATCGTATTCACTGAGACCGGCTTCGCCCTTTTCGGCAAGAGCTCTGGCCACCACGGCGACGTCCCCGGCCAGCATCACCGCGCGGCGGACACGATCCGCGGCAACGCCACAAGCCTTCCCCAATGCATCGACCATCACCGCTTCCAGAGCGCCTTGGCGCAATTCGCCGCCCAGCAAACTTCTTAGAAACTGCTGCTCGTCCACAGTGGCGCGCGAGAACATCTGGCGCAGCAGGGCTACTCTTTGGCCCTGCGATCCCGCCCCGGACGCCGCCCGGATGGACTGGAATATTCGATCGACCTCGACGATTTGCAGACTGGGAATTTCCGCGGCAGCGCCTGTGGAGTCGCGAAGCGCGCCGTAGCCAATGCCGATGCGCCCTTGCCGGGTTCGTCCGCCAAGAAACGCGGCGACAATCTCAATCTCTTCGGGTTGAAGCTTCCGCAGAAGCTTCGCCAACAGATCGATCTTCTCCAAGCGCTTGGTTGTTCCGGCGACGCGGCCCGACGTTTCAACGACTGCAGCCAGCAGCATGTACGAAGAATAGCGGACTCAGGAGTTTGCGGAAAACGCTCCCTTGGCGAGGGGCACTCGTAAAGCCCCAGCTTGTCAGCGGACAAGGTCATTCGTGCGAACCTAATCGCCGATGGTCATTAGATTAGGCACGCATGTCGCGAAACACGGCGGCATGTCCGGCAATGATGCGAGCTTCGGCTTCCCGATTTGGCTGCACGTCCCAATTGCCTCGCTCGTGCGTGCCTCCCAGCAGGATTCCATCCCGCCGCGGGAACATGTACAAGCCCGGAGGTTCGGTGGCGTATTCGATTTCAGGCTGCGGAAGCAAGACTGTGAGCTGACCTTTTATGGGGATCAGCTCCTGGTCGTTAAATAGCGCTTTTGCGCCCAGACCGGTGCAGTTCACAATCACGGATTGCGGAAGGGCAAGTACTTCCCGCAGGTCGCGCAGTTCGTGAATGAGAATCGTGCCGCCGGCAATTCGAAATTCGCGCAGCATTGATTCGAGGTAGATTGAGGGCTGAATAAACATCGTGTCGAATTGCCGGACGTAAGGAAATGGGAAGGGATGGTCCCCGGGCGCGAGATCGCGGAGCTCCGGCATGAGATCGGCAATGCTGCTTTGACTGCCGCCCAGACCCCCGTCTGAAAATGGCTGGCGACTCATCGAGTAGTTGGGCATCCAGCGGATCCCGTAATACTCGCCGACCATCAGTTGGTAGCGCCGGTAGGCGAAGCGAGCGGCTTCGACGAACTGTGAAAGAAAGGCCGGCGTCGCGCGATCGCGATCGTAAACGCTGACTGGAAACCACTGAGCGCCCGCGATATTGGAAGTAGTATCCGGCGGCAGATCTTTCGCATAGATTGTGACTTGGACGCCATGCTCTTGCAGCAAGCGCGCAGTGGCGAGCCCAACGGCGCCCGCACCGAGAACCGCCATGCGAGTGGCGCCGGTGGGCAGGGCAAGTTCGACGGCAAGGTGAGCCGTGCCCCACGAAAGAGTAACGCCTCCGCCGCCGTGCCCGTAGTTGTGGACGATGGTCTTCCCTTCCAGCACTTCGGTTTTCACGACGAAGCCCGAGGGGCGAAACGGACGTAAGCCAACCACCGTTCGAATGATCCGGTCATTCGAAACGTGCACGCGTGGAAGGCGGTAGGATTGCAGCGGTGTGGGGACACGAAGCCGCTTGGCAGAGCATGCGGAGGTCAGAGCGATCGTAGCGAGAAAATGGCGCCGGTCCATGAACTGGTTAAGTTCTAGTTTAGCGGGAAGCTGGCACTCCCTTGGCCAGGGCTTCCGTAAGGCCTCAGCTTGTCAGCGGACAAGGCCGGTCGTCGAGGACGCCTCATGCCAACGGTCGTGGTTCTGAAAGCGCGCGCCGCCAAACCGAAAAGGACATTCCCTGAGGATCGTGCAGCACAGCCATTTCATCGCCCTCTGGCAGCACAGTTGGCGGGATTAGCAGCTTCGCGCCCAGTTCCTCCGCCCGCTTCACCGACGCCTTCACGTCGTCCACGGCAACGAAAAATTGCACGAAGTTGAGAGCCTGCGGTGGAGCCGGCCAGATGCCTCCTTGAATCCCCTCGTTGGACCCGGTGTCGATACGGCGGTAGCCAAGCGGATTGTTCGCATCCACGGTCCATCCGAAAAGCGTCGAATAAAACTTCGCGGTCTCGTCCGGACTCTTCGACAGAATCTGAAACTGGGTTACAGGGTTTGCCATTTTCTTCCTTAAGTATTATTTTGCGGCCAGTTCTCTGGCGCGCGCCAACGCCAGGGTTCGGAACTTACGCTCCGTCAAGTGCGGCATCCCGGTCAAGTCTTTCCATTCACCGGACGCGCGCACCTCCAGCAATCGCAGCCGCAATAGCCGGCTGAAGGCCAGATTCACCTGGTCGATATCCACGCCGATTTGCTGCGCGATCCAGCGGCTGTCGCTACGAAATTCTGGAGCGCGGCACAGTCGCAGAATCCCCCAATGCGCGGGTTGGTTCGCGATGGCCAAAGCCTCTGCGGTCCATTGCCGCATTTGACGCTGCCGCTCGGCGGTCCGGGTATCGGGTTCGTGCTCGGCGGCGATATACACGGTGGTCTCTTCCTGATCGATGCCCAGCTTCCGCGCCCAACCGCGAATGCGGCTCACCGGAACGCGGCGGGAACCACGCAGGATCTGGGACAGGGTGGAGTGGTCCGTCTCCAAAAACGCCGCTAGTGCGCGAAGAGAGTAGCGCGGGTTCTTGCACCGGCGCGTCTCGAATTCCCGCAGCAATCTTTCCCCGAACGAGCTGACTTGCATCTGGTTCATGGTAGCGGTAACCGGGGCCGCCGGCAATAGAATCAGGCCACGAAGCGGGGCAGGTCCGCGCCCCGCGACGCTATGGTTGACAGATACCAAGCTGCCGCATACCTGGCGGGATGCTGACCCGAGACGACAACAATCGCGTGGCCCTGCTGCAGGGCACGCTGGATTTGCCGATCCTGCGCACTTGGCCTTCGGTTCGCCGCACGGCCAGGGAATAGCGCGCGCGATCGCGGAACAATCGGAAGATATTTTGTTGGTGATCACGGCGCGCTCTATCCCGTGCTGCAACGTCTGGAAAACAAGGGCTGGATTACGGCCAAGTAACTCATCGAATAATCGCAAGGCTCGCTTCTACACGCTGACGAAGGCCGGACGCAAACAGCTACTACAGGAGTCCAGCCACCGGCGGAAGATCGCGGCGGCCATCGGACGCATTCTGGGCCGAAGACTACACAATGCGCATCCCCAAGGCATCCCGCCGGAGACGAGCGAGGGGCCGACCAGCTTGCCGAGGGTACCACGTAAGGTTTGCGGCCGCGCCCGGCAGTGCGGGCAGACACACTACAAACGTCAGTTTTGGACGCTGCACGATCTTCTCCGTCAAATTTAGAAAGCTTTGAATCTGCCGCCGGAGGGCGTAAGACGAATGGCGGTTCCGGGCGCCTGTTCGTCGACGATGCGGCGAACAGCGTCTTCGGCGTCCGGATGGTCGGCGGAGCGGTAGACATTGATCTGTCCGTCGCTCGCGCCGAACCCGGAGATACCGAATTTCCCTGCTAATTCGCTGTGAAGCCGCTTCACCAGCGGCTCCAATTTGGAGTCGTCGTCCACGGATACCCCCTATATTACGATGGTAACCCCGAGCGCTCCCAGCACCAGTTCCAATTTATTGGCGAGCGTGAACTGGCTGGAGCCGGCGAAGAGCAGCGCCGTGCCACGTTTGGTGGCTTGGTCGACGATCAGAGATCCCGAATCGCCTGCCGCGGAAAACGGGCCGTTCGAACCGTTGACGACAACTATGTTGTCAAAGTCCATGGTGACGTCATCGTAGTCGACTTGGACGTGAGCGCTGATGTCGCTTACGGTTCCCTGTGTGTAGCTGGTGGTGCGGCCCACCTTTTCGACGGACATGCCCACGGTGGCGGGGACCGATGCGGCGCCGCCCAATTGTCCAACCTGCGGCAGAGCGACCGGAGTTGCATCGGCCGGGACAATGATCTGAGCTATGGCGCAATCGATCTGATTGGTGGACGAAGGATTGAGCCGAATCGCCTGAGTGAGCATGGCGATCTGATCGGTGTCGGGATTACCTCCGTCGAGCAGTCCGGGCTGATAGATTGGGCTTCCCACCGGGAGCTTATCGACGTTGGCCAGGACGTGATTGTTGCTGAGGATGAAGGTATCGGCGCCATTGGTCACCAGGACGCCGAACGTCCCCGCCATGATCATGCCATTCACCACGCCGAATCCAATGCTGCATCCGGGGGGCGCGGGACGCAGGCGGGTTTGTTCCACTGGAGCGGCCAGCGCGGCGGGCGCGGCCGCCGACTGTGGCCCAATGTGAAAACGGCCGCTTTCGACCACATCGGTGGGCACTCCCATGATCGACGCGGGCAGGCGCATATCCGGCGGAATGGCCTGCGGCCCCACCTTCTTTTCGACGTAAAGCCGCACACAATCCTGATCGGTTTGTTTGCCGTTTACGATTTTCTTGCCGATGCCGATACCGGTGACATTGTGCTCGGGCCGGATCGAAACCGCCATGGCACGGATCGCCGCTCGAGGCCCGCGGCGGATATAAGCCTGCACCGCGAAACGCTTCGCATTCAAAAGTTTCTCGTCCATTTTAAGAACCTCCGGGAGACCTATTGGCAGTTGGGGGGCCGAAACGCGGCGGCGGAAAACCTCATGATTTTCTTCATCGCCGGATGGATTCCGATTGAAACGCTATCGCGATTGATTGCGCGGGCTATCGAATTTGATAGGTCGAGCCGCCGGTACGGAACTGGCGGGTGGCACTGACGTTCCGCATCCGGGAAAGCGATGCGGGTGCCGTCGGATTACAGGTCGATTCAGGTGGAACGGCGCAAAATGGAATCGGAGGCGACTGGAGGGAAACAGGGGCCGCCGGACTTGAGGACTTTGGCGGGATCGCCTGCGGTGGCGGCGCCGGGCTCGGCGCAAATCTGGCCGGAACTGGGGTTGAAGACGGGATAGTAATGGAATTCCGCCTGGCAACTCGCCTTAGCGTGAACAAAGCCTGGCTAAGCCTGCCTAATCAGGTTTCTCGCCTCAACAGAAGGGACGACAGTCCACGTCGTAAAGCGTTGGGTCCCTCGCTGCACCATCAGCCTCTTGAACCATCGCGCAGAAGATCGCCGGGAACCGCATCCCCGCGGCTGGCTTCCTTGATAGCTACAGCGACATGTCGCTCACAAATCGTTGAGGTTGTTTTCCTATGAAACAATGTGTCGGCTGCCCTCATTCTAGGGCAGGCTAGCATGGAAATCCTTTCCGGAATCTACGTTAACTGGCGGGCCCAGGACCGTTCTGGGGTTTGTTTCGCGCCGATCGTTCGCCCAAACAGGTTGCCATGGAAATGTTTCCGCTGGGAAGGAAATGATCCCCTGGTTCATTGCGTCCAGGAGGCGGCAGCGAATATGCTTAAGCTCGATGGAGCAGGAATACTCGTCCGAGGCGAAGCTGCTGTATCCCGCGCTAGTAAGATTCTTCCGCTCGCACGGATACACGGACCCCGAAGCCGAAGCCGGACGTTGCGTGCGTATGCTCGCAGGCGAATCGGCGGCGGAAGGCGGCGCTCCGGAAGAAGTATGGCGCGTGATGCTGGACGCGGCCCGAAACGGCCAGGGCCCCACTGTACCGCGCCACGGCGGTTCTGCCGCGAACGCAGCGCCGGTTTCCTTCGCACACCGTTTTCGACAGCTCTCACCGGAGGACCGCGAATTCTTGTTCTACTATCTTCGGGCCTTCAAATTTCCCGCGGAAGTGAACGAAGTAACCGATCCGCGGGGGCGGTTTCTGAAGCTTCTCCGAACCATATTCGTGCCACCGGAGCCGGAATAGCGTGAGCCTAACGAAACAAACCGGCTCGAAGACGCATGGAGAGATGATCGGAAACATGTCGACAGAATTGCTACAGAACGAAGCGGTCATTCGCTCCTATTTGTTCGGACGATGCGCTCCCGAGGACGCCGCGAGCCTGGAGGAGCAATACTTCCGGGACCCGAAGGTGTTCGACGCTATCGACGCCCTGGAACAAGAGATCCTCCGGGATTTCATTCGCCGCGCGCTTCCTGCCGAAGAGTCTTCCTGGATTGCGGCGCGCCGCGATGAGGACCCGGTGCTTAATCGCCGGATCGGTGAGATCGCGTCGCTGGTTCAAGCAACGGCCGATCTGGCTGACCAAATCGCCGGCCAGCTCGGGGAATTGTACGCCCCGGTCCTGCTGTACTTTAGGCATAGGAATCCAACGGCAGCCGAGGACTGCACTCAGGAGACGATGCTCCGCGCGTTCCGTCTACTGGTGCGGCAGGATGTGGACGCGGATGGTGTCCGGCCTTTTGTGTTTCGGGTCGCGTCCTATGTTTCCAAGGAGGGGCGTCGCGACCGCCTATTGGCGGTCGGCGGGACCAGCGACCTGGAGCGGTTCCTGCCGGTGCGCTGGCTAGGCCGGCCCGAGAATCAGCCGGAACACGCGAGATATCAGGAGCAACTACTGGCGATTGTCCGCGAGCTGTTAACTGAGGACCACCGCGAGTTGCTCTACCGGTACTACCGGACTACAGACCGCGAATTCTTGGCCGCGGAGTTGAACATGAGCCCCAGCAATCTGCGTTTACGAGTCTTTCGAATCCGCAAGAAACTGCAAGAGGCCCTCCGGAGCCGTCTTGGTTCCGGCGGTGGCGCAAATGACGATTAGCGAGCCGCAAATTCGGGAGTATATCCTCGGCGCGCTCGATAGCCCCGTGGCAGGTGAGATCGACCGGCGCCTGTTCATCGACCCGCAGTTCGCCGAGGAGGTGTTCGCGATCGAGGAGGAGCTGCTGAGGGACTACGATCGCGACACGCTTCCCGCCGAAGTGAAACGCCAATTCGAGACGCGCCTATCGGTTGACTCCGTGCTGCGGACCAAACTGGAGCACGTCCGATCGCTCTCCGCCGCGCTTGAGGAGCCGGTACACCTTCGCGCCGCGGCGCCTCCGCCGAAGCCAGCGGACCGAGCCCTCTGGGCCTGGCTGCGTACGCCGCGCTTCGCCTGGGGGTTGACCCTGGTACTCGCCGGGACGTGCGCTTGGTTGGCCGTCCGGAACACCCGGCTGGCTGACCAGGTCCTTGCGATTCAAGCCGACGACGCCCGGCGGGCTGCGGCGGCGGCCGCCCTCCCGGCCACAGAACCAGCGGCTCGACTGCCTCAGTTCGAGCTCTCCCCCGTGCTGACTATGGCTAAGTCACACGCCCGGTTGCTGCTGATCCCCACAACTGCCCACGATGTGCAGGTTCTACTAGCTCAACGTACCAAGACCGACCCCGGCGCCAGGTTTCTCGCGATCTTACAGAATCCCGACGCAGAGGAGCTATGGAGCGGTCCAGCCGCGGCCGCCGGCGGCCGCGTTGTCGCTACCCTTCCGGCCGAGCGTCTATCGGCCGGCGATTACCTATTGGTCCTCCAAATGTCTTTACCGGCTGGCACGTACCGGGAAATTGAAACTTATACGTTCGCGGTTGTTCGCCGCTAACAGGCTCTTATGAGAGAAGAAGAATCTGACTGGAACTCTCCCGGACAACATCGCCGACCGGGTACCGGCACTGGACGCGCTTCCAGACGATCTGAAGGTGCAGGGCCTCAAACGGCAAATGCCCCACTGGGCACAATCTGTGAACCGGGTGTGGCGGCCTGCGGCCATCGAGCATATTTTCTTCGCGAGACGTAGAGGCAAACTCGCCCCTAGCGCCAGTCGCCGTACAATTTTAAGGAGGCGAAGTAATACGGATCGCGCTTACCCCTCCGGTACATATCCGCCTGTGCGGCTCGCAATGCGGCGGCAGGCGTTCGCCGGGTGCCTCCTAACATCTCGCGGAAGTATACCTCCGTCAACTCCATTGCCGGTTTTTCCTCGACGTCCCATAATGTCGCCAACACGTTTCTTGCGCCGGCATATTGGAACGCCCGCGCGAATCCCAGAGCGCCCTCTCCCCATACTCCCCGTCCAACTCCGGAGCGGCAACCGATAATTGCGGCCAGATCGGCCGCGAGGTCCACTTGGTTATAGACATCCAGCGCGTGGACCAGATGGTCGACCGGCCGCCCTTGTTCGTCAGTTCCCGACAAAACGATCGCAGAAAGCTGAGAGTCAACCTGGTTGAACTCGATGTGCGAAGCGATGAGGAGCATCCGATATTGGCGCAAAGTGGCGCTGGTCAGATTGGCCTTCGTCGCCTGCTCTCCGAGCCGGATCGAGATGTCGGGACTGCGGCCGTAGCTGGCCAGATCTTTCCCGAGCTTACGGGTATGCAACAGACGCGGCAGATGGGTCCCAGGGCCCCCGAAGACAGGATCGCCGAACATCGCCAGCCGGAACGGGGGACGGGGCCGGTCCTTGCGCGCCGCCCGCAATGCGATCACCACTGAAGCCGACGGGGCGTAAGTGATCTCGTGGGTCACCCCTAGCGGTAATCCTTGTGGGGTGCTGAACGGGTCGGCGAGCGCCGCGAACGGTGTCTGCTCGAGGGATCCGGAGACCAACAATACCAGTTTGTCAAAATGTCGCCCGCGCAGGAGCGGCTCCAGCAACTCACGGCTGAGCCATGCGCGAGCCGCTTCCGCCTCTCGGTGCCTGCCCGGTCCGACTGGCGAGGCCACGACCGCTCGCCGGTCGATCTCCGCCGCCGGCGGCAGTTCATGGCTCTGGAACGAATCGTGAGAAACGGTCCAGGCATAACTCCGTTCTGAGCCAAGCCAGAATGCGATCAGCACCGTTCGGTCGTCAAGATCCGGCTGGATCTGATCGACTTTCAACGGACGAGGCCGGGTTGCCGCGGCGTAGGCCGGGCTAAGCTCCTCAATCTCCGCCTCCACCTCGGCGTACGCTTCCTCCGCGGCCTCCAGATCCCGGCGGGCTCGCTCCGCGACTTCGGGCGGTGGAGGGGTCCGGGCACCGAGGATGTTGCTGGCGCGCGTGGCGCGATAATCCACCAGTTCCTGAAGTTTGTCGCGCTTGAAGATCAAGTCCGGCGGCAGTCCGCTGCGGATCTTCTCCCGGGAAAGCGAAACCAGATCGAGAAGGCCCCGCGCCCGCGCGCGTTCGAGGGCGTCGAACGCCATCTTCTCAAAGCGCGCCGGGCTATCGTCGCGGACCTGCATCGCCACTTCGATATATTGATCGAAGAACTGGCGCTTGGAAGCGAGGAAAGAAATCCGAAAGTGGTCGCCGGAAATCCGCGTCCGCAAGGAATCGACGATTTCGATCGCTCGATCCAACGCCGCTACTGCCGCCGCGAAATTCCGCTGCCGCCGATAGATTTGGGCAGTCTGCCACCAGGCGGCCGCGGCTCCATCGGGAATCCGCAGGCGTTCGTATATGATCCGGGCTTCATCAAGGCTCCTGAGCCCTATCTCGGGCCGTCCCAATTCTCCATCCAGCGCTCCCTTAGCGGCCAAGGTGCTGGCGATTCCACGCATGTCTTTGTCCGCGCGATAGAGCTCGAGAGCCTGGGTCTGCAGACTCAGCGCTTCGTCAAGCCTTCCTTGGCGGGAGCGAATCGACCCGAGATTAAAGAGCGCGTCAGCGCGCAGCAGCGGGTTGCCCTTTGGGCCGAGCAGTTCCACGCTCTCCTGCGCCGATCCCGCCGCCACCGTGATGTCATCCGCGAGCCGGTAAACATATCCCCTGTTGATGAGCGCCCGAGCGAGAGCAACCGGGTCGTGGATTTCGCGGAACAATGCCACGGCGCGATCCATGCTCCGGCACGCTTGTCCGTTCTCACCGAGGCGGGCGTACGCCAATCCCAGATTGCTAATCGCAACGGCTTGCGACTCCCGGTCGCCGATCGCTTCGAATACCACTTCCACCTCCAGGTATTCACCCACCGCCTTCCGAAATTCTCCCGCCTGACTGAGGACCAGCGCGCGATTGTTTCGCGCTGCCGCGAGGCCCTTGCGGGGCCCGCCGGTCTGCTTCCAAACGCCGATCGCCTCCTCCAGATAAGCCGTAGCCGGTTCCATCTCACCCAGCTCATGCGAACACAGGCCCGAGTTGGTTAACGCCGCTGCAAGCAAGTGTGGATCCGGAGCGGAGCGGGCCGGCTCGATTGCCGCCCGGTACGCCTCTCGTGCTTCGCTACGGCGGCCAAGGCGGTACAGGAGGTCGCCCTTTCGAATTGAGGCCGACGCTGCGCCGCGAGCGTCCGGCAACCTCGAAAAGAGCTCGAATGCTTCGGATGCGTGTGTCAGCAGCGCGGGTAGATCCGGGTTCTGGTCGCGCGGCTTGGCTAAAGTCAGATGACGAAGGGCTTCACTCCGGATCTGAACCCGAGGCTCGGCGCGCCGGAGCGCATCGAAGGTCAAAGTAAATGCGGGGTTACCCTCCGTCGAGATGAACCGCACCGAAACGTTGTACGTGCCGGGTGCACTGGCGCAGAATACGATCGGCTCGACGTCAAAATCGAAGCCGTCGAAGTCCACGCCGCCACCGTTGGGCAACCCGACTGAAGCCACCAGATCGTTGGCGCCCTGATCTAACGAGAAACAGGCGCACTGTCCAGCGCCGGCGTCAAATGCGTACACGTGGCGGCCGCCTGCCGCGCCGGCTACGCGCTGACCGGGTTCAAGGAGTTGGGGGGCTGCCGGCGCGCCGCCGGCCAGCGCCATACCGCAAAACAAAAAAAGAGGAATACCCCGCATGAAGACCGGTCCGGTGCCCCCCTTAGCAGCGCCACACCATTCTACCGTGGCCGAGTGGCCACCTATGCTACTCGCTCGCCGAGCGCGACGAGATGTGCGGCGTGCATTTTTCGGCCGGTTCTGGCGCCGCTCGCCAAAGTTACTTTTTCAGCAACGTCCCAGGCAGCGATGGATGGGAGTCTCTTCCGCCTCGACAGGCAGCAGACCCGCGCCGGGTGTGTGGGCAGCCATCGGGCAGAGTGGAAGCGAATCGAAAAAAGCCGGGCGTTTGTTTCCTTTCCACCGGCCTGCCACACGTGATCCGGAAGGCGTGGGCACAGCGCACGGCTCGATCCCTGCCTGACCGTTGACGTCCACCCCGGCACTATCTGTCCGAGGAAGGGAGTCACCAGAACGTCGCTGAAAATCGGCCTGGACAACTCCGTCGATATTAGTGAAACGAATCGATGGGAGGATCGCTTGAGCCCGATCGGCAGGTGGGATTTGGAGTTGACGTAGTGGCCAGCGCTCCTTCGCTATAGCATGGGCCGGAGACGCCGCCGGAGCGGCTTCCGGCCCAGCCAATCCATCGTCCGCCAGCGCATCGGCGGCGATGCCCGGAGAATATGCGAGCCTGTCAGCGGTACGGGTCGCGCCCGTTCCGTCTACTAAGGACGATCTTGGCCAACAAGAATATCATCCAGAATCCATTGAATATCCAGAATCCATTGCGGAATGTACACGGCTGTTCACCTCCCTTCTTCCGCCGAGATCACGCGGAGAGTTGGCCTTTACCGCACGATGAGCGTATAGACCCAGAAGCGGTCGCTTAGTCCGGAAAGCCAGTCAATATCAGTTAGGGAGCAGTGAACTACAGCCGTACTATCCAGAAATTCGGGTGTTGGTACGACAATCCGAGAGGTTCGCTAGCCGGACTGTCTTCGCCCAGCTTTTGGCGGCAGGCGATCGGCTCCCACCGGTTTTGAGGACAGTAAGGCTGCATTCGCCAGCAACGAGTTGGACCGACGCCCGCGATACCTATCCGTTTGTGGAGGTGGATACCGGTCGATTGTTGTTCCGGTTAACGGATCCGCTTGAGGCTGTAAATTGAATCGCGACGCGGAAGACTATCTCAGGAATTTTATCGCTGAGCGTAGATCCGAAATGAGCGTGCACGAAGGACGGCGTATTCCACGGGCTCGCCGCTTACGGGACGTAATAAGGCTTGCCCGCCCTGACCAACTAGTGCGCGAGTTCTTCAAGGCGGGAGTCGGGTCCCCGCAGAATCCTCAAAAAATATTCGGCCCCCCATTCCAAGAGGGCGCGAAAGGGCATCTCCGCCCGAGGTTGAAAACAGATGTCCGAGGCGAGGGACAAAGTGCGTCGCGATTGTGCGGCCCACCCGCGAGCAAACGTTCGTAGAGGCGCTTCAAATCGGCCTCGCTGAGCATAGATCGGCGCAGTTCCTCACCCGGGGGTCCACCGGCGCCCCCTTTCTATATTGAATTACCAACGCAGCGGCGGATAATGATGTTGAGGTTGTTCATGTCTCTCGAACAGGCGATTCTGGAAGCCGTCCGGGCATTACCGGCTGAGAAACGGCAAGAAGTACTGATCAAGAGTGTCAGAGGCCTGTGGGCAGACCTGGGTATTTCGCTGTCCGCGGATGAGATCGAAGAGAATCAGCGAGACATGTGGCGAAACTTTCCCAGGTCAGAGATCTGATGACTGCCGTTGCCGTTGATACACACGTGTCGACCCCAGTTCACGACTTGGTACACTGAGTTACTCTATGAGCCAACGTAAAGCCCTGATAACGGGGATCACAGGGCAGGATGGATCTTACCTTGCCGAACTGTTGCTCTCCAGGGGTTATGAGGTTCACGGCCTGGTCAGGCGCGTTGCGCTGCAGGATTCCACTCACCGGCTGGTGAGGCTTGCCGGTTTCCTGGACAAAATCAAGCTGCACGCCGGATCGCTGGAGAGCTTTCCGAGCATCTATCAGATTCTTTCCAAGGTCCGGCCCGACGAGTGTTACCATCTGGCCGCGCAGAGCTTTGTCAGTTATTCCTTCGACGACGAATTTTCGACACTGAATTCCAACATCAACGGCACCCATTACCTGCTGGCCGCCGTCAAGGATCTTGCTCCCCAATGCCGCTTCTATTTCGCGGGATCTAGCGAGATGTTTGGCAAGGCTGTTGAGGTTCCGCAGAGGGAAACGACGCGGTTTCACCCTCGTTCGGCGTACGGGATCAGCAAAGTGGCGGGTTTTGAATTGACCCGGAATTACCGCGAGGCGTATCAAATGTTCGCCTGCAATGGGATTCTGTTTAACCACGAGTCGCCGCGGCGCGGTTTCGAATTTGTGACTCGCAAGATCAGCTCGCACGTGGCGCGCATCGCCGCGGGAAAGGCTACGGAACTGCGAATGGGCAACCTCAGCGCCAAACGCGACTGGGGACATGCGCGCGATTACGTGGAGGCAATGTGGCGCATGCTGCAGCGAGACCATCCCGACGACTACGTGATCGCAACCGGCGTAACACACTCCGTCCAGGAATTCGCCGATCTGGCCTTCAAGTATGCGGGACTCGATTATCGGGACTACATCGTAACCGACAAGGAATACTATCGGCCCGCCGAGGTGGATCTGCTGGTCGGCGATCCCGCCAAGGCTCATGCCGAGCTGGGCTGGCGCCACACGGTTGGCTTCGAAGAGCTGGTGTATGCGATGGTGGCGAACGATTGCGCGGCGGCCGGGGTTGAGATTGCGGCGTATCCCGGCGTTCCGGCCGAAACGCAAGCGGTATTAGCGAGGTAGTTCCCGTTTCGCACGCTCCTGAATCCTTGCTCCAAGCTTTAGCCCGCCACTGCGCGGAGCGTCCGGACGCCATCTTCTGCCATTTCTGGGCTGGCGATATCCGCGAGGATATTTCCTTCCGGAAGCTGAGGCTGGAGGCTGCGGCATATGCGGCGCTCTATCGGGAATCGGGTCTGAAAGCGGGCGACGTGGTGCTGATCATGCTGAAGCATTCGCCCGAGATGTATTATTCTTTCACCGGAGCGATGCTATGCGGATGTATTCCGTCGATGATGCCGTTCCCTTCCGTGAAACAGGATTCGTCCAAATTCTGGGAGTCGCATGGGGAGCTTTTTTATCGTATTGGCGCGGGAGCCATCCTGACCTCCGCGGAGAATGCCGAAAGCCTCCGAAAGAACATGCCGGACCAGCGGCTCGAAATCCTGCTGGCTGAATCATGCCGGCAAACAGCGCGACATTTCGAGCCGGTAAGCGCGGAACTGGGCGACATCGCTCTTGACATCGCTTTTATCCAGCACAGTTCCGGTACTACCGGATTGAAGAAGGGCGTGCAGTTGTCCTACGGTGCGATCGCCGCGCAAATTGCAAATTACGCGGACAGGCTTGGATTCGTCGCTTCCGATCGCATTGTGTCCTGGCTGCCGCTCTATCACGACATGGGTCTGATCGCTTGTTTCATTCTGCCGCTCACCCTGGGACTGCCGGTGGTGTCCCTGGACGCGTTTGAGTGGGTGAACCGGCCGGCCCTGCTGCTCGAAGCCATCCAAGCCCATCGCTGCACGCACGTCTGGTTGCCGAACTTCGCGTTTCATCATCTGTCCCGCGCGGCCGATCCGGAGCGCGGCTATGTGCTGAACAGCATGAAGGCGTTTATCAATTGCTCCGAGCCGTGCAAGCCGGAGACGTTTGACTTGTTTCTTGAAAACTTCGCCGCGTGCGGCGTTCACGCCGGACAATTGCAAGCCTGTTACGCCATGGCGGAAACGGTTTTCGCGGTCACGCAAACCACGCCCGGGCAGAAGATCAAGGAGTATCATTTGGACGCCGAGCCTGGAAAGCCATCCCAACGCATTCTCTCCACCGGCAGCGTGATTTCAGGATTGGAAATACGGATCGCGTCCGGGCATGTTGGCGAAATAGAGGTGCGTGGAGACTTCCTCTTCAGCGGCTATTACAAGAACGATAGCTCCCAGGAATTCGCCGATGGCTGGTACCAGACCGGCGATACCGGATTCATTCACGACGGCGAGTTATATGTTCTTGGACGTCTCAAGGAAATGATTATTGTGTGCGGCAAGAATCTGTACGCCCACGACCTGGAGTACATTTGCAATCGGGTGGAAGGCGTTAAGAAAGGACGCTGCGTTGTCTTTGGGCTCTTCGATCCGGATGTGGGAACGGAAAACCTGATCGTCGTCGCCGAGACTGAGATCCCGGAAGGGCCGGCTTGGGCCACGATCCGGAAGAGCATCAAGAACGAACTGCTGGCCGTATTCAATATTCCGCCGCATGATATTCGAATCGTGAATCCGGGATGGTTGGTCAAGAGCACATCGGGTAAGATTAGCCGGGGCGGGAATCTTAAAAAATATCTGATCGGGAGGGCTTGGATCGTTTGACAGAACCAGAGGCATTCCGGATTGTCGAACAGGCGCTGCGCGTTACTTTCAAGGATCCCGGCTTGGTGATCGATCGCGGCACAGCCGCCGGCGACATCGACGGTTGGGATTCGTTATCGCATGCCGTACTAATGCTGCGCCTCGAGAAGAATTGCAATGTGCGGATATCCGCGTCGATGGCGACATCATTCCGGAATATCGGTGAACTTGTAGATCGCCTGGTCGAGCTGACGGGTAAAGAATGATGCCGATCGACCGTCGAACAGAGTTGGCCAACTCGGTCGCGATCGGGAGGGATGGATGGCTCTTTCATCGCGACAACTTCACGTTTGAGCAGATGTCCGGAGCGAAGTCGCTCACAGCGGGGGAACTGCAGGCGTGGTTGGACCTGATAACCGGCCACTGGCAATGGCTGAGCGAACGGCACATCGAGTTTTGCTTTTTCATTGCGCCGGAAAAGCATGTCGTCTATCGGGATTTTCTTCCCGAGGGCAGCGTCATCTCCGAGTGCCGCCCGGCCCAACAAGTGATTAGCGCCTTAAGAACTTCTACTTCCATCGATCCGGTATATCCGCGGGATGAGCTCGTGGCCGGACGTGAGTCCAGAGATACGTATCATGCCGTCGGCACCCATTGGAACTTTTTCGGCGGCTTCCTTGCTTACCGCCGGCTGGCTCGCGAAATAGCCAAGCGGATCGACATACCCATAGTCGATATTGGTGAAATCACATTCCTGCCAAGTCGCCTGCACGCGGGAGACCTGGGTGTGCGTTTAGATCCGGAGCCGGTCACGGCCGAACTTCGGTGTGGTGTTTCATTCTCCAAGAGCAAATTGCTTTTCGAGAACGGCAATTACGATCGAGGTCACATAGCAATTTATGAGAATCTGGATGTCGCGTTGCCCAGGGCCGTGATCTTCCGCGATTCAAGCTCCGCCTGGATCTTGCCATTCCTTTCGGAGTCGTTCAGCCGGATAGTCGCGGTCAGCTCTCCACACATTTATTACGAATTGATTGAGAGCGAAAAACCGGACATAGTTGTCCTGGAAATGATCGAGCGATGGATCAGCTCGCCGCAAGAAGCGCACGCCTTTAGGAAGAAAACTCCTTTCCAGGAACTCTGCAAGCTTTCAGTGGACGACATCGCAAGTAAGACGGGTCTGATCATAGGTCACGTGGATTTCCCGCCGCCAAAGAGTGCGGTGCGCGAGTCTTTCGACGTAACGGGCTGGGCCGTTTCCCACAAAGGAATCGCGGAGGTTGGAGTGTATGTCGACGGCCATTTGCTGGGGAACGCCGAGATTGGAACCGGCCGTCCGGATCTAGCCGCCTTTCCGTGCGTGGACGCGGCGACATCAGGTTTCCGTTTTCGACTGGATGCCGGCTCCCGAAAAATTCCTCCGGGAAGGCATCGGCTCATGGTTGACGCAGTATCGAGGGACGCCATTCGACAAGAGCTTTGCGAGATCCCGATTACCATCGTGCCGTAACCCCCCTAACGTGGCGCGCGCACGAGTGCGTACGCCAGGTAAAGTTAGCGCTTATGGGGCGGACGAGCGCGTCCGCCCTACACCGAATGCTATAGTTCCCTGAAGCATGCCGCCGGCGCCGAAAGTTTCCGTTGTCATTCCGTGCTTCAATCTCGGCGAGTATTTGGACGAAGCTGTCGATTCGGTCCTGGCTCAAACTCTCCAGGATTTCGAAATTATCGTAGTCGATGACGGATCGGACGATCCTTTCACCAAGACCAAACTAGGCAGCTACGAAAAGCCGCGCACCCGGATTTTGCGAACTGAAAATCGAGGCCTTGCGGCCGCGCGGAATCTCGCCATCGCCAATGCCCGCGGCGCTTACATTCTTCCGCTCGATGCCGACGACCGCCTGGGAGCCTCATTTCTGGAAAAGACCGTGGCGGTGCTCGACCAGCACGTTGAAATCGGAATGGTCTACAGCGAGGTGGAGTGGTTTGGCGCAAGAACCGGCAAGTGGGACCTGCCGCCATATCGCTTCCCCGATATTTTGTTGGGCAATGTCATAGTCGTTTCCGCTCTTTTCCGCCGCTCTGACTGGGAGCTCGCCGGTGGTTACTCCACCGAGTTTGGCGCGCGCTGGGAAGACTACGATTTTTGGCTTTCATTGATCGAGCGCGGCCTGGCTCCGTACCGCATTCCCGAGGTGCTTTTTCTTTACCGGCAACGTGTGGGCAGCAGGACTGAAAGCGGGCAGTCGACTGGCAACGCCGCTCTCTACGAAATTCTGTTCCGCCGCCATCGCGATCTGTACCTGAATAACATCGGTTTCCTCTTCAGCCGCATTGCGGCGCTGGAAGAGGAACGCTATTTGCGAGGCTCTGAAGGTCTGCAGCTACAAGTCTTTATCCCGGAGAACGGCGAGTACAGCGAGGCGAACTCTGTCCGGCAAGTATTGCGTGCCGGCGTTTGGGAAAACATCGCGATCGATTTACCACCCCAGTGGGAGGGCCGCTTGCGTATCGATCCGGCCAACGCGGCGGGCGACATCGAGATGGAGGATTTGCGGTTGCTCGATGACGGCCGCGTGGTCTGGCCGGAATCGCCGCTGGACGTTGTGAAAATTACAGGCACGGCCGTATCGGCGGGAGAAACCGGACTTCGTCTTCTGGCCTGGGGCCCCGATCCGCAGATTCTACTGCCGCCGATCGCTGGTACGCGGCCGATGCGTCTCGCGGGCCGCGTACGGGCCGATCCGTATAGCCCCGAAACGGCAGCCGCGGCATCGGTCTGGTTCCGGCTATGGGAGCAGGCTCGGCCAGAGAGTTTCGAAACTGCGGAAGGACCGGTGCTTTTGCAGGTCTTTCTCCCCAATGGCAGCGCCTATGCCGAGCAGCGCTCCGTGCAGACGCGTGTCTTGCGCGGAGTCTGGCAGACGGTGCGCGTCGAGTTGCCGCCCGATTGGCGCGGAGCTTTGCGTTTGGATCCTGCCAACGTTCGGTCTTGTATCGAGATCGATTGGTTGCGGCTGGAGGACCAGGGGCAAACGATCTTGGACATCGGCCTTGCCGCGAAGGAAATGCTGGTGGAAGGAACCGCGCTAGCGCTGGACCCGCGGCGGCCCTTGAGTATTGTGGCCTGGGGAAGCGATCCGCAGTTGTATCTTCCGACAGCCGGCCTCGTAACCGCCGGCCGGTCCTTGACGCTCGCGCTGCGCATGCGTATAACCCCCTGTGGAAACCAATTAGCGATGCAAGCTGAGTCCCTGGCATCGACAAGACACAAAGCTTGGAATGGGATCGCGAGAATGATTCGCCTGATTTTCGGACGGTTAACCAACTGAGCCGCGACTGTTGGCAACAGTCCTCCTCCTAGGGCGACCTCGCCAAAGCGGTTGTTGTGGCACCATGTAGTCTTGGGGAAAGAGGCACTATTCAAGGACTTGATATTCCGGTTGAATCTAAAACGTTAGGTATGTCGACAAGAACAGGTGTCCCTCCAAGCCGGCCCCTCTACGTTATCGCTCCGTTCTACCGCAAACCGGAATTGGTTGAATCGTTCTTCGCTTCGCTGGAACCGTGTGTCGATGAGCTGCAGGAAATGCAATGTGCGCTCGTTGTAATTAACGATGCGCCGGAAGATCCGGACCTGGCTGCGGCTTTGCGCCAGGCGGCGCGCGGACGCTGGTGCGACGTTCCCTTTCTACTGCGCGAAAACGCGATGAACCTTGGGTTTGTGAAATCCGTGAATCGCGGCCTGAAGGAAGGGGTTCAGGCGGGCGCCGATGTCTTATTGCTGAACTCCGACACGATCGTCTATCCCGGAGCAATCCGTGAGATTCAGCGAGTCGCCTACCTCGATCCCATGATCGGATTCGTCAGCCCGCGCACGAACAATGCCACCATTTGCTCGTTTCCGCATCAGGAAGAATTCCGGAAGCTGCAACCGGCCGACTCGCATGCAATCTTTCGCGAATTGTCTCCCCACTTGCCCGAGTTCCACTACGTGCCGACGGCGGTTGGTTTCTGCATGTTTATTAAGCTCGACATTCTTCGCGAATTCGGGCTCATGGATGAGGGATACGGCAAGGGCTATAACGAAGAAAACGATCTGGTGATGCGTGCCAACCGCTGCGGATTCCGGGCGGCACTGGCTAACCACGCCTTCGTGTATCACATCGGCGAGAGTTCGTTCTCCGTCAGCGATGTGCCCAAGAGCACGCATGAGGAGCGCAACGCGGCGCTGCTCAAGTCCCGCTATCCGGAGTACATGGAGCACCTCCGCGGCTTTCTCGAGAGCGCTCACTATCGGGGAGAGGCCCTGCTGACGGGATTGTTGAAAGACAATCGCGGCCGCTATGATATCGTCTTTGACTTCTCCAGCTTTGGCGATCATCACAATGGAACCTTCGAGGGCGCCAAACAGATTCTGACCCACGCGGCCAGGTGCTGGAAAGACATTTTTAACA
>CATPCJ010000072.1 GCA_955652915.1 uncultured Bryobacteraceae bacterium
CCATCAGCCGCACCAGCAAGTCGCGGACTCCGGCCGAACAAAACAGATTGAACGCCACGAAAAACACCAGTGACAACGGCCCCCACGCGGGGATGCGAGGATTCAGCAAGAGTCCGATGCCGGTTCCAATCAGTAACAGAAGCATCTCAGCGCCGGTCGAGACGCGCAGCATGACTTCCAGAGTGAAAAGCTTCCCGCGAGGAATGGGATAAACCAGCAGTTTTTTAATTTCGAGCGATGACCCCATGGAGGCCATAAGAATCGGAATGAGTTGCCAATAGAGAAAACAGATTAGCAGTGCGGTCGGCAACACCGCGTGGATAAAGGTGAGCTCATCCGCTCTCGAGAAAAGGATGGCGGTGAATAATGCCAGGAAAGCGAACCCGCCGTACCAGACCAGGCCGAACAGTCCGGTTAACCAGAATGTGATCTTGTTCGATCGCGGCAGGTAGTTACGAAGCGTGCGCCACTGCGCCCAGATGATGGCGCGGACCTGTTTCCCCATGCACTATAACCAGCCCAGACTCTCGGCCGGACGCTCCGCGCCTACTACCCGCACGAACACATCTTCCAGCGTTTCGGATCCGGTGCGCAGTTCAGCCATCGTTCCGCACACCACCATTTTTCCATCGTGAATAATGGCGACGCGGTCGCACAAGCGCTCCACTACTTCGAGCACGTGGGAGGTGAGAAACATGGTGGCGCCGTGGCGGACCTGTTCCAGAAGAATTTCCTTCATCAGCCGCGCGCCAACCGCGTCGACGCCTTCAAACGGTTCGTCGAGCAGAAACAACTCGGGACGATGGATCAGCGCCGCCGCCATCGCCACGCGCTTCCGCATCCCTTTTGAATAGTCGCCGATGAGCTTTCTGGGTTCTCCGTCCAGCTCGAACAGATCCAGAAGTTCGCGCGCCCGCTCCTGTGCCAGCGGCCGCGCCAGACCGTACATACGGCCCACGAATTCGGTGAACTCGAGTCCAGTCAGATGATCGAATAGCAGCGATTCGTCGGGTACCAGTCCGATGCGCCGCTTCACCTCCAGCGATTTCTCCGGCATCGGCAGGCCCAGCAGTTCGATGCTGCCGGAGGTAGGCGGCGCAAGCCCCATCAGCATGCGTATGGTCGTGGTTTTTCCGGCGCCATTGGGACCGAGAAATCCAAAAAAACAACCCCGTGGAACTTCCAGATCGAGGCCATCCACGGCGGCCTTGGCCCCATAAACTTTTCGCAGATTACGTACCGAGATGGCCGCGGGTGAATCCATGGATACAGTCCCATGGTACAAGAAGGCCGGAAGTCGTCAGCGATCCGCTGGGCGGAGCGCTCCTATCGAATACGGTACACCAGGGCGTCTTCCACAAACCAATTGCCGATCGACTGGCTGCCCAAGCGCATACCTTCAACGCTCTTCTTTTTCGCGAAGGTTCGGCGGAGTTCGCGGATGAAGGGATCGGACATCTTCAGAATCATGAGCGTTGGAGTTTGTTCCAGGGATATTCCCTGTGCTTCCAGCGCGTCATGGACCAGACCATAGGCTTCCGCGGGTTTGGCTGCATCCAGGCGGCGTGATGCCAGCACGAATCGCCAGTCTTCGTACCTATCGGTGTAGAGCCACAGCGCCACGCTAATGGGCAGGGTTGCACGATCCAGAGCATGAACAAGCCCCAGTCCGGTCTTGAAATCCGCCATTACCAATGCCGTTTTATCCAAGCCAGTACCCCATGTCTCCGGTCTCCAATTGCTTCCACGAGTGCGTGTGCAGTTTGTGAGCCATGCCTTTCATAGCGGCTGACCTCTGTCCACTGCTGCACAAGATCCCAATGGTTACGAAAAACAGGATCTTTCTTCGCTTCGTCCGAACATGCTTTTACCAGTTTAGCCGCTTTGATCAGTCTCTTCAAATCGTGGACATAACTTGCGTCCACTCTCGTCTTGTCTGGAAAGTCGTGACGTCGCGTTCCCTTTGCGATGCATGCCTTCAGGGCGCACTCCACTGCATAGCCCGCCAGATAGTACGCACCGTCTGGAAAGCCGGCGTTCAACAACGTTTTGGCTTCCCCGAGTCTGGTGCGGGCAAGGAACTGCAGTTCCTTCCGGTTCACGCCTCCTATAGTAACCCGCGCATTGATTCATGCCTTAGACCAGACTCATGCTCGTTTGCGTCTTGCCGATATGAAAAACGTGGCCGCTACCGTGAATACGCCCAGCCTACGGGACAAGGCGCTCTTGGCGCTGGGAAAGCTTCCCCCTTTCTCCCCGATCCTGAATCGCTTGATGGCGATTCTGGCGCACGAAGATGTGTCGTTCGCGAAGATAGCGGACCTGATCGAGAAGGACACAGTGCTGGCTGGGAACATGCTGCGGCTGGTCAACTCGGCCGCGTATGGGCTGCGCGGAACTGTCAACTCCATCCGCCATGCCATTGCGCTGCTTGGCCTCGGTAAAGTCCGCAACGCCATGCTCAGTATGTCGGTCGCACGAATGTGGACCCAGGTGAAAACTCCGGCCGGCTGGTCCATGACGCAGTTCAATCTTCATTCTGTCGCTGTGGCAATTCTCGCGGACGCGGTGACCCAGCGCCGGGCAGCACACTACGCCGAGGGCGCCTTCGCCGCGGGACTGTTTCACGATCTCGGCCAGTTACTCGTGGCTCTGTCCTTGCCACAGGAATACGAACGAATCGCCGCATTGTGCAAACACGGAGTGAGAACGCCGCAAGAAACTGAGCTCGATGTGCTTGGTATTACTTACGCGGAATTGTCCGCCGAAGCGTTAGGCGTCTGGAACCTGCCGGAACCGATCCAAACGGCGGTGCGCTATCACTGCGATTCAGGGTTGGATCCCACCATAGTTGGTCCATGCGAAATAAGCTTGAGCACCGTTTTACAAGCGGCGGATCGATATGTTACAGCAATTGGAATTTCCGTCGGGCCTTCGAAAAGCAGGGGCGGCAGCGAGGGACCCACGCTTGAGTCGCTCGGATTAGGCGATCAGGCGCCCACCGTCATCACTCAGTTTGAACACGAATTTGCCGCGATCAAACCATATTTCTAAAGGTGCAAGAATCACCCGCAGGCCTTGCCTACGCTGGGGCGTCTTGCGGCCATGACCGCGCAGAATGCGGTTGATGCGGGTTGAGTATCCCTCCCCATATCCCTTTAGCCATGCTAGGACATCGCGGTCCAGCCGCACCCGCAATCAACTGCTTAGACTTGGGCCGGAACGCGGACGCCAATTCCTTTCGGTGAGCGGAGGGATATCCTAATAGTCGATTTCGGAATTGGGCAGATGCTTCAGGGGCCGCAGGGATTCTTGCTGCCTTTTTGTCAGTGGTCTATTGAAAATATTTTCCGCACTCACGCTCACCAGCTTTTCTTGCCGAGATGACACGGATGATTTCTTCGCCATTGTCCTCTGCCGCCCTGTAAACGTGAACAGTTACCAGCAACTGAACGCCACCAGCCAGTCTGTCCTCTCTGTGTTCCTCTGATGAATTCCAGAGTGGGTCGATCCGCTTGAGAGCCCTGTCAGAATTACTCTAGATTGGTGTTCCGGCGAAGTAAAATTCGCCCACGCCCACGATCTCGGCCGGTCCGGTTAAGTAAACCGAATCGTCCCACCGTAACCGCAAGTCCTCCCCCTCGGTAATAATTCGCACCGGACTCGTCGCCACTTTTCGAAGAATTGCCGCGACTGCCGCGCCGGTCGATCCAGTGCCGGAACTCAGTGTCGCCCCAGCACCCCTCTCGTAGAAGCGGGCTTCGATGGTGTGCTCATCCACAGGGCGCACGAACGACACATTGGTGCGCTTTGGAAAATGCGGGTGCCTTTCAATCTCGGGGCCCAGCACCTTCCAGTCCTCCGGGATGCGGTCCACCACAACGGCACATTGTGGATTGCCCACGTCGAGAATAGTCACGTCTTGGGCGCCATGCTCGAGCGGCAACGTGTAGTGAACTTGATTCTCCCGATAAATTGGCAGCCCCATGTCCATTTCAAATAGAAAGCGGCGGCCGGTACGTTCGATCAGACGCAAGTGCTTGGGACCGGCGCCGGTGTTGATGGTGACGTCGTTCGACGCCCGGCCTGAATCGATCAACAGCGCGGCCGCGCAGCGCGTACCGTTGCCTGAAATCTCAGCCTCGCTGCCATCCGCATTGAAAAGGCGAATGCCGGCATCTTGTACCAATATCCATCCGTCACCGCCGATTCCAGTGTGCCGGCCGCAAATCGCGCGTGCCATCGCCGGAATGTCTCCACCGGGAACTTGCCCGGCCCACGTCAATAGGAAATCGTTTCCAGCGCCGTGCGCCTTGGTGAAAGGAATATTCATGATTCAGTCCCGTTTATAAATCTCGATCACCGGAGCGCCTTTGCGCATGAACGCGCGCACCAGATGATAGCGCGGTCCGTTCTTGAAGGTCGCGCGCTGCACAGCCGTAGCCACGGGGTCGCCCGAGATGGCAACTGCCCATTCTTCATGTAGAAACAAATCCGGACGAGTAGTCGCCGCCATCCATGCGGGCTCGTTGCCTTCCTGCAATGCTTCGCGAAACGGAATTCCAGCCTCGCGTAGAATTCCAGCAAGATCGCCGAGGCTGGTGAAGATGCCCTCGCCCGGCCGGTATTCGCTTTTCAGGAATCGGGCCGCGTCGCTGGTCCAAGCCCGGCGGGTTTCCGAGTTGACCTGCGATTCCTTCCAGCAGATCCAGTCATTGGGGCTCCGATGGATGAGCCACGGCGCCGCGCCCAGGACAACGACGGCAATCGCGACGAAGGGCCGCAGTTTCTCTCCGGCCAGCAGCGCGACGCATCCGCCCGCAATCGCAAGCAGGGGCAACACGGAGAGCGCATAGCGTGTGTTGTAGTAACTGCCAAACCAAAGCTGCGGAACAAAGATCGGTATCTGGCCGGCGTGCATGCTCCAAAGATAAAACACAGGCGGCAGCGACACCAGAAACACCGGCCACAAAAGGCGCTGGCGAATCACGCCGAACAATCCTGCCGCGCCCGCGATCATCGCGCCCCACCCGGTACACATCCACGCAGCAGTCCGAAAGAACAGCCAAGCCTTGCGCCAATCGCCATCGCCCGGGTAGGGATCCATTTTCTGAGCGAGCGCCCGCTGGTAGATGGCTTTCGGCGAGTAAGGTCCGTTGTAAAACTCGAGTGGATTATTGTAGAGCCACCAGTTGTGTCCCAACCAGTACAGCGGGCCGAGCGCGGCAATGATTCCGAAGATCCCCGCCATCGCCAGTTTCCGGCGCCGGGCGGCGAAGAGGAAATATAGAGTGACGAACGGAATCACGAACCAGCCATCGTAACGGGAAAGGGACGCGGCCATGCTCGCGACCGCCGCCCCAATGACCGCGGCGATTGACTGAGTGTCGCGAAAAAGAATGGTGAAGTACAGCAGCGCCATGAATCCGGCGAGAAACACCGGCTCCATCATGGGCGTCGACTGCAAGTACAGAAGGTTCGGATTTAGCGCGAACAATCCGAGCGCGGCCCAGGCAACGGCGGAAGACTTCGCGGCCCGGCGCATGCCTGCGAAGAGAAAAATGCCGGCCAGTACGAAACAGGCTGACGATGGAACCGCACCGGCCATACCGCTGCGCCACCAGGCATCGTCTCTCACCAGCGGCAATGCCAGGACGTGCAGCAACGGAAGCCAAACCGTGCCGAGTTGATCGTATCCCGGAGTGCGCGAATCCACGATGCGCCGCGCGATATTCAAATGCGACTCGGCGTCGCCATAGAACAAAGTCCAACCGGATTGGTTTACGTAGTTCGTGGCCGCCGTGCTGAGACCCGCCAGCAGCAGGAATGCCAGGACTATTTCGAAGCGTGCGTATTTCAAAATTCTGTGCAGGCGCGGAATTCATTGAATCGGCCGTCGATTTCGGCTCGGGTCAGCGTTCGAAAACGATCCACGCCAAATTTCTCGCAGCAAAAGCTGCCCAGCACCGACCCGTATATCACCGCGCGGCTGAGTTCCTTATTATCGACATGTCCTGCTTTCAGATCGAAGCCCTTCTCAGCGAGATATCCGATGAAGCCGCCGGCAAAGCAGTCGCCCGCGCCGGTGGGGTCGAAGACTTTCTCCAGCAAATAACCGGGCACCATGAAGTGCTTGTCGCGATGGAACAGGATGGCGCCATACTCCCCGCGTTTGATGACCAGCGTGTGCGGACCCATCTCGAAAATCTTCGCCGCCGCCCGCTTCAAATTGTTTTCACCGGACAGCATGCGCGCTTCCGCGTCGTTGATGAGCAGGAAGTCCCAGGCGCGAATTGTTTCCAGCAATTCCGCGCGGTAGTCGGCGATCCAATAGTTCATCGTGTCGCCCCCGGCCAGGCGCAAGCCGTTCATCTGTTCACGCACGCTTCGCTGCAGCGCGGGCTGGATATTTCCCAGAATCAAATATGGCGATTGGCGGTAGCTCTCCGGCAGTTTCGGCTGAAAATCGGCAAACACGTTGAGATCGGTGCGCAGCGTGGTGCGGTCGTTCATGTCGTCGGAATAGACGCCGGCCCAGAAGAAAGTCTTGCCGGGGACGCGCTCCAATCCTTCGAGATCGATGCCGGCCTTCGACAGCACGTCTTCATCTTCCTTGGCGAAATCGTCGCCCACCACCGCGACGATTTTCGTCTTCGCGAAGTAACTGGAGGCCAACGCGATGTATGTGCATGCGCCGCCCAGCATGCGCTCCACCTTGCCATGCGGCGTTTCAACACCGTCGTAAGCCACCGATCCAACCACAACAACAGACATGCTTCTGATTGTAATATCAAGAGTTCGATAGAATGAAATATCGCACTGGGGCGCGTAGCTCAGTTGGTTAGAGCACCTCGTTTACACCGAGGGGGTCCGGGGTTCGAGTCCCTGCGCGCCCACCATCCAAATCAAGTAAATATTTCTAATTGCAGTGGCTAGAAATATAGTTTCAGCGCCAGTTGCAATTGGCGCGGTGTATTGAGCAGGTCCGAACTGCTGGTCAGGTGGCCGAAGTTTGTGTCCTGCAGTTGCAACGGTCCGGTGCCGAATCGGGTGCGGTTGAATACGTTGAAAGCCTCGGCGCGAAATTCCAAACGCAGGGACTCGCGAATCGGGAAACCGCGGGCCACCGACAGGTTCTCGTTCAAGTTCGGGAACTGCCGGACTTTCGGATTGTAGCGAGTGTTGTTGCCGAATCCGTCTAAGCTGCTTCCCGATCCCTGGTTGGGGAACGGTCCGTTGCAGGTTGCTCCTGCATTATTGCAGTAGGGCACAAAGAAATTGTCGATCGTTGGATCGAACTTGCCGTTAAAGTTCGGCTGCCATCCGCTGTAGGAGCTGATGTACGGCGTACTGCGGCCGTTGGTGCTGCCGTAGAGCGGCAGGATGTAGGAACTGGTGATGCCGACCGGCTGGCCGCTGGAGTAGATCAAGAAGCCATTCAAGCCCCAGTTGCCTAAAATCCAGCCGGCGGGACCGTGGGTCAGATAGGATCGGCCCTTGCCGAACGGCAAGTCATATACGAATCCGGCCTTGAAGCTATGCGTAACGTCGAACTGTCCGATCGATTTTTCCAGGCGGCGGTTGAATTGATCCGCTGCCACGCAACATCCGTTGCCGGTGAAGGTTGTCGCGTTACCCCAGTAACTGTCGGCGTCGGTCACAATTTTCGAGAACACATAAGAGGTCTGTAAAGTCAGGCCGCCGGAGTAGCGCTTCTCCAGGCGAATGATGCCCGCGTGGTAGGCGGAGTGGCCGCTGTGATCTCCCTGGCCGGCGAAAGTATCGATATACGTGTACTGCGGGAAGGGACGAAGCGCTTGCTTCACCGCTCCCTTGAAACCCGGATAAGGTAAGCCAATTCCGGCGGCGTTGGCGGTCGCGGAGCCCACCTGGCTATTCAGCACCGCCGTGCTCTGGGCGATGTTGCCGAAGGCCGTGAGGTATTTCGGATCGATCTGGTTGTAGTCGAGCAATTGGGCTTGAAGATGCGATCCAATGACGACGTTGTAGGAGGCCTCGAGAATCATGCTCGAACTCAATTGGCGCTGAATGGAGAAGTTGACGTTATTCGTCTCCGGCAGACGCGTGGTCTCACGGCCCTGGAACCACGACACGCTGGCGCCGTTCGAGACCGACGGGTTGATGAACGGCGGAGCCGTCCACGGGGGCATGCCTTGATTCAGCAGGTAAGTCGGCTGCAGGCCATTGTTCTGGTTTGCAAATGTCTGCGTAAGAGTGAAGCCCATGTTGTGCGTGGATCCAGTCACCGCCATGAGCTGGCCGAAGGAACGGGAATACGATCCGCGGAAAACAGTCTTGTCGTTCCAGGAATAGGCGAATCCAAGGCGCGGACCAAAGCCGCCTTTCCACATGTCGGCGAGCGATCGCGTGCCGACGCGGCCGGCGCCACTGCCCGCGAACAGCACAGCGCCCGGAATGTTGCCGGCCGCCGGATTCGGCGTGGTGGGCGAGAAGTCGCTCCAGCGGTCTTCGAGTCCGGTTGGCGGCGTGTTGATGTCGTAGCGGAGGCCGAGGTTGAGCACCAGCTTGCGGTTGACACGCCAGTCGTCCTGAATAAATCCGCCGAAATAATAGAACTGCTGCCCGATGAAGCGGATGGTGTCTATTTGACCGGAATCGGCATAACCCAATAGAAAAGATGCGAAGCCATTTCCGCCTTGCGTGGGATCGGTTACGCCGGGCTTGCCGGTTTCCAGATAGCTGAAGCCGACGCAACCGGAAATACATTGGCGGCCGAATCCGTTGTAGTGATTCACCTGAAACATCCCGCCGAATTTGAAGGTGTGCGAGCCACGAATCCAGGTGAAGTCATCGTTGTAGGCGTAGACCGTATTCTCGGAGCCGTTGTTGGCTTGGCCGCCCCAGGTGGAGTAGATATTGCTGGTGCCGCCGGAAAACAGATTCACCAGGTTCTCATTGCAGTCCGGCACGTTGCCAAGGCAGAATTTGTTTTTCCAGTTGCCGATATATTCTTGGGGAGGATTGTGATTTTGCCGCCAATTGTTGCCCCCGGAATAGAAGTGATTCAACTTCGTGGGACTGAAGGTCCAATCCCAACTGAAGCGCACTACGTCCGAGGCTTGCTGCGTATCGTTGTAATTGGTGTAGAGGCCGGGCAGCGTCGGCGGTCCATCGGCGCCCGGTGTTAGCGATTCGCGATCGAATCCGTAGTAACCGGAGATGCGGTGCTTCTCGTTGAACACGTGATCGCCCTTGATGCTTCGCTTGTCCACGGGCTGCACGTTCGTGCCGTTGGTGATGATGTAGTTGCTATTAACGTAAGCCGCCGTTCCCGGTATCGCCGTCGGCGAATTGGGAACCAGGATTCCACTTTTCTGAAACACGGCCAACGCCTGCAGCGAGGCGCCATTAAACATACTCGAAGGAATCTTATTGTTGGCGAAGACGGCGCGCGTCACGGTGCCATCCGGATTCGTGACCTGGGTGGTGGGGTTGTAAATTGGAATCTGGTTTCCCTTGGTGTCCACCCACTTGCTGAAATCGCCGTTGTACATCTCCGCGGTGGGCACGGTGGCGGTGACATTGCTGGCGCCGTTGCGATTGCGGAAGCCCTCCAGCGAAAAGAAGAAGAACGTTTTGTTCTTCCCGCGATAGATCTTCGGAATCCAGACGGGGCCACCCAAGGTGAAACCGAAATCATTCTGTTTGTAAATTTGGCGCGCCTTGCCGGCGCGGTTGCTGAACCAGTCGTTGGCATCAAAATCGTTGTTGCGCAGAAACTCATAGATCGAACCGTGAAATTGGTTGGTGCCGGACTTGGTGACGAAAGTCATCACGCCGCCGTTGGCGTGGCTGAACTCGGCCTTAAAGCCATTGGTGTCGACGGTAAATTCAGTGAGCGCTTCCACGGAGGGGGCGTTGGTTGTCACCCAGGTTTTTTGCAGCGCGCGGGAGGTATCCACCGAGACGCCATCGAGTGTTGCCTGGTAAGCCGCCGCCTGTCCGCCTCCCAGCGCGAAACCCGCATCGCCGCCTCCGGTTCTGGCCTCAGGCGTGAGTGTGGCAAGGTCGAACGGACTGCGAACCGAGCCCGCCACCACCAGCGGCAACGTGTCGACCAGTTTCTGATTGATGGTTACGCTGGTCTTCGCGTCCTCGGTATGCAACTGTACGGCCGCCGCTTGCACTTCCACGACCTGCTGCGACGTTCCGATTTCCAGGTTCAGATCCGCGCGCACATTGGTTGCCGCGTTCACGGCGAGACCCTTGATTTCAGCGGGACGGAAGCCTTCTTTCTGGACCTCGACGTTGTATGTTCCCACGGACACGCTGGCGGCGGTGTACTCGCCGATTTCATTCGTGGCGAGCCTAACCACGACATTCGTCGCGGTGTTGGTAATTATGATCTTCGCCTGCGGAATGACCGCGCCGCTGGCGTCGCGAACGGTTCCGGAGATGGTACCCCGCTCCGATTGCGCGAAAAGAACGCCGGCGGAAGAGAGCAGAATGAAAGCTACCAGGCGCGTGAGTATCCCACGGAAAAACATACTTTGTTCTCCTTGTCGCGAAACCCTAACCTAGTTTCGCATTTGGCCAGAAATGTAGCACAGGGTGCGGGGAACCGCAAGCCGGTAGCGACAGCCGGTAGCGACAGCCCGGTAGCGACAGATGGTAGTGCGCCGGTAGTGCGTTGCGTTAGTGTTTGTGGCTGGCCGGCTTTCGACTTTCCGGCGAGTACGAGACGCTCAGAGTGGTTCGGTTGGAATGGGACCAGGGGCTGCGGCGGGTTCGGAACTTCTTGAGTTAGATTCGGAGAGGATCGCTTGCTGACGCGCGCGGTTCCGTTTGGTGCGCGTTCTTGGGATTCGGTTCGTTTTTCAACGTCTTTGCCGGGCGGCTTCGCGAAGGGCGGCGCAGACGGAGTAACGTGTTGAGGGCGCGGGTGTAAGCCCGTTCGAGGCTCGACTCCAGGCGGTTCAACATCGCCATGCATCCGGATTGGGAGAGCGACCGGAAGGCGAAGGAGTGTTCGACAGATGCGTTGTTCGGCCGGTTTCGACATTGTGCAGGCGGCGCTGCCGCCATTTGGCGTTGACCATTGGCCACAAGCATCATCGGGACCTGTACTTCTGAGCGGACTAGCAGAGCCGTGGTGAAGCCCTCCATTTCGACGGGACCGGTGGGTTGGAGATCTTGATTGTAAGAGTCGAGCAGCCCTGGTCCATGGGATTTTTTGCCATTGGCACGGGCGGAATCGATTTTGCGTTTTGAAGACATAAGTGCTCCTTGTGCTGCCTAATAGTAAGGCGTGCGGTGAAGGGAGGAGCGGCTGGGTTTCTTGATGTCGTTGGAAATGGGGGAGATTGGGCTGAGGTGGTGCGGTGACCCGCGATTTCGGCGCTGCGCGCCGACACTGGAGGGGATGAAAACGCTTCGCTGCGCGGCGTGAGGTGCGAGTACGGCAAGGCCGTTCGATGGAACTTATTGGAAGCATTGGTGGTTCGAGGGCTCG
>CATPCJ010000073.1 GCA_955652915.1 uncultured Bryobacteraceae bacterium
CGGTTCCAACCCACCACCACCTGCTCCCGCTCCGCCTCCGACAGCAGCGAGACCCCGTCGTAACGGCCCAGCGGATCCGATGCCATGGCCTCCAGCGTCCGCTGGTAATAGCCGCCAAGCTGCTCGACCTGCTCCATCGGAAGTTCGCGTCCGTCGCACTTGAGCACGAAATGGATTCGCCCGCTGAAAGGATCCACGCGGAAGTTCGCCGCCAAAAGGAAACTGGTCTCTTCATAGAGCCGTGCGCCTAGCAGCTCCAGATCGGGAATCTGCTGCAGGGTCTGGTAGACGTGATAATGCGTGAAGTAGAAAAGGGTCTCCGCTATGGCCGCTCCGCCCAGCGCCTTCTTGATCTCGGCCATCGGATATCGCCGGAACGGCAGCGCCTCCCGTTCCGTCTCGAACGTTTGCGTGGCGAGTTCCGCCCAGGTGGCGCCTGAAAGGTCCATGCGGAAAGGCATGCTGTTGATAAACAGACCCGCGATTCGGTCCCCATCCCGGCCCTCGGGGCGTCCACTCGAAACCACGCAGGTGAGCACGTCGCGCTGGCCGCCGAGGACCGACAGCACGCGCATGTGGGCGGCCAGCAACACATCCTTGATGGGGACTGCAGTCATGCGGGCCAGCCGCTTGAGACCGTCCGACACCTCCTGCGAGAACGGTACCTCGACGACAAGGATCTCTCTCCCGCCAGGGGAGCCTGAAGGCTGCACCGAGCGCGGAATGGACACGAAGGTTCGATTACACAGCTTCCGGGTCCAGAACTGCCTGGCTTCCTCCGATTGCAGCGCGAGCCGCTCCAGCGCCACGTAATCGCGGAAAAGGCTGGCTGGCCGCTCGATTTCGGTGGGCGATCCCCTGAGCAGCGACAGATAGTGATGGAACAGCTCGGTAACCAGCGTGGCCTCGCTCCATCCGTCTAGAACGGCGTGGTGGAAGCTCAACGAGAACTGCCAGTTGTCGTCTCCACGCCGGTGCACGACGAAACGGATGAGCGGGAGCCGCGAGAAGTCGAAGGAAAGCGCCTTTTCCCGCTCGTAGAAAACATCGATGAGTTGTTCCTGCTCCTCGAACTGCAATGCCCTCAGATCCTCGAATGCGAAAAAAGCCTGCGCGTCCCGATGGACGATCTGGACAGGCTCGCTGAAGCCCGTCATGTCGAAGGACGTGCGCAACGCCGGATGCCTGCCCACCAGCGCCTGGAGGGCAGCTTCGAGCAGCGGCAGATCTAGCGGAGCCCGCACATGAAAGCTGCTGATGTCGTGGTAAATCGGGGAGTCCGGATTCAGCTCCCGATGGAAGATCATGCCCGCCTGAAGCACGGTCAACGGGTAGGCGTCTTCGGCCCATTCCGGCGCTTTCGGCCGGTCGACGTCACTCAGCATGGCGAACGGGCCCCGCGGAACCGAACCAGCATCCGCGCCGTGATCCTCGGCTATGGCGATAGCCAGTTGGTGGATCGTCGGATTGTTGAAGAGCTGCTCCACCTGGAACTGGAGTCCACGCTCTCGGGCCAGCGCCACAATCTGAATGCTGCGGATCGAGTCTCCGCCGAGCGCGAAATAGTTGTCGTGAATGCCCACGGCGGGCAACCTCAAAACCTGCTCCCACACTCCGGCCAGGATCTCTTCGGCCGGGCTAACCGGCTCAGCGAAGATCGTATCAACATCCCGGCGGAGAACCTCCGGGGCGGGCAGGGCACGCCGGTCGACTTTTCCGTTCTGACTTAGCGGCAGCGCGCTTAGCTGCAGCAACAGCGCGGGAAGCATATACTCGGGCAGACGCTGTTTCAGAAATCGGCGGATGTCGCCCGAACTCAGGTGCTGACCCGAGTGGGACACGATGTAACCGACGAGTTGCTTGTCGCCAGGCTGTTCCTCGTGCGCGATGACGACGGCGTTTTCGATTGCCGGGTGCTGTTTCAGCGTCGATTCCAGCTCGCCCAACTCGATTCGATAACCTCGGATCTTCACCTGGTCATCGAAGCGGCCAAGATATTCCAGATTCAAATCTGGGAGGAAA
Source organism: uncultured Bryobacteraceae bacterium (assembly GCA_955652915.1). GTDB lineage: Bacteria > Acidobacteriota > Terriglobia > Bryobacterales > Bryobacteraceae > Palsa-89. The sequence continues at coordinate 2,023 of CATPCJ010000073.1, forward strand.
CGGGCCCGGTCACCGGTCCGGTAGAGACGTTCACCCGGCTCGGTGGCGAACGGATCGGGAACAAACCACTGGGCGGTCTGATCGGGCCGGGCAAGGTAACCACGCGCCACGCCGGCCCCGCCGACATACAGCTCGCCCGGGACGCCAACCGGTACCGGATCTTGAAACTGGTCTAGAACGAAGAGCCGTGTGTTCGTGATGGGGCGTCCTATGGGCACTGGCCCCACGTTGGGCAGGCCCTGTGCAACGCGGTACACACAGCAGCCGACCACCGTTTCGGTTGGCCCGTACTCATTAAACAGCAGAGTTTCGGGCGCCGCGCCGCGCCAGAACGCGATTTCTTCACACGTCAGAGCTTCGCCTCCGAGGATAAGTGCATGCGCGGAAGCTGCGGCTTCTTCCGGAGAGAGTTGTCCATTCAAGAGGCGTAGATGAGAAGGCGTCAGCTTGACGAAGCTGAACGGCCCGCCTTGACGAAGCGCGTTGCGGAGTCCGGTGGCCGCCACCGACGGTGGGACCACCGTGATCGCCGTTCCCGTGATCAACGGAACGAACAAGCTGGTGATGGTCAGGTCAAACGACGGCGACGTATGGACCGGTGTTCCGTTTCCGGCGGCCGCCGTGTAGGCTGTGAGGCACCAGCGCAGATAATTCGAGAGACCGGCATGCGGAACCATCACGCCCTTGGGACGGCCCGAAGAGCCGGACGTATAAATAACGTATGCCAGATTCCGCGGAGCGGCCCGGTTCTCCAGATTGTCGCTGGATTCTCCAATCCAGGATTCGGTCCCCGGGCCCGAAATCGTCAGCACGCAATACCCGGCAGGCAGCAGAGGTGTCAGCGAGGCCTCGCTGAGGACTAGTTGGACACCCGCGTCGGCGAGCATGAAGCGTATGCGTTCCGCGGGATACGTGGGATCAACCGGCAAGTAAGCGCCGCCGGCCTTGAGGATCGACAACAGCGCGACTACCAACTCGGCACCCGGGGGCAGGAAGACGGCCACCAGCGAATCCGGCCCTACGCCGCGGGAGCGCAAGGCGCGGGCCAGTCGATTGGCGCTTTGGTTCAGCTCGCGGTAACTCATCCGTCCGCCATCGAAAACTACTGCGGCCGCATCCCCAGACCGGCTCGCCTGCCGCTCGAACAACTGGTGGGCGAAAGCAGATTCATCCTCCGGCGCGGCCGTGGCATTGAAATCGATCAGGATACTCTTCCGCTGGGCAACGCCCAACAAACTGAGATGGTCTACGCATTGGTCGGGATCGGCGACGGCGCCATGCAGCACGGCCTCGACCGCTGCGCCAACCCACTCCATCCAGGAGTCATCAAAGCAGTATGGGTTGTAATGCAACTCGAGCGCGACGCCTTCCGCACCGCGGCTGAAACAAGCCAGACGGAGCTGAAAACGATCCAGACAAAACGAGAGGCGGTGGAACGAGTAGCGTACTTGGGAATGCACGATATCGGAACACGACACGAAATCGAAGCCGGCATTGAGCCAGGATGGCTGCCCGTCGAGGCGGCTCCCGGCCGCCCATGCCTCCCATGAAAACAGACCTTGCCATTCCGCCGCTTCGCGAACCGCGCGGGAGACGTCGTCAGTCACTTCGCGGAAGGTCCGCCCGGCCATTGCCGGGCACCGGATGGGCAGATACCGAGCGCACGGGCCGATGATCTCCTGCAAATCCAGGTCGGGCCGGCCGTCGAACAGCGCGCCGACCGGCAGGGATGCCTGACCGGTGAGCCGGTAGAGGACAACTTGCCAGACCGCCAGAAGGAACACCTCGGGCGATACGCCGCAGCACCTCGCAGTCTCCTCGAAGCGCCCCGCATCCGTCCGGTCCAGCCGCCGCGTCTCAATAGTGCGGACTGCGGCCTGAGTGGCAGGCGCCTCGCGCTCGAACGGAAGCGTCCAGGATCCGGCGCAGGCCCGCCCGCGGTCGATCCATAGGCGGAAGCGGGGATCGTCCTCGGAAGCCGCCATCTCGTTCTGCCATTCCGAAAATTGGAGGTACTGGAAGGGCTCCTCCTCCGCGACGTCTCCGCCGCTGGCGCAGCGGTTGGCGGCCGAGGCGACCAGGAGTCGTAGACTAGCCGGATCGGCGCAGAGTGCAGGTGTCGAGAGCAGCAGGACGCTCTGGCTCGACGACAGCGTCACCAGCGATGCCCGTAACACGGCGTCTTCCTCGGAGCTGGGATCCGGGGAGGCCAAGCCCGCCGCAATAACGTCGAGCGCGGCGCGTTGCTCCCCCGCATCGAGGCCCCCGAGGTCCTCGTGGCCCCACACGAGAGGGGCGGAGCCAGAAATCACTTGTACAGGTGCGAGCATGCCTGGGACGTTTTGAAAGTGCGTCCGCAGGATTTCGTGGCGCCGAAGTTCGTGACGCAGAGCCGCCTCGATCGCCCCCTGGTCTACGTCTCCATCGATTAACACCTCCGCCGAGCACAGGTACTCGCCGCCTTGCCGTGCCAGATCCCGGATGCGCCGCTGCTGCGGCGACAGGCGATAACCTTGTAGTAATTCTTGCTGGGTCATCCGTTTTTCCCGTTACCGGTGGTGCGCCATGGTTCCGCCATCGCCACCACCACTTTGCGCCGTCCCTGGAACGGAGTCCGTCCGTGGGTCGTCAGCATGTTGTCCAACAGCAGCAGGTCTCCCTTGCACCACCGGAACTGAACGGTCTCGGCATCGTACGCGGCGCGGATCGCGGCCAGCGCGCTGTCTTCGATCAAGCCGCCGTCGCCGAAGTGAACCGACCGCGGGAGCTCGTCTCCGAAGACGGCCGACAATGACTGCCTGACTTCGTCCGGCAGGCTCGACGGATGAAACAAGTGCGCCTGATTGAACCACAATGCTTCTCGCGTCCGGGGATGGACTGCCACGGCCTCGGAGGTCTGGCGCGTGCACAGCCGCCCTTGGCCGGCCCATTGGAAGGCGATGCCAGCGGAATGGCAGTACTTCTCGACGGCCTCGCGCTCCGGTGTTCCAAACGCCTCTTGCCAGGACGGGCTGATACCGTGCCAGTAATTCCGCAGGTACGTCAGCTTCCTGCGCGTGAATTCGTCGCGGAGGGCCGGGTCAAGCCGCTCGAACACCTTCCGGCTGTCGGCGATGATTGTCTCCCCACCTTCCTCGGCCGGCTGCAGGCAGAAGAACCAGATCTTCAGCGGCCACACGCTGGCGTACGAATTCTCGTTGTGCAGCGGGATCAACTGGTCCGCCGGGTATTCAGTGGATGTGTATACCTTGCCGCTCACCGAGCTGCGCGGCGTGGAGCGCTCGACGTACTCCAGGAGCTCGTCCGAAAGTGCATTCACGATTTCCTGGAAGTTCTCCACGGAGGCCACGGCAAAGTTGCGAAACAGAATCCCGCCGCAGTTCGAGAGCTGCTCTTCGAGGTACTGCCTGTGGGTGGCCACATACGAGCGCAGATCCACTTCCCTCCCCGTCGCCTCGATTAACAAAGGCAGCGGGCGCAGCGGGTCAAGGCTGGAGGTTCGAACCAGGTCCGCCGCCGAGAGGGGCACCGGCTTGGGCCGGGCGTTCCGGAAACTCCCGCGGCGGGCGGCGCCGCTGTCCTGCGTTATCGCCGTTTGCTGCCGATTAAGTGCATCGATTTGTTCCACGAGGGCCTCCACTTTGGTTTCAGGGTTTTCCGCCGCCAGCGAAAGCAGTGTCTGGTACTCTACCGCCATGCACGCTACATCGCGCGCTTTGAAAAGGCGGGCGTTATAGTCGAAGAACCCGGTAATCTGCCGTTTCCGGTCCAACATCTGGAGCTCCAAGTCGAATTTGGCTGTGTGCCGTTCCAACTCGAGCGCGGTGGTAACCAGGCCAGGCAGCCGGATCTCTTCGAGCTGAGAGCCTCGGAGTCCGAACGCCACCCGCGACACAGGCGTATAGCTGATCCCGCGGCCGGGAAACAGGGACTTGATCACATGCTCGAAGGGAACATCCTGGTTGGCGTAGGCGCCGGCAGCGACCTCGCGCACACGCTGCAGCAACGCCCGGAACGTCGCGGACGGCGCTACGCCGATGCGCAGCAGGAGAGTGTTCAGGAAGCAGCCCACCACGCCCTCGCTGTGCCCGCCCCGGCGCCCGGAAATGCTGGTGCTGACAATCAGGTCGCAAGCCCGGCTACGTTGGTGCAACAGGACGGAGAAAGCCGCCAGCAGCGTCATGAAGAGCGTCGCCCCTTCGCCACGCGCGAGCTGATGCAGACGCGCGGACAGTTCGAACGAGAGCGAGAAGTTGAACCGGCTGCCAGTAATCGACCGTCCAGCGGCCGATCCGGCCGAGGCAAGCGCGGCTAATTGCATTGGCTCGGGCGCGTCGGCAAGCTGACGCCGCCACCAAGCGATTTGCGACTCGTGCAGACCCTGCTCCAGACACCGCGCCTGCCAGCAGGCGAAGTCCGCGTATTGCAGGCCCAACTCCGGCAGTTCCGCAGAGGGGCCGGTGGTCAACGCGCTGTACACGGAGGCGAGTTCAGCCAGAAGCAGTTCGATGGATCGGGCGTCGGAGATGATGTGGTGGACACTGATCACGAGGATGTTGTCCTCGGGCGCGAGGCGGAGCAGTACGGCACGCGCCAGTGGGGCTCGCGAGAGATCGAACGGCGCGGCCCCCAGCGCGGAGGCAAGCGCCGCCGCATCTGCAAGTGGCCGGCCATCCAGTTCCACAACGGACAGGGGTAACTCGGCGCCGGCGTGAATGAACTGCACCGCTTTGCCGCGGCCGGCGGGGAAACTGGTCCGCAGCGACTCGTGGCGGATCACCAAAGCCTGGAGACTCTGGGCGAGGGCCCCTTCGTGCAACTCTCCCGTCAGGCGCAAGGCCAAAGACAGGTTGTAGAACCCGCTCTCCGGCTCCATCCGGCAGAGGAACCACATCGCTTCCTGGGCGCAGGAAAGGGGCGGCTCCGGCGGGCGTGGAACCGGCACCAGAGGCGGCCCGTCTCCCGCTTCCGGCGCTGCGGCCGTCTGGACCGCGCGGGCAAGCGCCTTTACGGTAGGCTCTTCAAACAGGCGGCGCAAGGGGACTTCCACGTGGAAAACATTGCGCACCAGACTCAGTAGCCGCACACCTGTGATTGAGTCGCCGCCGAGCGCAAAGAAGCTTTCACTTTGATCGATTTCGTCCTGCTCCAACACGTGTGCCCACAAAGACGAGATAACTTCCTCGAGTTGGTTGAGATCGGCGCCTGGCGTAATCGCCGGAGATTCGCTCGCTTCGGGCGCCGGCAGACTCTTCCGTTGAACTTTTCCAGTGGGGCCGAGGGGCAACTCCGCCAACCTGACAAACGCGGCAGGCACCATATACCCTGGCAGTGACTGCACCAGAAATCGCTGGAGATCGTCGGAAGCCGGCGCGGTTTCGGCATGCGGGACGACATAGGCGACCAGCCGGCGCGGTCCCGGCGGGAGGCCGGTGGCGATCACGACGGCATCGCGCACGGCCGGGTGGCGCTTCAGGGCGGCTTCGATCTCGCC
>CATPCJ010000074.1 GCA_955652915.1 uncultured Bryobacteraceae bacterium
CGTTCCCTCGCACATCCGGGCTTCGACTTCCGTAGCTCTTTACCGTATCGTGCAGGAAGCGCTGCAAAACGTCGCCAGGCATGCCGGCCCGGCCGCTGTCAACGTTGCTTTGATAGGCGCCACGAACAGCCTGAAATTGAGCATCCGCGACACCGGAAGCGGATTCGATCAGGAGAGCGAGAAAAGCCGGGTTGGACTCGGATTGATCAGCATGTCGCAAAGGGCCCGGCTGGCCGGTGGAATTTTCGAGATACAATCCGAACCAAATGACGGGACACAGATTCACGTTAGCGTCCCGCTGGAACCGCCCCCCGGTAATCAAGAATGAGGATCTGATTCATGCCGTCACCAGATGAGCGCCGCGACAGTGAAACCGTGCACGCCGACAGCGGCAACGAAGCGGATATCAGTCTGCCCCTCGGCCTGGCCTTTCCTATCGTGGGGATCGGCGCTTCGGCCGGCGGATTAGATGCCTTCACACAATTGCTACGGGCCTTGCCCAATGACACCGGCATGGCTTTCGTATTGGTGCAGCACCTGGATCCCCATCACGACAGTCAACTCCCCGAAATTCTATCGGCCTCCACCGCCATGCCGGTTGTCACGGTCGTGGACGGCATGCGGTTGCGTCCCGACGGAGTGTTCGTGATACCGCCGAATGCCACCATGGTTCTCGAAGACGGCGTTTTGCGCTTGGCTGACCGCAAGCCCGGCTTGCACCTGCCCATCGATGCCTTCTTCGAATCTCTGGCTCGTGTACAGGGCGGAGGCGCCATCGCGATTGTACTTTCGGGAAACGCTTCCGACGGCAGCAACGGAGTAAAGGCAGTCAAGGCGGAATGCGGGTTGACCTTCGCTCAAGACGAAGCCTCGGCCCAGCATATCGGAATGCCGCGCAGCGCGATCTCGACCGGCGCAATCGACTACGTTTTGTCGCCTCCCGAGATCGCGCGCGAATTGATACATCTCAGCCAACATCCGTTTGTCGCCGCCGCGACGCACGACCAGGCCGGGGAGGAAATTCTGCCGGATGGCAACGGCGAGCTCAAGATAATCTTCCGGGCGTTGCGTCAAGGCACGAAAGTCGACTTCAGCCACTACAAGCGCAATACCATCCGGCGTCGAATCGGCCGCCGCATGATAGTCAACCGCGTCCGGACCATGGCCGAATATGCGCGGTTGCTGCACGATCACCCCGATGAGGTGCGGGAACTGTATCGCGATCTACTCATCAGCGTGACGAACTTTTTTCGGGACCCCGGCGTTTTCCACGCCCTCAGGCATCTGCTTGAGGACTTGATCGGCAGCCGCGACGCGGGCGAGCCTTTTCGTGTTTGGGTTCCCGGTTGCGCCAGCGGTGAAGAAGTATATTCCCTGGCCATCTGCCTGAAGGAATTGCTGGATGAAAAGGACTTGTCCACGCCAATCCAGCTTTTTGGCACCGACATTAGCGACACCGCGCTGGATCGGGCGCGGTCGGGAATGTATCCGGATCTCATTGCGCAAGATGTCTCGCCGGAACGGTTGCGCCGCTTCTTCGCTCGCGTCGACCGGGGATTTCAAGTCAGCAAAGCGATACGCGAGAGTTGCATTTTTGCCCGGCAAGACGTCCTCGAAGATCCTCCTTTTGGGCACACCGACCTAATCAGTTGCCGGAACCTGCTGATCTACCTGGACTCGGCGCTCCAAAGCAAAGTTCTGCCGGTGTTCCACTACAGCTTGAATCCCACCGGATTGCTTCTGTTGGGAAGCGCGGAATCCATCGCATCGGCAAGCGATCTCTTCTCGGTCATCGACAAGCGGCACCGCGTCTACGGCCGGAAACCGGTGCCGGCGCGGCTCCATTTGAATTTGGCGGGCGCGCGTGAAAGCGCCGGCCCGGCGAAAGCGCGCACCGCGCTGAGCGGCCCGGAACTCCAGAAGAAAGCCGATCTGGTGATTCAACAAAAGTACGCGCCCCCGGCGGTTGTGGTGGACTCCGATTTGCGAATCCTGCACTTCCGAGGACATACCGGGTTTTATCTGGAGCCCGCTCACGGTGAAGCGACATTAAGCTTGCTCCGCATGGCCCGCGAGAGTCTGACGGTCCCGTTACGCAAGGCGTTGGAGGCGGCGGCGGAACGGAAGAGCTCGGTTCGGGAGACGGGCATCAGCGTGGAGAACGATGGCGAGCGGCGCCAGATAAACCTGGAAGTTACGCCGATCGCCGGGACCTCGCCCGGCGAACGATACTACCTCATCGTATTTGAGGAGGCTTCCGCCAAGGCGGCCGCCGGCCCGGCGGCTGTCATGCTTCCGCGCCGCGCTAAGCTTGCTCCAGACTCAAAAGCACCCGAAGGGAAAATGCGCGAGCTTCGTCAACAGCTTGCGGAAATTCAAGAATCCCTTAGCAATACCAAAGAAGAACACGAGGCCCATTCCGAGGAGCTGAGAGCCGCCAATGAAGAGATTCGCAGCGCCAACGAGGAGCTGCAAAGCACCAACGAAGAGCTCAGCACCACCAAGGAAGAACTTCAAAGCGCGAACGAAGAGTTGACCACGCTCAATGAAGAGCTGCAAAACCGGAATCAGGAATCGAATACGCTCAACAGCGATCTGGTCAATCTGTTGAGCGCCGTCGATATTCCTTTCCTGATGGTGGACCATCAACTCCGCCTAAGACGGTTTAGCGCGGCCGCGGAGAAAGTGCTGGATCTGAAACCAATCGATATCGGACATCCGGTAACCCATGTTCAGGGCCGCATCGACCTCACCAGCTTCGGCCCGCCGATACGCGGCGTAGTCGAGACGCTGGTGGTGAAGCAGTGGGACCTTCAGGACCGCGACGGGCGCTGGTTTTCAGCAACCATCCGCCCCTATCGCACCGCCGATAACCGGATCACCGGCGCCGTGATCGTATTCGTCGATATCGATCCGCTCAAGCGCACACTCCGGGCGGCCGAAGAGGCTCGAGACTATGCCGAGGGCATGATTGAAACGGTACGCGAGCCACTGCTGGTGCTGAATGGCGATCTGCGAATCCAACGTGCGACGCCGGCCTTCCACGAAACGTTCCGCGCATCCCGCGCCGAGACGGAGGGCCGGTTGCTCTATGACATCGGAAACGGCCAATGGAATATTCCCCGGTTGCGGGAACTGCTGGGAGCGGCCATGTTCCGCAATGAATCCTTTCACGATTTCGAAGTCGAAAGCGACTTTCCGCACTTGGGACGCCGTACCATGCGGCTGAACGCGCGGCGAATTTCACGCGATGACGACGACCATCGCAGCGTGCTGCTGGCGATAGAGGACGTCACTCAACGCCGGGAAGAAGCCGAAGTTCGTTATCAGCGCCTGTTTGAAACCGCTAAGGACGGCATGCTGGTGTTCGATGCGGAGACAGAAAAACTCACGGACGTGAACCCCTTCTTTCTGGAGTTGACCGGCTATGGACGCGAGCAGTTGATCGGCTGCCGCTTATCGGAAATGGAGGCGCTCCGGGACGCGCGCGGAGCCACACGCATTGTGAGTGAGGCTCGCTCACAAGAGGTTGTCCGGTACGAGGATGTGAGTTTGATCACCATTGATGAACGGCGGATCGACGTGGAGCTGGTGGCCAACCGTTACTCGGTGGGTGGCCAGCCAGTGGTTCAGGTAAACCTGCGCGATGTCACGAAGAGGAACCAGGCGCTCCGGGAACTTCTAGAAAGCGAGGGGCGCTTCAGGCTTTTAGTCGATAGCGTTCGGGACTACGCATTGTTTCAAATGGACCCGCGTGGACGAATCACCAGTTGGAATTCCGGAGCCGAGCGGTTGCTGGGCTATAGCGAGGCCGAAATCAGGGGCGAATCGGTCGCGCGTTTGTTCACTCCGGAAGACGCCGCGAAAGGCGAGGCCGGCAGAGAACTGGAAACGGCACGGACCACTGGCAGCGCGGAAGACGAGCGCTGGCATATCCGCAAAGATGGAAGCCGATTCTTCGCCGGCGGCGTCGTCACCACCGTCCGCGATCAAGCGGGCAACCTGTGCGGATTCACGAAGGTGATGCGCGATATCACGGAGCGGATGAAGGCCGAACAGCAGTTGAAGCAGCAAGCTCAATTGTTGGAATTGGCTCAGGACATCATCATTGTTCGCGACCTGAGCGGAAAAATTTCGTTCTGGAACGATGCGGCTTCGGAAACCTATGGGTGGAGCAAGCCGGAAGCGCTTGGCAAAGTGGACTACGAGCTGCTGCACACAGCGTTTCCCGAGCCGCGGGAGGATATCGAGGCCGTGCTGTTCGCTAAAACTCGTTGGGAAGGAGAATTGGTCCATACGCGGCGCGATGGCACTCAGCTACCGGTTTGGAGCCGCTGGGCGCTGCAATTCGACTCGCACGGGAAGCCTGTTAGCATCCTCGCAATCAGCACCGACGTTACCGCCCGGAAGCAGGCCGACGAACAACTTCTGGCATCCCTCCGGGAAAAAGAGGTTCTGCTCAAGGAAATCCACCACCGGGTGAAGAATAATCTGCAGGTCGTCGCCAGCTTGCTCAGTTTGCAGTCGGAGCACATTGCCGACGCCCAAGTGCTGGCGATGCTGGAAGAGATGAACAATCGCGTGCGCTCCATTGCCGCGATTCACGAGATGCTGTATGGCTCCGAAGATTTATCGCGCATCGATTTCGCGGGGTACCTGAATACAATCGCGAAGGATCTGGCGTCTTTCTTTTCAGACCGGGCGAGCAAGGTGCGGGTGAAGGTGGATGCAGCCTCGATTTTTTTGGACATTACCAAGGCGGCGCCCTGCGGGTTAATCGTCAACGAGCTGCTGACTAATAGTTTCAAACACGCTTTCCCGGATGACCGGGAAGGCCTGATTACTGTTTCGTTCCGGTGCCCTGAGGAAGAATGCGTGCTTGAAATTTCCGACAACGGGGTAGGCATGCCGGAAAAGTTGGACCCGCAAAGCGCAACTTCAATGGGGCTACAATTGCTGGGACTTTTGGTTCAGCAGCTCAAAGGCAAATTAGAAATCGATCGCAGTTCAGGCACGCGCTGGAGCATCACTTTCGCCGCCAAACAGTCGTAACGCGGCGTTCGGAGGCGCCACTCCCGCACGCTCATGGCTCGGTAAGCGGCGGCACCGCATGCGCACGGCGTCGCGCTGATCCTTGATAATAACGTCAGATGCAGGTGGTCAACATTGGGATTGTCGGGCTCGGAAGTGTCGGCATGGGTACTCTCGCCATCCTCGCGGAAAACGCCGACCAGATTGCGCTGAAGCTCGGCTTCCGATTGCAAGTCCGGGCGCTTTGCAGCCGGTCCATCAATGGCAAGGAACTACCCATCGCGGCGGATTCGGCTTTGCGGACCGCGGACTGGCGCGAAGTGGTCGCGCATCCGGAAGTCGACATCGTCGCGGAACTTGTGGGTGGTACCGGCGTCGCCCAGGAAATCATCAATGCCGCCATTGCGAACAAAAAATCCGTGGTCACCGCGAACAAGGAATTGATGGCCCTGTGCGGCGCGGAAATCTGGGAACGCGCGATCGCCGCCGGCATCAACCTGGCGATGGAGGCCAGCGTCGCGGGCGGCATTCCCATCCACAGTGTTTTGCGGGAGGGAATTTCGGGCGACCGCGTCACCACCCTCTACGGCATCCTGAACGGCACCAGCAATTTTATCCTTACAGAAATAGAAAAGCGCGGCGCGCCGTTCGATGCCGTCCTCCGCGAAGCGCAGCAATTGGGTTATGCCGAGGCAGATCCCAGCGCGGACGTCGACGGCTATGATGCGCGCTCCAAGCTCGCGATTCTTTCCGCGCTCGCATTCGGCGAGAAGATCACCCCTTCGGATATTTACACCGAAGGAATCCGCCGCATCATGCCCGTCGATTTCCAGTACGCCCACCAGCTTGGCCACACCATCCGCTTGTTATGCGCGGCGCGTCAAACTCCCTCCGGATTGATACTCTCGGTGCGGCCGGCCTTGATTCCGCAAGCCACCATCCTGGCCGGCGTGCAAGGCGCATACAACGCCGTTTGGGTGCGAGGTAAGTACGGCGAGGACACGTTTTACTACGGCCGCGGCGCGGGTCCGTCGCCCACGGGAGTGGCCGTGGTGAGCGATCTGATGCGCGTGGCGCGCGAGATTCGCTCCGGCAGTCCCGAGCGGGTGTCGCCGTTCGCCCACGAACGCCTGGGTGAATATCAGCCGATTTCAGTGACCTTGCAGCACGCTCCGTACTATCTTCGCTTCCGCGTGAACGACCAGCCCGGGATCATCGCGAAACTCGCGGGCATCCTGGCGGAGAAGCGCATCAGCCTGGACGCCGTCCTGCAAATACCCGCTCAGAACTGGCGCGATTTGCCTTTTGTCATCACCGTAGAACCCACTTCCGAACAATCCATTCGCGAGGCGCTGGCCGACATGGCCTCGCACGAATTCCTGATTGAGCCGCCGCTGGCTATGCCCATGGAGAAATCACTATGAAACATTTAGCATGTCTTTTGTTGTTTTGCTCCGCCGCGTTTTCGCAAGTCGCCGAAAAAGCCAACGAGGGTTACCAAACCAAAGAGGGCCGCGAGAACGTAGCCCGCACCCTGGCCGACCCCGGCCGCGATGAAAAGCAGCGCCCCCGCGACATCGTGGATGCGATGGGGCTAAAGCAGGGAATGAAGGTGGCCGACGTCGGCACCGGCGTCGGGTTCATGCTGCCGTATTTGAGCCACGTAGTCGGCGGTACGGGCCAGGTGATCGCCGAAGATATCTCCAACGACTTTCTCGACAAAGCCAAATTGAAGGTGCGGGCACAGGGCCTGAACAACGTGACATTCGTGCTGGGGACGGATCGCGATCCGAAGTTGCCGGCCGACACGCTCGAAGGCGTCCTGCTGCTGGAGGTTTATCATCATTTCGACTATCCGGAACCGATGCTGGGCCACATTCGCGACAGCCTGCTGTCGGACGGCAAGCTGGTGATAGTGGATTACTACAAACGTCCGGATGCAATGCCGGGCGGCCGCGCCATGCAGCACATCCGCTTGGACGAGGACGACGTAATTAAGGAAGTAGAAGCCAACGGTTTCAAGCTGGCTTCCAAGCACGAGTTGGCGCCCAAGCAGATGTACATGGCGATTTTTGTGAAGAAGTGAGCCGCTGTGCTACTATCCGTTTAAAGACCAACCCAAACCCGCCGGAGAGGTGGCTGAGTGGTCGAAAGCAGCGGTTTGCTAAACCGTCGTAGGGTCAAAAACTCTACCGGGGGTTCGAATCCCCCCCTCTCCGCCAGAACAAACCAAACGATTTCCGCGTATTCTAAAAAGTCAGCGTGCAATAGCATGCATTGCCGATCCACAATGGGCTTGAGGTCCTATGGCTCTCAAGCTGTATCGCAGGCACCGAAAAGAATGCGAGGGCGGCCCCCCCGAAGACGCCCGAAAAGGCCAATTCGAGGAAGGACGCCGGGGATGGAAGCGACCAAGAGCCATGCCCGTGGTCACGCATCTTCCGGCCCCGAACCACTTTCTTCTCCACCGCCAGCTCCACCACGCGCCGATGCAGTTGCACCACCACCTCGCCACCGATGGCTTGCCCCAGCGCCGGCCCATCGGGCGTCCGGAACTTTCTCACCGCCGATGCGGGCAAAGCTACGATACACCAGATTGGCGCGCACTTCCCGCTCCAACGTCTGGCAGCTCCAGTCGCGAATATGTTTCAACAGCAGTAAGCGAAGGACCACTTCCGACGGCGTCTGCAATCGGCCGCGTGTGCGGCTTTTGTTCCAGCGCCGTCCCTGCGCTTCGAATACCAGCTCAATCAACCGCTTATCGTCCAGAAGCTGATCCGCCCTGCGCATCCACGGCTCCCACAAATCGTTCACTTCTTCATTCAGGAAGCCTGTCCACAGCGTGGGTTGTTGATGGTGGGTGCGGGTCATCGTTGCCTCAAAACATAAGGCGAACGATTGGTCCAGACGCCTCTATTTGCGCCGGAAAGTAGCTAGAGGGGTTCTCGGTAATCAACCCGGAAGACTCATAACCCCTGCGCCGTTGTAAGCCAGGAGTGCTTTCATGTGATGAACGCGATCTTCGAGCTCCGGCGCTTTGCGTGGTTGACTCTGCTATCGCAGCCGACTGCGCAATCGCCCAATCGGCCGCCTGTCATGGCGCCGTTCGGATTGTAGTCCGCCGCGTGATGCCGTTTTGGTCCTGACTACTGAACAGGCTTTGATATTGCACAAACACCGACACGTCCCCCGGAGGCGCGTTTAGCGGCACCTTCACGTTGATCTGCCACAAGCCGACGTATCCGGGCGCTAACCCCGAGTACTGAACGTCCGCGTCCGGAACGAAACCGTCATTGATGAAGACCTTAGGCTTCTGGCTGGTACTGTGCGGGCCGTCGGGATTTGCTTGCCCGTCCGGCGGCAAGCCATCTACCAAACCTTGTCCGGTTCCATAGAGGGTGATAATAGAGCCGGCCTTCGCTGGATGAGCGCCGTCGTTCACCATGCCATCCTGATTGGTTGCGGCAAGCTGGCCGGCGCCAGTTGCATTCGCTGTAAACAAACCGGGCGAAACGGAGTCGATCCGGAATATAAAACTCGCCAGAACTTGACCAGTGGAAGCTCGCTGTACCTGAATTTCCTGGAACTGGAGGGGCGTGGCACTGGGTACCTGGAAGTTGATTTGGCCAGGTGAAACGTAAAGTAGCGGCGCCGCTACACCCGCCACGAAGACCTGAACGTCGCCCAATGTTGTTGGTAGCGGCAAACCGGAACTTCCCGCTGTCTGATCGCCGAACCTTGACGTTGGATAGGCGAAAATGCTCGCCAGCATCGCGGGGGCGAACCTGCCAAAATAATTGGCGCCATTCCCCGACAGTCGTCCCGAGATTCCGCCAGCCGACGTCGTGCTATCGATGGCCGGGAAGTAGAAGGACACGCGGTTGGCGGCCGCTTCCGCGACAATTGGATTTCCAAAGGGGTCGAGCGAGACGCCCACTGGGGTAAATACAGCAATCCCCGCGGTCGGCGTCGCATTCAGGATTACCGACTCGTATTTCGGAAAGCGAAGCACTTGATTCTGCAGAGTATTCGTCACCCAGATTTCCCTGGTCGTCTTATTGACCCAAACGCCAAAGGGGGTAGCCAGTGACGGAATCGAAAACAAGACCGGCGGGTTATCGCCCGCGGTGGGAACGTTCGGTAAGATGGCAACGCGACCGTTCCCCGCGTCGGCGACGTATAACTGATCGTCCGGATCGAGCGAGATCTGATGCGGCCCGCTGAAAGTGACGGCCAGCGAAGAATTGAAATCGGCCTGCCCGAATACGTTGGTGGCGGGGGCGCCGTTCTGGAAATCGGCGCCCTTGGATTTCCGGAAAAAAAGAATGCGGTTGGCGGCGGGATCGGACACCACCAGGCTGCCCTCGGCCGTGAATGCCAAGCCGTAGGAGCTGCGCATGGTGGAGCGGCTCAAGTCGCGAATGGGCTGTCCGAAGAAAGTACTCTGGCCGAGAATCAGGTTGGCGCGCTGCTGGACGCCTTGCGGCTGGGTGAAAGGCTTTGGGAAACGAAGCACGCGCGCGTTACAGGTGTCGGCCACGTACAGATTGCCGTCGGAATCCACCGCCAATCCTTGCGGCGCCCATAGGCCTGTGTCCGTGGTTTGCGTCGCGCTGTTGTTCGGGAAATTGACGACGCCGCTTAGCAGATCCGTCTGCCCGATCACCAGGTCCGCCTTCGATCCCGCGTTCACTTTCCGGTAGTCGTTGTACCCCAGCACGCGATTATTCAACGGATCGGCGATGTATAGATGCGGCGGGTCGGACGCCGGGTCTATGATCGCGAACCCTCCCAGAGAAAAGAAGACACTGCCCGTGTTGGTGCCCACCACGCAAGAGCCGTTGTTCCCGCTGAAACCTACTTCGCGGCCCTCAATCAGGTTGACCGAGTTGTATTGGAAATCCAGTTGGCCAAGCAGCCTGTTCGCACTGAAAAACGTGCCGCTGGTCTGGGGAAACACCAGTACGCGATTATTCCCTGAATCCAGCACGAACAGGTCGGTGCCGGCGAAGACGCCACCAGACGGTCCATTTACCGGAAGGGCGGTGGAGTTCGGTTGCGGGCCTGCCAGCGTAGATGCCGTCGGTCTGGGCAGTAGCTGATTGGAGCTAAAAGCTTGAAAGCTGGTTTGGCCGATTAACACTTTGGCCGGCGGCGAAAATGCGGTATTCTCATCCGGCCACTGGTCGAATGGATCGTAGCCTAAGACCCGGGCGTTACCGGTATCGGCCACAAACGGCCGATCGCCGACGAAGAATACGCCCGCGGGAGGCACGTTTCCGGCGCCGAGCGTGCTGTCGTTGACGCGCGGAGGGACCGGGGCCTGCATCGTAGGCAGTACCAGACCCATTATCCGGGCGCTCAATTGTCCAATCGAAAAAGGCCGTGTGTAGACTACGACGCGGTTGTGGGCGTCGGCCACGAACAACCGCCCTTTCGGATCGAAGGCCAGCGCGGCCGGCTGGTCCAGGAAGTTCTTACCACAACGCTCGCCCGTAATCGGCGGCACCGCATTACCGCACTGGCTCATCCCAATATTCAACGGAATTGTGCTCGAGGTAAAATCCTTCTGCCCCAGAACCAAATCGGCGGAAGGCTCATTGGCGGCGCCGGATGCAAGGGCGCTGGCTGGATACCTGAGTACGCGATTGTTGATGGGATCCGTGACCCACAAATTTCCTTGGTCGTCGAATGCCAAGCCGGCTTGAAAAAACCTGCCGTTGTTG
Organism: uncultured Bryobacteraceae bacterium; assembly: GCA_955652915.1. GTDB lineage: Bacteria > Acidobacteriota > Terriglobia > Bryobacterales > Bryobacteraceae > Palsa-89. Next base: position 10,758 of record CATPCJ010000074.1, read on the forward strand.
AACGCCAGCGTCTTTTCACTGGGGGAAGTATTCCCTTCGTTCGGACCGCGGCTGCCGCTGTTATAGTCCTTTTGGCCGATGATCAAATCGGACTGCAACAGATCGCCCGTCTGAGCCAGGGGCGCGGGATAGCGCAAAATGCGATTGTTGCCGGTGTCGGCAACGTACAGCGCGCCGTTCTTGTCGACTGCGATGCCGCTGGGGCCAAACAGGCCGTTGCTCAAATTCGTACCTGGACCCTGCGCCGTGGTAGAGAGGAGGTCGCGCTGGCCGATGACCTTGTCGGCAAAATCGCCCTTGGTGAATCGAAAGGCGTTCTTCCAAGCCAGCACCCGATTGTTGCCAAAGTCCGCAATGTAAAGGATCGGCGGGCTCACGGATGTGTCCAGCGCAATCCCCAGTGGAAAATTGAATTCACGACCCTCCACGAGATTCGTGGCGGTCGCGGACAACACGCCGGATTGCTGTAAGAGCGCCTGGCCCACGATGCGCGAGGGAGCGGGATTGAAGACGGTTGAAGGCGGCGTGGTCTGGGCGCCAAGAAACGGCGCGGCGGCGAGGAAAACCGCGGGCAAAGCAATAGATAGTATGTTTTTCATTATTTGTCTACCAGGAAACGCACGCGGGCACGCGCCTTGTCTATTGATACCATACCTTATCGACAGAGTCCGGTGCAGGCTTAACGCCGGGAGGCCGGCAAGAATGCCCGGCTGCGGCTCAACGCGGCCGAACTCAATCGGATGCACGACGCCGTGCAGTCCCCCGGTAATCGCTGATCCACTCTATAAGAGATTTCTATTAGACAGCGCCCTCATCCGGGGTTACCCTTAGGTCGATTGGTCCCCGATGGCCAATCGCATCGTCTTCGCCCGTCCCGTTGAGCGCTTCGTCGCGGTCCACTCCTCGTTGCAGAGTTCCTAGCGGCCTTTTGCTTTTCTCAAAATCAACCAGGGAGAACTTAACGATGCAACTCAACATTGAAGATAGAGGAGAATTGTTGAAACGCGGCTTCTCGCGCCGCAGTTTTGGACGTTTCGCCACGGTGATTACGGCCGGGGCCGCATTGCCGTTTTACAACGAGTCCGCCATGGCGCAACTGTCCATGATTAAAGGACCCATGCCGGCGGATGCGGTGAAGATCAACGCCAACGAAAATCCCCTGGGGCCATGTCCTGAAGCCGCCGACGCGATGTACGGCGTCATCCAGAAAGGCGGCCGTTATCTGTACGAAGAGACCTTCGGCTTTCAGGAAACACTGGCCAGCCAGGAAGGACTCAAGCCCAGCTACATCCAGCCCTTCGCCGGATCGAGCGCGCCGTTGCATCAGGCCGTTCTCGCTTTTACATCGCCTACCAAATCTTTCGTAACAGCCGACCCGGGGTATGAAGCTGGCGAGCGCGCCGCGAAATTCATCGGGTCGAAAGTCATACGCGTTCCACTCACGAAAACGTACGCGCACGACGTAGTCGCGATGGCAAAGGCCGATCCGAACGCCGGCCTGATCTATGTCTGCAATCCCAACAATCCCACTGGAACACTCACCTCTCGCGCGGACCTCGAATACCTGCTGGCAAACAAGCCGGCCGGCAGCATCTTGCTGATCGATGAAGCGTACATTCACCTTTCTGGCGCGCCGATGGCGTCCGATCTGGTGGCTGCCGACAAGGACGTCATTATTCTACGGACGTTCTCAAAACTCTACGGCATGGCGGGTTTGCGCGCAGGCGCGGCGCTGGGCCGGCCGGACCTTCTGTCCAAGATCATGCCTTATAGCGCAGGCGCTTTGCCCGTTACCGGCATGGTGGGCGCCAACGTCAGCCTGAAGGTGAAGGACCTGGTTCCGAAGCGGCGCAAGATCATCGCCGACGTTCGCGAGGACGTATTCGCGTTCCTCAGCAAGAACAACTTCAAGTTCGTTCCGTCGGTCTCCAACAAGTTCATGGTGGATGTCAAACGGCCCGGCGGTGAAGTGATCGAAGCGATGCGCAAGCAGAAGATATACATCGGACGCGTGTGGTCAAGCTGGCCGACGTACGTGCGGGTTTCCGTCGGCACTCAGGACGAGATGAACAAATTCAAGAGCGCATTTCTCAACGTCATGAGCTAAGTATTAAATGAAGCGCTTTCGAGCGACATACAGTTGGGCGGCGTTTGCAGGCGATTGCTTCGGAGGAATAATCGCCGCGCTGATCGCGCTGCCCTACGGGCTGGCGATGGCGTCCCTGATGGGACTTCCACCGGTGCTGGGCATCTACACTTCAATACTGACCGGCCCAGTGACGGCGATGCTGGGGCGCAATCCACTGCTGATCGGCGGGACCGCCAGCGCAACGGTCCCGTTCGTCGCCATCGCGGTTCGGCAGCAAGGGATCGGCGGCGCGGCGAAAATCTCCATCGTCGCTTCCATTTTCATGATGGTATTTTGCGTCCTGCGGCTCGGAAGATATGCGCACCGCGTACCGCCCGCCGTCGTATCGGGATTTTCGTGCGGTATCGGTGCGATGATGCTGATTTCACAACTTGACGTGATTTTGGGGATCGCGTCGCCATTGACCAAAGCGTCCAGCTCAACATTCGGAACCTTGGCCGGAGTGTTCACGCATCTCACTCAGGCCCGCTGGATGCCATTCGTTTTGGGCGCTTCCGTGATTTTGATCGCCTGGCTGTCCGCCCGCTGGTCGCACCGGGTCCCCGCCCCGCTGATTGGAATGGCCGTGGCGGTGGCTTTGGCGCAAATAATCGGGATGCGTGAAAAAGAAGTAGGGTCGCTGCCGTTGAGCTTGCCGCCCTTTGCCGGATTCTCCTGGAGTCCGGCTGATGTTTTCACCGTGATACCATCGGCCTTCGCGCTGGCGCTGGTGTCCTCCGTGAACCTGCTGATCACATCCCGCATCGTGGAACACTTTCGTGGCCGCCACCACCATCTGAAAAAGGCGGACTCGGATGCGGAGCTCGGAGCGTTCGGCATCGCTAATCTATTCGCGGGAATGTTCGCCGCGCCCATGAGCGTCGGGATTCCGGCGCGTAGTCTGGCCGCCGTACGGTGCGGCGCCACAACTCGCATCGCCAATTTCCTGCATGCGGGATTTCTGATCGCGCTGTTGGGTCTGGGATCCGGATTTATTTCTCATATCCCCATCGCCGCTCTGGCCGGCGTCACGGCCTGGATGGGAATCTGCTTGCTGGACTGGAGCACGTGGAAACGTCTTCCCAAAATGCGCCGCGTGGACGCCTTGGCGTTTCTGGCGACCGCCGTCGCGGTCCTGGCGGTGAATGCGGTGGCTGCCATCGCGCTGGGATGCCTGGTGTACGCTGGTCATCATCTGTATGTAAGGAGCCGCTCCGGACCTCAGTTAGTACAACTGCAGACCGAGTAGAACTGTGCCAAATGCGGGCGAGTATTCGCACGTCGAGATCCTGCACCGGATCAGCCGGGTAGTCAGTTCTCCGCTTTCAATTGACGAAATACTGGGTGACATCGTCGGGCTGACGGTGCAAGTCACTCAGTGCGATGCCTGCCTGGTGTACCTGATCGATCGCGCCACCAAAGAACTGGTCTTGCGCGGATCGCAAGTGCCGCACGCGGCCGATTTGGGGAGGCTGCGCATGCGCTTTGGCGAGGGCGTGACGGGCTGGGTGGCCGAGCACAAATCGCCGGTTGCGCTTTCGCGCGACGCGCCCGGCGATGCGCGTTTCAAGCACATCGACAGGCTGATCGAAGACACATATCAGGCGCTGCTATCGGTCCCGGTGATCAGCGGCGGCGAGGTGATTGGAATCGTGAACGTGCACCATCGGGAGCCGCACGAACATTCCCCCGGCGAAATCGGGCTGGTGAGTTTCATGGGCGAGCAAATGGGAAGCGCCTTGTCGAAGTCGCTGCTGGAGGAGGAAAACGAGCGGCTGCTGACGGAAGCGCGCGAAATAAGGCACCAACTGGAAGTGCGAAAGCTGGTGGAGCGCGCCAAGGGAATTCTGCAAAAGCGCAACAACATCACCGAGGAAGAAGCCTACTTGCGGTTGAGGGATCAGAGCCGGCGGCTGCAGCGGCCGATGCGGGATTTGGCGGAAGCGATCATTCTTAGCGAAGAGATGGGGCGGGTATGAAGGGGTGGAGTTTGGCCTCCTGGAGTCTGGACATTCCTATGTGGGGCAGGATGGCATCCCGCGGCGGATTGGTAATCCGCCTGGTGTTGGATCCGAAATTACTTACGGGCCGATTGCCAGTCGGCCGCAGGTTACCAACCTGCCCCACACGCTAAGCTGGCGTGGCTGCTATTTCGGCGAACTTTTCGAAGAACTTCTTTATGATCATCTTCGACGTCGTATCCAGCAAGCGCTGTCCCACTCCGGCGATAGTTCCGCCCACCTGCACCTCGCCTTCGTACTTCACTTCCGTCTGCTCGCCTTGCGCAACCAGATTCAGCAGGCCCTCGCCCTTGATGAAACCGATTTTGCCTGAGCCGTCGACGATCAGCCGGAAGCTTTCGGGCGGCTTCTGATCCGCGATTCGAATCTTTCCGGCGAACATACCGCCCATGCTGGCGATCATCATCTTCATCTTCATCTCGTATTCGTCTTCAGCGACCTTGTCGAGACGATCGGTTCCCGGCATGCATTTGGCGAGGACTACCGGATCCTGCAAAAGCTGATAGGCCCGCTCCGGCGCGGCCGGCACAACGTAAGAACCGCCGAGCTTCAAGCCATCCTCGAAAGTGCACTGGCCAAAGCGCGCGCGGTGTAGACGCGGCCGAGCTGCCCGCGATAATTCGCCGAAGCGTGCAGATCCGCATTGGCATCCACTCCGTCCGCCACCAGCGCAGCCGCCTTCTGAACGTCAGCGGGGGTCCCGGCCGTTCCCTCCAGGGCTTTCTCAACGTTGGTGGCACGGTAAGGCGTCCCGCTCAGGCCTGTGACTCCGACCCGTACCATCCCGATCTTGCCATTCGCTTTCCGCACCCGCGCCGCCACACCGACGATTGCAAATCCGGAAGCTTTCTGAACCACCTTCTGATAGCTGGTTCCGGTGGACTGGTCCTCCACCGGCACAATCACTTCCCTGACGATTTCGCCGGGCTCGAGCGCGGTGGTGAATGTGTCGACAAAGAAATCGGCAAGTGAAATTTCGCGCTCGGACTTCGCGCTCACCAGCTTCACTCGACCTTCCAGCGCCAGCAGAGATGCCGGGTAATCGGCGGCCGGGTCGGCATGCGCCACGCTTCCGCCCATGGTGCCTTGATTACGAACCTGTATGTCGCCGATGCTCGCCGCGGCCTCCGCCAGCAACGGACACTTCGAGCGCACCAGCGGCGAACTCTCCACCTGATAGTGAGTCGTGGTGGCGCCGATGCGCAGCGTGCCGCCTTCTTCTCGGATGTAGTTCAATTCGGCGATGCGCGCCAGGTCCACCAATTGCTCCGGCGCAGTCAGCCGCAGCTTCATTAGCGGAATCAGGCTCATGCCCCCGGCCAGCGCTTTTGCGTTTTCCGAAGCCAACAAATCCAGCGCTTCCCGCAAACTTCCTGGGGCCGAGTATTCGAAATTCTGCGCGATCATGCCTGACCTCCCGCTTGCACCAGGTTCCAGATTTTTTCGGGCGTCAGCGGCATGTCGATGTGACGGACACCCAGAGGACTCAGCGCATCCACAACTGAATTTACTACTGCCGGCGAACAGCCAATTGTTCCCGCCTCGCCAACACCTTTCACGCCCAGAGGATTCACGGGCGATGGCGTTTCCGTGTGGCTGCTTTCGATCCATGGAATATTGTTGGCCTTGGGCAGCGCATAATCCATGAATTCGCCTGTTACAAGCTGGCCGTTGTCGTCGTACACGGCCTGTTCCCACAGCGCCTGCCCCAGCCCCTGCACGACGCCGCCATGGACCTGTCCATCCACAATCAGAGGATTGATTATCTTGCCGCAATCGTCCACCGCAACGTAGCGTTTTAATTCGATGTCGCCGGTTTCGCGGTCTACTTCCGTGATCACGATGTGCGCGCCGAACGGGAACGTGAAGTTGGGCGGCTCCCAGAAACGCGTCGAGACCAGACCCGGCTCCGTATTCGGCGGCAGTTTCATCGCGCGATACGAAGCAAATGCGATTTCCTTCAGCGACTTCGTCGCGCCGGTCTTGTTGTCGACGCACTGGCTGCCCA
>CATPCJ010000075.1 GCA_955652915.1 uncultured Bryobacteraceae bacterium
GCGTCTGGTGGAACGGCTGGGGCGGTTAGGAGTAACGGTCGACTTACCAGATCAGGTAAGGGTGGCGGTCCCAGCCGAGCCTGTTCAACCTAAACCGAACATTTCACCGGACAAAGCAGCAGAAGTTTTCTAACGACTGGAATGTGACTGGAATTGGATAGGCTAGCAGAAGGTGGCGTAGCGGCACCATTCCCGCCGCCACTTCGGGGGCCAAGATTTCACCGCGACATTTTCGCGGGCCAGCCGCGTGTCGCGCGCCTTGTATACTTCGTATACTTCTCCCATGCCGCTGGCGCCGATAGGCGCGGCGATCTCGTAGGGACCCAATCGAGTTCCGGGAGTCAGGGGGATAAAACTTCAAGAACTGCCCGGCTTACGGCCGAAGGCGGTAGATAGCTACCGATAATATTAAATTTACCGGTCCAAATCTGCTTGCCCCAGTTTTAGCGTAAGCACTTTTTAATCAAGGAGTTTGGCCGGTAATTTCGCATTCACTGGTCCAATCTATTCACGCGCTGTTAACCTCAAGATTCCACGCAAGTTGACTGCGCGCGGGCATCACGATTGGCCAGTGAATGCGGAAATCGCTCCCCGCTACGCCGGCCGGCACTGTCGAAAAACGCGGTCGCAACGGAGGCGCTTGGGTGTATACTGTCTGCATCCAGGACGTAAAGGCGCCCTTCCTGGTTGGAAGGGTGTGTCAGAGTCGGGAGGTTTGAAATGGGCTTTGCGACATTGAATGTATGGATTCACGACCGCACAGATCCCTGCCGCATGAGTATGGAGACGTGGTCGGTTACCGTTTATTACTGCGACGGTACGACTCCAGTTCAGTTCTGTCCAAATCTCGGCGGGCCTCCACCATTCCCGGTGTCGGCCCCGTGCGGGCATGTGGAGTTTCTGCTTCCACCAGGATGTTACGTGGTCCAAGGGGCGCTGGAGTCGTCCGGAACAGCGTTACCGCCCAGCGTCATGAGTGACCATGGCATTGTAGTAGTCGGGTGCGATGAGAAAGCTTGCGTACACCTTTTCACGCCACCGTCCGTACACCTTTCAGGGCCAATCTGATAGTTCTCGCCGACGTCGTAAACGGAGACGATGCTGGAGACGGCCCCCGATCTCCTGTCGGTGTTAGATTCCGGTGATGTCCACTGCTCGTTGAAAATTGGTGAGAACCACGGGCGAAGGCGTTACAGGCCCTAACGCGACGAGGGTGGTAATCTTGATTCCAGATTTTTGACACGTGCGGCAAATCCATTTAGGAGATGCGCCGCGACGTTTCGGGTGTCCTAACTTTTCTTACCCGAGGGCGTCTAAATGGCTTCTATAAAGGACTTCCATGGAAAACTTGCTTCAAGACCTGCGATACGCGTTGCGCATGCTTCGGAAGAGCGCGGGGCTGAGCGCTGCGGCGGTCGAGAACCAAACGAGTTTAGATCACGCGAGGCGCCTCTTCTACACGACGTGAGGGCGATTAAGAGAGCGCTATCCGGCCGTATATTAATCCTGGCGCAGCGATGTGTCAAGAAATATTTCGGGGGTGTCAAGCCTCGTTAGAAATGTCCCCTTGTCTACCACGTTAGAAGTGTCCCCTTTCTTTCTTCGTAACCAGTTGATTTCGATGCTGCGGGCCGCTGCCGCAGCGCAGCCCTGCGAGGCCGCTAGGCCGAGCGTTTAGGGCGGAGCGGAGGCAGCGGCCCGCAGCATCGGCCGTGATTTCCAGGGGTGGTCCGCAGCCGGCTTCCAGCGGGAGGCCTTAGGTGGCTTAGTCTTGCCGATTGCCGCCGGTGGCGGTTCCGGCGCCGCAATCTCCCGATGCGGCCGCGCCTTGTCCTGATAGCGGATCTCGATCCGCCCGTTCTCCCATTCGCACACCGTTACCTTGGCTTGCCGGGGTGGATAATCGCTGGTTCGCAGCAGTTGAAAATAACGATTCTCATAGCGCACCACCCAATCATTGGAAATGCTGCGCTCGGTCTCTAAACAAAACACCTGCTCCAACTCCCGCCCCGCTGGCGGCTTACGGTGATAATCTTGCGGCTTTTCCGGTTCGCGTGCAAACCGCGCGTTGTGTTCGGGCAGATAGTGCTGCTCTAAGAATTCATTGGCGGCCTCATGCGTGCGGATCTTCTTGCGTCCCATCTTCTTGATCAAACGGTCCTGGTGCGTTGCATTGCCCCGCTCCACCCGTCCCTTGGCCTGCGGTGAGTTCGCGGCGATGATCCGGATGTCCAGCTTCTGGCACATGCGACCGAACTGCGTTACCGGCGTTTTTCCGTGCAGCAACTCCTTTTCGGTCGGCTCGCGCAAGTACACATTCTTCCAATCTGTGTACAGCGCCAGCGGCACACCATACTTCCCGATCCATTGCCGCAGCACCCGCGCCGCGGCCCAAATCGTTTCCTCGTCCCCCAGCCGCGCCTCCACCGTCGAGCTCGCATCATCGACCATGTTCATCAGACATGCCTTGGGGGCTCGACCCTCATACCAGTCATGGAAGCTGCCGTCCATTTGCACCAGCTCTCCGAAGTGCGCTCGCCGATCGCGCCGCTTGCGATGCGCCTTGCGCTGGCGCGCTCGCTTCCACCTACCTTCTTCCACCATCCAGCGCCGCAGTGTTTCCGGATGTACTTCTAGGTGGTCTTCGCTGGCCAGGTGCTCGGCGGCCAGCGTCGGCCCAAACCCGCTGTACTTCTCCTCCACTTTCCGCAGAATCCTCTTGCGCTCTTTTTCAGGACGTCGGCGGTTGGAAGCTCGCCCTGCATTACCATGTTTGAGGCTCGCCGCTCCGCTGGTTCGGTACCGCTTCCACAGCCGCTTGGCCTGCCGGTAGCTCACTCTCATCAGCTCCGCCGCGTTTTTCACGCGCAACCCGCCCGCCTTCACTCGCGCCAACACCCCACCCCGTTGCAACTCTTTCCTGCTCAATGCCGTTCTCCTCACTCGACCTCCTCTAGAGGTCATCGTAAGGGGACATTTCTAATGTGGTCTCAAGGGGACATTATCAAAGTGGCGCAACA
>CATPCJ010000076.1 GCA_955652915.1 uncultured Bryobacteraceae bacterium
CGTGACCATCGAGGTGGCGTTGTACTATCAGGCGACACCGCCGTATTTCCTGGCGGATCGATATCAGACGGCTACGCCCGCCACGGCGCGTCTGAAATATCTGGTGGATTCGATGAAGACCTTGGAGGGGACGGACTTCGCAAGTTGGAAGATCCTGGTTTGCTCGACGCGCAAATAGTGGGGCAGGTGGGGCGGGCCATCGTTTTTCGTGGCCTGCCAGCTGGACCAGCCAAGGCAGGCGACAAAAATATCACGCCTGGTTGCAGGCCAGGACTTTAAAAGGAACGGGGTGCGGGCACGGCACGCCTATGTAGGGCAGGTTGATAACCTGCCGGGGGCAGGTTGATAACCTGCCGCCGATTGTAAATCGGCCGGCAGGATACCATCCTGCCCCACAGGTAACGGAACCGCGCGATGTTCCTTAGAATACGATCGCCTACCCCACCGCACTTAATCTTGGCAGTGGCCTAAAATGTACTCCCTGGCTTGCCCCGCGGCACGCAGCATTTGCGGCAGTACCCGTTCGCGAATATCGGCGGGGATAGTGGGAACAGCCTGGTTCACCGCGAGATAGCGATCCAGCAAGGCAGGTACGTCAGGCGTGGGAACCTCGCTCGTGTACATGTCCAGTGCGGCGCCTCGCAATCCTCTGCGGCGGCAAATCTCGAACGCCAGTTGTACTTCGGAAATCTCGCCTACACATTCAAAGGGCTTGTGCGCGGACAACCCCAGCAGTTGCCGAAACCAACTTACGTTTTCGGCGATGTCAAACAGATTTCTAGGGAACATGCCCATCACCAGATCCTGCGGAAGATACGCAGTGTAGCCCAGCCAGACGTAGGCACACTTGGCGCACTCCTGGCACCACGGCTTCCGCTGGTTACAGGAATGCGTGGAATGCACCGCTTGGATATCGCTGCGCAGCAGGTTGAAGATCACCACATCGTGGATCGGTTTTAGGATACTGAAGTACGACAAGTTCACCAGCTCTTTTTGGATGTAGCCGCTTAACAGCACTTCCGCGTCCAGCGACTTACCCCACTGATGGTTGACATGTTCGCCGGTCTGATCCCAGTACAGATTACCGACTTCAGCGCTGTGTTCGTGGCCGACGGCCAGATATCGATAGCCGTACTGGAGCGCCACTGGAAGCGAACCGAAAACCGCCGTTGGCGTTTCCACACATAGGCGTGTCTTCACGCCGTACTCGCGCTCGAGAGCACGCCCGCGGACCGAAGCAAACTCGTCTGAAATTCGCAGCCGGTGACGGCGGCGGGGAGTGGCCGCGTGCAAGAGTCCATCGATGAGGTCGTGTTGCGGACCGGCCGCGCCATAAACCGGGTGCGAGTATGCGTACGACGAAAAAGAGATACCGCCCCGTTCGAGCAATTTCATCGCGACCAGGCTGTCCTTGCCTCCTCCGCTGAAGCACAGCGCCTGGACGCCGCCATCGGGGATCTCGAGGGGCGCGGTGACTGCGGAATTCGAAGGCCCCCCATCGAACACCGGTCCGTGGTAGTCCGGCAAGTGGTTTTCATAGCGCCACTGCGCTCCCGCTTTGCGAAACACCGTGCGCCATAGACTTTCAAAGGCGCTGGTGTAATAGCGCGAGAACGGTCCCAGATCGAATACTTCCGGTTGGAGACTCGCCAGCGGCATGGCTTCGAAGGCGGCGATTTGGAAATAGATACGCTCGATATTCTCGCGGCCGAATCGTTGCTCCAAGCGAATCAGGTCCACATCGGGATAGCGATAAGTCTTGGTGAATTGATGTTCGCCCACGCGAAACTGCAAGGAGAGTTGGCGCCGCGACCGCACGAAACCCTGGAGGGCGAGCCGTTTCACGATTTGCAAGGATGATCCTCTAAAATGAAAGAGCTTTTACTGGAAAATCGTTTGAACATTCATCTTACTACCGTGGCCGGAGCCTTTGTCGAAGTCTTGCCGCACATGCTGGAGCATTATCGCGCGCAGGGTGTGGAATCGTTTTTGGTGAACGCGCACGTCAGCAACACGGGCGATCCGGCGCTCGATCGGATTCGTCAAATCACGGCCGAATTCGGCTGCGGCATCGAGTCCATTACACACGGTCCATGGCGGCAGGAGGTGAACCCGGCGATTTACGAGCGCACCCGGGCGGCATTCCCCGACGATTGGTTTATTCTGGCGGACCAGGACGAGATGCAACGCTACCCCGGCGATTTGCGCTCCGTCCTGGAAGAGTGCGATGCCAAGGGCTTCGATTATGTCGAAGGCGGCTTCATCGATCGCCTTGCATCCGACGGAGGCTTCGCGCCGGTCTTGCCTAACGGTTCTATTTGGGAGCAATTTCCGCTGGGTGGATACATCTCGACGCCGATTCTGGATGCGAACCCGAACAAAATCGTCGCCGCCAAGGGCCACGTGAAACTTGTTTCGGGACAGCACGCGGCGGCCAGCGGACGGGGATGTCCGGTGGAGGAATGCTATGTCGAGGTGCACCACTTCAAGTGGGTCGCGGGAATCATCCAGCGGCTCGAACAAAGAGCGGCATTCTACAGAGAGCAGCGGGACCCGCTCTGGCGGGAGAGCGCAAAGTTCCTGGACTACGTGCGCGCTAACGGCGGGCGCATAGATATCACGGACGCCCTTTTCCATATTGCGCCTTGCTCGCCCGGGCACCCTTCCTGGGATATTCTGAAGCGCTTGTGCTGGAGTTCCGCGCGCGGCCGCTGGTCTCTTCCAGCTCTAAACGCTGCTTCCAACGATTGACATCGTCGTAGAACGCGCGCTCCTTCGATTCAATGTCGACATCGGCGATCGCTTCGATCCGCAAGCTGTCACGCTTCTCGACAAAACGCATTAGCTGTGCCGTGGACTTCGCCCCCCAATCCAGGTTCACGAAATAGCCGCTGATCTGAAAACCAGGCCGATACACCGGATGAAATCCGGCCAGGTTCGCCTCTATGATTCGAAACTTTCCCTGCGGCGTTCGGGCGACGTCCCACCCACACAAAGTTCCCGCCACAATGCCGTTTGGCAAGCGATCCAGCAGCGACTGCACATAGCGATTGGGAGCATGGCGCTCGCTCGGAATGTCACCGCGCGAGTAGCGGCGGAACGTCAAGTCGTCAATGATTCGATCCTGAAGACTGTGGACGCGAAATTCAACGTCGATCGGGATTCTCTCCTGTACGATCCATTCTTCGTCGGCAATCGAGGGCCCTCCAAGTTGCAAATCCTGTAAGGCAACTTCGATATCCCCGGTGGCGCCTTTGTCGCCGGACGAATCGCTCAGCGCGCGCTTTACGTGATAACCGTTCGGGAAAAACTCGTCCAGTTTATTTCGCAGGTTTTCAATGCCGTATTCGGACACAAGGCGTGAAAGGCCGCGCGTTACCGGCGCCATGCCCGGCAGGTAGGCATCCAGGATGAGCGATTGAACCAACTTGTGTTCGAGGCGCCAGCGAAACGGTCGATGCTCATCCAGTCGCAGCGCATGGAATAACTGGCGCACCAACACCACTCTTGAAACTTCCTGAAGACCTTCGAGCCACGGCCGGGATTCTGAAAGGCGAATCTGGATATGTTTCGTGGCTGCCTTGACAGAACGACGTGCCGTGCAGGCTTCGATCTCCCGCCGCATCTGGGCCGTCTGCGCAACTTCCTCGGCATGCCAAGCCACAGCTTTATGACTGGTGAAATGTCCCAGGCGCACCGCCGTCAGCTCGAATTTCGCGGTGGTACGCATCGGGCGCAGAGCCGATTGATCCAGCCCGATTCGCCGCCGCTTCACGTCTTCGAAATTCTTCTCCCAACACTTCGTCAGATACACGCGCAGGGGCGCATCCATGTTGGTATCGGGAGCCACTGTCAAGGCCGCGGGATGCCTGCGGCGAATGTAGAAGAAACCGTCCACGTTGCGGATCCGCAGTTTGAAATAGCACCGCAGCAGGAACTGCGTATCGGAGCTGATGGCGAGGTTTGTAGAAAATCCGCCGGCCTGGAGGAATCCGTCGCGCGTGATCATGGACGTGGGATGCAGCAAGGCATGACCATAGCAGCGGCGCAAACCCTCGGTCGCGTCCAACGGGAAGCGCACAGCTAACACTTCACGGTTGATTTCATCGACGCGCAATTCGTGACAGCCCACCAGCTCCGAACGCGTGCGTTGCATTTCCCGGTACAGCGCGGAGAAGCGGTCCGTGCAAGAGATGTCGTCTGAGTCATGGAAAGCAAGCAGTGGTTCAGCCGACCGCAGCGCCAATTCCTGGCGGATCACGTACGGCCCTAATGAAACCGGCTGAAGGTTATAGAACTCAGTGCGCGGATAACGCGTCGCCAGCCCGGCATAGTCCGCCGGCTCTTCGCCATCCAATCCAACGCGAACTCGAACGTCCAACCCGTTTGCCTTCTCGAGATAATGCAGCGAAGTCTGCAAATATCCGGGCCGTCCGCGATGCGCCATGATCACGCTGGCGGGAACAGGTTCCACTTTCCGATCCGAAAACTGTTCGGGAAAGGGAAGTTGACGGACCACCACTCGATCCACCGCGATGTTGCCGTTCAACATAGCTTCCAGCAAGGAAAAGCAGAGCTGCCCGGGCGGACAGGCGGGATCGATTGACAGCAAATCCTCGTGGATCGCGGAACTGCAGGCGAAGGAGTGAACCGCATCATCCATGCGCTGATAGCTGTCCGGCGATGCCTGCCATGGAACGAGTATGACCACGGTGCGCACCCCGCCGCGAAATTCGGCGCCAACGCGATCCGCATATTTTTCGAAGAGCGGAGCGGTGGAACGATCCAGCACAACAATGGGGTCGCGCCTTTCCGGGCAAACGATCGTCAATTCAGAAGCAGTCATCCGGCGGCTATTCCTGATAGTTCGGATCGAATGCAGGCGTCGATTTCTTGGAGTAGAGATAGGAGTCGAGTTCCTTCTCCACCGGAAAGACCGCCCCAGGCGCGTCAAAAGTCATGATGACGTTTATGCGATCCGCCGCGCCTTCCACGCGGCGCACACTGTGCAAGCACCGATCGCCCTGCATGACGATCAGCATTCCCTTGCGTGGGGCCACCGTCAGTTTTTTCCCGAAGAGCCGGAGGACGGGCTTCTTCATCAGCAGGGAGTCCAGCCAGCGCTGCAAGTGAGTATGTTTCGAGCGGCCGAGATAGATTCGATAGTTTGGAAACATTTCGGTTTCTCCGCCGGCCACTTCGTTGAGGTACAAGATTGCCGTGACCCGATTGCGATCGTAATGCCACCGGTATTCGCCCGCGGGAGGCGTGATGTTGATATTGATGCGCGCGCTGGCATTGCCGAGCGGCTCAAGTGCGGTTCCATTGAGCCGGTTGACCAGCAAATTCACGTCTGTGTTGAGTTTTGAAAGCTGCGGGAAATGTTCCTCGATGGCGGCGCCGTCGATCACCATGTAATGCAGGGACCGGCCGCGCTGTTTGCGGTGTATGACGGGCAGTTGCCGGGTGTTTCGATACTGGTCAACGCATTGAAGCAAAGCATCGCACTCGGCGGCGGGCAGGAATCCTTCCAATACTTCAACGCCGGTTTTATGCAACATGCTCTGATCCTTTGTGGGGCAGGGCGGTAACCTGCCGCCGATTGTCAATCGGCGTGTCCGGCAAGGGTTCGCAAGCAACAGCCGATTTCACAATCGGCGGCAGATTACCAATCTGCCCTACAATCGCGGACGCCACGGCCTGTTCGAATCCCGTCCAATTGTGACATCGTACCGCCGTTTCCATTAACTTGCCTGACCGCTCACGATACTCATCTTCCGTCCACGCCAGCACACGATAAATGGCATCGACCTGCTGCTGGATATCGCGCGGCTCAATCACTACGCACTGCTCCAGCACGCGATCGTCGATTCCCGACGCTCGCGTCGTTATAGGAATGCAGCCCGCATGGATCGCTTCCAGCAGTGTGCCCATCTGCCCCTCCTCGTAAGTGGGAATGTGCGCGAATTTGGAAGACTGCAGTAGCCGCACGTACTCGTCTTCGCGCGAATCGATCCAACCGTGCGCGACGATGCTGCCGTTGTTCGATCGAGCCAGGAGATCGTCCCAAGGCGGTTCAATCTCGCCGATCGCATGCAGCCTGGCCGCGGCCGGATCGATCTGTTTCCACACCTCGATAATATCCATGAATCCTTTTCGCAAACCGCAGTTGGTTGCGACATAGCAGAATTCGTTGCGTCTCTTTACGCCGAAGTCGCGCTGGAAGATCGAGAGGTCCACTGCATAGTTGAGCAGACGGATCTTATGCCGCCAACGCAACGGGAATGTTTCCAGGGTGTAGCTGTTACCCACCAACAGCACCAGATCGGCCCACTCCATGGTGGCTTCATGATCGAAACCCGCGGGTGGAAAATCCCAATCGGGCAGTGGAACATCGAACTCCGCCGCGAGCGATTCCAAGAGCGCACGCCTTCGCACGGGATCCGAGATAGAGTAAAAGGCAATTCTCTTACTGAATTCGTTTTGCTTCGAGAGTTCTTCGAAAGCGTAGAAATGCCCCAGGAACAAGTCGGCCTGAAGTCCGCGAGGCCGCTCCTTGCTTCCGAAGTAACGCACCGGACCCCGCTGTTTCAAGGTCTCAAACAAATGGCGCGCGATCTGCCCAGCGGAATGGTTTTCAAAGGGCGCGCTCCGCCCCGGATCGAAATACGATCGAAAGTACGAGAGTACGCTCTCCATTGGAGAATGACATCAGTATATTTCAATGAGGTATGGCGAGGGAAACGCCGCGTCTATCGAAGCTTTTCGTCTTTTTCCACTTTGCCGTCGCGGATGTGGATCACGCGGTGAGCGCGAGTGGCGATATCCATTTCGTGCGTAACCAGCACGATGGTGTTGCCCTGCTCCCAGAGTTTCTCAAACAGCCCCATGATCTCGTTGCCGGTGGCGGTGTCGAGAGCCCCGGTGGGCTCGTCGGCCAACAGAATCGAAGGATTGTTTACCAGTGCCCGAGCCACCGCGACGCGCTGTCTCTGGCCTCCGGAAAGCTCGCTGGGCTTATGATTCATGCGCGGCTCCAGATCCACGGCGCGCAGGGCAGCCTTCGCTTTTTGAATGCGTGCTTCGGACGAAATCCCGGCATAGATCAGCGGCAACTCCACGTTGTGCAGCGCCGTGGCGCGCGCCAGCAAGTTGAAAGTTTGAAAAACGAACCCAATTTCCTTGTTGCGAATGCGCGCCAGTTCGTCGTCCAGCATGTCGCTGGCTAATTTGCCGTTCAGATAATACAAACCCTTGGAAGGCGAGTCGAGGCAGCCGATCATGTTCATCAGCGTCGACTTGCCCGATCCCGATGGGCCCATGATCGCGACATACTCGCCGCGCTGGATCTGGATGTCGACGCCCGAAACGGCATGGATTTCCTGATCGCCCATGACATACGTCTTCCAAAGATCGTAAGTACGGATGACTACCCCGTCGCGTTTTAAGCTCTCGCCGCGGTCGAGAAGTTCCTGGGTAGCAGTGGCCATTTGCCGAAGTTAGCTTTCCGATTTCGTGGGACCGCCGCCGGGCTTGTTCTCGATTTTGACCTTGGCGGCGTTGCGCAAAGTACGGATCACTTTATAGGTACCGGTGACAATTTGATCGCCCTCGTTTAGCCCGGTCATTACTTCGATGTCGGTGGCTCCGGTGATGCCGGTTGCCACTTTCTTGAATTCCGCTTTTCCGTTTTGCACCACGAAGACGCCCTGCAGCTCTTCTTTTTTCGCCTTCTCCGACAACGGCTCCTTATCGGCCGCCTGCGCGGTCTTGGCTTTGTTTAACGGCTCCAATTCACCGCGTTGCCGGATCGTCAATGCCTGGATCGGAATCGTGAGCACGTGCTGGCGCGTGGCGGTCACGATCTTAGATGTGCACGACAGGCCAGGCCGAATCTCCTCCGGCGGGTTGTCGAGAGCTATTACAACTTTAAAGTCTTTGGCTTCCTGGCTGGATACGGCGCTCTGAGATGCCGCCAGACCGGTGGAGCGAAGAATCGCCGTGTTGCCGATCTCCACCACGTGGCCCTTGAACGTCTTGCCGGGCATGGCGTCGATCGTGATCTCCGCGGTCTGACCCAATTTCACATTCACGATGTCGGTTTCATCCACTTTCACTTCTGAAGTGATCAGCGACATATCCGCGATGGTCATGATCGTGCTCGACGCCGAGTTCTGAATTCCGGGAACCACGGTTTCGCCAACGCGGACCGGAAGATTGGTTACGATCCCGTCGATGGGCGCCGTGACGGAGTATTTTTGGAGCACATCTGAGTAGCGGGTCAACGCTGCCCGCACCTGCGCAATTCTCTTCTGCGCGGAATCCAGTTGTTGCCTGGCTTGAGATTCCTGAGACCTGGCTTGTTGCACTCTGGCCTCCGCTTCGGCCAACGCGGCGACCGCCGAATCGTATTCGGACTTCTTCTGATCGTAGTCCTGCTTGGCGATGAGCTTAGACTTGTAGAGCTCGTTGGCGCGATCCAAATTCAACTTGGTGCGGTCCAACTCGGTTTTCGAACGTTCCACCGTTGCCTGAGCTGTGCGGATGGCATCCGCCATCATTTTCAGTCCGGACTCGGCGGCTGCGGAATCCGCCAAGGAGGTCTCAATCGCGGCCTTCTGCGCCACGACATCGGCATTGGCTTGCACCGATTCCAACGTCGCCACCACTTGCCCTTTCCGGACATGATCGCCTTCCTTGACCATGATGCCGGTGATGGGCGCAGCGCCGAAAGTATTGGTGCCAAGGTTGATATAGTTCTTGGGTTTAATTTCCCCGGAGGCGGTCACGGTGGCGGTGAGATCTTGCCTGACGGCCTTGCCGGTTTGGACCCCAACGATCCCGCGCTCGTTGTACTTGATGCTGGCAATGACACCGCCACTGATCACCAGGATCAGTACGATGAACAGTAGAATCTTCCATTTACGCTTCACTGGTGGATGCTTCTCCCGTCACGTTTAGACGTAGAAACCGAAAGTTTTGTTCGATTTATTCTATGGTAGCTTATCGGCGTGGCCGTCGTCACGCAGCTACCCGGCAATATTTTAGTTCCACATCCGGAATGACGCTAGCCCCAGTGCAGCTTAGAGAGGTCGCGTACGCCGGCCGGGTGTAACGGGCACAAAGTAAGACGGCAGGCCCTTCTTCGTTTCGCGCAAGATGTCAACGATCGCGCGCCGGTCGGCCAGGGAGAACCGCTCATACTTCTTGCCCTTCTCTTTTTCCTGCAAGATCTGTCCGGACAAGATCCGCCACAGCCGCTTATAGATCGCGTCGCGCGCTTCCGCCGGCAATCCATCGAACGCCGCCGTGTAAATCATGTAGCTGCACGGATAACGCATAAGCCGATGTTCCAGATCGAATTGCCGCAGCGAACGGCCCTGGCTGTCGCGCGGCCCCATGGCCGCGAACTTCTCGCTAAAACCGGACGCCCCTTGAATCCTGGAGGGCAGCTTCGGCTCATCGATGAATAGCAAATAGTCAACCAGCGCTTCGGCCGTCTCGCGGAGCAAGTCGGCATCGGGCTTGCCTCCCTCGTCGTGGGCCGACGCCCGGATCTCCCAGCCCACCCGCGTGAACAAGTTCATCATGTACATCTGATGATCAAAAACCATCAGGGCCACGATGTCGCTTTGCGGAGAAAGATAGCCCCGCGGATCGAACTTCCCTTTGAGCGATTCCACTTTAACGGTGTCGGCGGTGACCATCGACTCCGGCTTATCGGGGTTGGTGACCAGTGCATTGCCCATGTGCCGCGCGGGCCCTTGTTTGCCCGTCACGTACCAGCCGCCCCAATGTTGCTCCAAGGGGTTGCGATGGTCGGGAGAATAGTCGGGCCGGCGCATTGGGCTGCCATCTTGCTCCGGAAACACGCTACGGACAAACATGCCGGGAACACCGAGCGTCAAGATCCCGTTATGGCATGACAAACACTGGTTGTCCCGCCGGAATCGTGGCTGGCGCGCGAAGAAGGTCCGCATCATTTGGTCCACCGGATTCTCATTGAGCGCGTAAAAGATAATGCCTTGCTGAGGATCTTGCGTGGCCACTTCCAGGGACGGCAAGCCGCGAATCCAAGCGACCGTCACCGAGTCGTTAAAATAAATGGCGCGCGGATTATGTGGATTAGTGGCCTGCGGGAATTTATTGGTCTTCGAAAACACCAGCAATTGCGACTCGACCGGAACGTTGAGAGCCCGGAGCACGGATCGCAGGTAACCGCTGTCCGGTTCAAACTGAAGCTGAACCTTACCGTCTACAAGGCGCCCATTCAGCTCGGCCACCGGGTCCTTCGCCACACGCGTACGATATTCAATGGCAGGGTGTTTGATCCCGCCATCAAACATGCCCTCCAGATCTCCAAAGGCGGTTACGGCGCTGAAACTGAGTGCGATGGCCAGGAGCGTGGTGTTGCGCATCGTAGATGGTGACATACTGAGCAACAATAATACATCAAACTTAGACACATTACCGCTGAATCCAAGATTATTCCCGGCGGTCACCGAATACACTCACCGCAAAGCGCGTTTTACGGCGCTAAATCGATTTACAAGCCCGTAAACACGGGACTCATCGCTACGATCGCCGATCCGGTCTCCAGGCCGGCCACGGCGGCGCCATGCCCATGGACCTCCTATAGCCGATCATTTGCACCATGTGTTCGGGTGTGTGCGCCAACTGCCGCAGATATACCCGGCGAACGGTCGTCTGCTCACCGAAAAAATGCCTGCCTCGGTTAAGCTCCTCGTCCACGGATTCAGTAAGAGATTTGCGTATTGCCTGCAAGGGCCGCTTCAAGATATCCACTACGGCAGTCTTCTTCCGAAGATCTTTCTCCAGTTCGTTGTTGCGTTGGACCAGACCCCAGAAGCGCTCCGGGCGCGTTTATTCCAACAATGTCCAGCAGCATGAAGTTTCCGGTCGCCACATGCACAATTACTTCGCGGCCCGTTGGAGCCTTCTCATCCGGTCGCCAGTCGTATTTCGCGGATGGAATCGCTTCGGCCATGGCGATCATTTGCCGTTCGGCTAGATCAAGCTCCCAGAGGAACTCGCCACGAAATCCGTCGAGTCGAAAGGTCGGTGCCACGCCTTACTCCCACCGGAGCGCGACCGTCGGATCTACTCTCGTTGCCCTTCGCGCGGGAATCGCGCTCGCGATTAGCGCCACCGTTCCCAGGAAGCAAGAAAGCCCGACGAAGGTTAACGGGTCGAAGACGCTGACGCCGAAGAGCATATCGGAAGTGCCGGGAAAAACCAATGTCGCTTTCAAGATTGTGGAAACCGCCGCCGCGCCCACCAGCCCCAAGAGTACGCCGTTGAAGACCGGCAGCAGTCCCTGCACGATCACCGATTTCAAAACCTCTGCCTGGGTTGCGCCCAGCGTCATCCGAATGCCGATCTCTCGAGTGCGCTGGCTCACCGAATAAGACATCACTCCATAGATCCCAACGCCGGCAAGAGCGAGTGCCAGGACGGCCAACATCACGGCGAACATCGCGTATGTTTTCGCTAGCAGGCGCTCCTTCCGAACCAGACCATCTTCCAAGCTGAACATGTTTAGCCCAGGCAAGATATCCTTGTCCAAGGCCGCCAAGGCCGTCCGCACTGGCGTCACCGCATTTTTGGGATCGCCATCGGTACGAATGAGGATGGCATTCAATTGTGCCGAGCCGGTGGGAAGATAAAAATAGCTGGGATCAAGCCTCGATAGATTTGCGCTGCGGACCGTCTTTGCGACGCCGATCACCTCGAACTCCACCCATTTGCCACGAAAGTCCATATCCAACTTGGCTCGCTTTCCGATGGGATCTTGACTGGGCCAAAACTTTTGCGCGGCCGCTTCGCTGACCACAGCAACGTTCGCTTGCTTCTCGCCTTCCGGTCGAGTGCCTTCCAGTCGAGTGAAGGTCCGGCCCCGCACAATTGCAATCCCTAGAGTGTCGAAGTAGCTGCCGGATACGTGGTTTGCCAGGGTCCGTCCCTCAATGCTGTCGACTCGCACCGGTGGCGTCCACGTGCCGGACATGGGAGGGCGTTCCGCCAGTGTCAGGCACCGAACTTCGGGTAGAGTCTCAAGCCGCTCCACGACACGTTTATAAAGTGCGCCGGCCTTAGCCCGCTCGCTTCCCAAGTCGACGTTCACCAGGAAAACTTTTTTCGTCTCGAAGCCCGTGTCCGCGGTTTCCGATCGTATCAGTCCCCGCACCAGCAGACCCGCGGTTACCAGCAGGAGCATCGAAACGCCAACCTGTCCCGCCAGCAGAAAACTACGCAGCCGTGACTTGCGGATGTGTTGCCCAAGCGCGCTGCCTTCCTCCTTCAGCGCCGCCGAGACATCGCGCTTGGAAGACTGCAGCGCCGGTGCGAGGCCGAAGAGGATGCCCGTTATGAGCGAGACGGCCAGTGCGTAGGCGAACACCCGAATATCGGGAGTCATACGAACCACCAGCTCCACGTTCATCCACATCAATGCCTGAAGAGCCTGCTGGATTCCGACCCAAAGCAGCCTGCTGGCCCAAATGGAGAAGAGCAAGCCCACGGTCCCGCCCAACAGGGAAAGCAAGACGCTCTCCGTGAGCAGTTGCCGGATGAGCCGCGACCGGCTGGCGCCCAACGCGAGACGCACTGCGATTTCCTTGTGGCGATTGGCCGCGCGCGCAAGTAACATGTTCGCCAGATTCGCGCACGCGATCAGCAGGACCATTCCAACCACCAGCATCAGCAGCGCAATGAATAGCCGAAACTGAAGCGTGTTTGTTTCACCGAAAAATGTGGCGCGTTCCACGGTCACAGCGAGGGTTTTATCGGCCGGTACGTGCGCTTGTTCAAACTGGTGCGTCAATACCGTCATCTCCGCTTGCGCCTGTTTGATTCCCGTCCCTGGATTCAGCCGTCCGAAGAACTGAAACCATCGCGCGCCCGGATCGTTCAACCAGTCTTGTCCGGGAACCGTTTGAGCCTGCATCATGAGCGGCGCCCAAAAATCCGGAATCCGGGGAGGATTTCCAGTTCCGATGAACTGCTCATCGGTTACTCCAACCACGGTGAACGTGGTGTCATTCAGCCGGATCGCCTTCCCCAGGATCTGAGGATCCCGGTTGCACTGAACTCGCCAGAATGGATAGCTCAGAACCACCACCGGGTGCGTACCTGGCGTGCGATTCTCTTCCGGCAAAAACGTCCGGCCCAATATTGGGTTGATGCCTAAGTCCGAGAAGTAATTTTCCGACACAAGCTGTCCAGTTAACTTTCCAGCCGGGATCGCGCCATTCTCACCAGGCAGTTCCGCCAACGCCGTAAACAACCAACTGGCGGCGATCAAGCTGGAAAAGACGCGATTATGATCGCGATAGTCGAGGTATTCGCGATAGGAAAACAGGTACTGGCCATTTCCTTGACTCCCGCTTGCAAACCAACGTTCCATGCGCACGACGTTGCCGGGATTCTTAACCGGCAGAGGTTTCAGCGCGACGGCATCGAAGGCCGTAAACAGAGTCGTGTTGACACCGATGCCGAGCGCCAGCGTCAGGATCGCGACCAAAGTGAAACCGGGACTCTTGCGAAGCATCCGCGCCGCGTATTGAAGATCGCGAAGGACGGTGTCCACTTGCGGAACGCCACGATTTTCCCGATGGCTTTCTTTCACCTGAGTAACGCTTCCAAAATGACGCCGGGCGTCGCTGTAAGCTTCGTCCGGAGTCAGGCCGCGGCGCATGTTTTCTTCGGCAATCAGCGCCAGGTGAGCTTCTACTTCCCGGTCGAAGTCGTCGTCCAGCCGGCGTCGAGAAAACAGCGCGTGGATACGCGATGCGGCAACATTCAGCCAATGGAACATTGATTGACTCCTGGGCGACTAACTCCTGGGTGAAAGTTCCAACAACCGGCCGATCACGCTGGAAATACGCGCCCAGTTCTTGGCTTCCGTATCGAGCTGCTTCCGGCCGGAGCGCGTAATAGAGTAAAACTTCGCCTTCCGGTTACTTTCGGAAACGCCCCAGGCGGACTTGATCCAGCCCTTCTGAACAAGCCGTAATAGCGCCGCATAGATGGTCCCCTGGTTCAGGCGCAGAACATCCTCGCTCACCTGCTCAATCCGGCGGGCGATTCCATAACCATGCATCCCCCCCATGGCATCCAGCGTCTTCAACACCATCAAGTCCAGGGTGCCCTGCAGGACGTCGGATTTAGCGTTGGCCATCAACCCTCCTGTGGAGTGACAACAGGAGTATGGCAGAACTCCTGTGGGTTGTCAACAGGAGGATGAAACGGAAGGATCTAGCGCCGCGACGCCTTGTAAAATCGTATCCACCACCAGCTCGTCGCCGGCCTTGGAGTTGATCATCATATTGTAGAGATAGCGGTTCGGCCATTCCTTGCCGAAGTATTTTCGGATGAATGCGGCGCGTTCGTGATCGACGGTGGAGAGCAGCTCCGCGGCTTCCGATTCACTCTTGCCCAACTCCCGCAAGCGCCTCAGCTTTTCATCGTGGGGGGCATAGACGAATACGTGGAATGCATCTTCCCGCCGCCGCAGGTAATACGGCGATCCGCGGCCGACGATGACGCACTTGCCTTCATCCGCCGCCTGCTCAATCACACGCTGCATCAGGGCCATCATGCCGTCCGCATCGAACGTGTCGAGGCCCGTGAGCGGCAGGCTGCGCTCATAGCTGCCTCGCATGAAGACCTTCATCAGCCGGTAAAACGCCGAATCGCAACGCTCCGCCATGCGCTCCACGCAAGCTTGATCCACTTTCGCGAGCCGCGCGATTTCGGCGGTGAGCGCTTGATCCCAGAGTTTCCAGCCGAGCCGCTGGGCAAGCAGTTCGGCAATTGCCGCGCCACCCGCGCCGTATTCGCGCTCGATGGTGATGGTGCGAATCATGCTAGTTCTTCGGGCCGATTGTTAGATCCACGAAGAACGGTGAAGGTTCCGCCGCACGCCTTTGAGGGGGCGTCGCTGCCCTTTCCTTTTTCAAAGACTTCGTGTCCTTCTCAACGGTGACCGCGTCGACGGTAGCTAAGCTCGTTTCAGAAGTTGCCAGGGACAGCGTCACTCGAAATTTCTCATCCTTGCCGGTCACTTCAATGGGCGCGGCCGGAAGACTATACGAACTATTTGCAACTACCGGAATTCCCGGACCGGAGGACGGGAAGATGCGCGTCCACGTTCCGGATTGGTCGAGCTGAGACAGCGATACAAATCCGGATAACGCAGGCACGACGCGAAGTTGAACGGCATCGCCCTTTTTCAAAGCTGGATTGGTTTGGAGCGCGACATAGTCGCCATTCGAATCACGCTTCATCAGGGAACATCGCAGGGACCCGCTGCCAAAGCCTCCTATTCCTCCGGGGGCGAATTGCGCAGGCGCCGCCACGCGCCCGCCGGCATCGCGAAAAGCGCTTTTGCCCGCCGACACTTGGAATTGCTCCTGTCTGGCCGGCGCATGATTTGAATTCGCGATCTGCCCGTTCACAGCGCCGTTCTGCGAGGTTTGATCCTGCGAATGGCCGGCATTCTGGACCGCGGGCGCACCGGAAGATGCAACAGATCTGGCAGGTGGGCTCTCGCGCTCTTCAGTCGGCGACGGCGGTGGGGAAGGCGGCGGGGGCCCCGCGGCCGCGGCTGCTTCGTCTTTCCGTTGACTGGTCCCGTCGGACAGGGGAGCCGGACGAACAGGCTTCGCGCGCGCAGGCTCTGGGCGCGACAACGCCGCACGGGTGTTTGCGAGCGCCGCCGGCTTATCGGCAGGCGTAGGCGAAGGCGCCATCGTTGTCACCGACGCTACTTCTTTCTGGAGCTTGGGCGGATTCGAACGAATCACCGCGACGATTAGGATAGCCGCCACAACTCCGCTTGCCGCGCTCCCCCAAGCCCACCACTGCGACCACCACGCCGCTGCTCGCTTTTGCGGAGCCGGCTTCTCCAACGCCTGCCGCACCTGCTCGCGCGATATAGGGTCGGCCAGCAGATCCTTCAGCGCCTGCTCTTCCTGCATCGCGTTGAATAATTCCTGATTGTCGAGAGCTGCTTCAAACAGCACCTGGCGTTCGGCATCCGTGAGCGTGTTGGTGGCGTAACCGCCGAGCAGTTTGCGGATCTCTTCGTTCGTCATCTGCTCACCTCCCAACTACCGCCCATAAGCTCTGTCAGTTGCTTACGGCAGCGAAAATCCCAAGTGTAGATGGTGTTGATGGACCCCACTCCCAGTATGGTTTGAATCTCCCCGTAGCTTTTGCCCTCCAGTTTCAGCCCAAATAATTTCCGGCAGCGCTCTCCCATGTGCGAGACGGCCGCCACCAGACGGTCGCGCATTTCGCGGCGCTCGGCCAGCAGCAGCGGATCGGCCGCGCCGTCCGCCAATTGGATCTCGTCCATCGGCACTTGCGTATATTCCCCATGCCTCTGCGCTTTTCGCCGCAGCGCCATCATTTTGAACCTGACAATTTGCAGCGAAAGCGGGAGAAGATCTTCCAACCGTTCGAGATGCCCATATTTCTCATGAATCAGGATTAGGACTTCCTGGGCCAGATCCTCGGCGGCATCCCTCTGTAATCTGGATGCCGCGAACCCCACAATCCTTTCACGTAGCTTAAGCAGGATCTCTTCCCGCGAGCTAACGGCGGCCTTTTCAGCGCTGGGGCCCATTAAGAATGAAACTCGCCCAAAGGATAGCAAAGTGTTTGAGGTGACTGTCACCTCTTTCACCCATTCTTTTTATACTTGTGGGATGCGGCGCGTACTCATCTTATTGCTGCTGGCGAGTGCAGCCGCCGCTCAGGACCATTTCGACCGTGTCTTGCAACTCGCGCGGACGCGCCAGAAAATGGCCCAGTTGCTCACGCATCTGCCAGACTACACTTGCCTGGCGACGGCGGAGCGATCCGTCCAAAAGGCCGGACGCGCGAATTTCAACGTCATCGACACGCTGCGATACGAAATCACCCACGCCGGCGGCACCGAGCTATGGTCCTGGCCCGGCGCAAAGAAATTCGAAGACAAGCCCGTCGCCTCTATGATCCAAAGCGGAACAATCAGCGAGGGCGAGTTTTCGCTGCATGCACGCAGTGTGTTCATCAACGGCTACGCCAATGTTAAATTCGCGGGCGCCGAAGATCTGGCCGGTCATCACACACTTCGGTGGGACTACAACGTGCCGATGTTTGCAAGCGGGTGGACCATCGGCACCAACGGCCGATCCGCACCCGCGGCCTCGCGCGGATCGTTCTGGGCCGACGCCGATACGCTCGAAGTGGTTCGCCTCGAAGTTCGCTCCGAAGGTCTGCCGCTCGACTTTCCAGTCTCTTCCGCCGTGAACACGATCGACTACGCGCGAGTTCGAATAGGATCGTCGAATATCTTACTGCCGCAAACGGCGCGACTTTATTTGGAACATAGCTCGGGTGAGCGCAGACGGAACTTGACGGAGTTCAGCCATTGCCGGCAATACTCCGGCACTTCGGCCATATCGTTTGAAACGGAGCCGTCTACCACGCGCAACGAACCAGCCGAGCCGGCAAAGACGACGGAGATATCGCTGCCCACCGGCCTGCGGGTCCCCATCAGACTCAAGGTGCGGATCGATTCGGCCAAGGCCGTTGCCGGAGACTTGGTGGAAGGAATCATTGACGCCGATCTCAACGAGCATCAGCGGGTGCTTGTGCCCAAAGGTTCGCTCATCACGGGGCGCCTCCGAAGAATGGAAAAGTATAGCGATCCTTCGCCGTACTTCCTGCTGAGTATTGAATTCGACGATATCGAATTTCCAGCTCATCACGCGCGATTCTTCGGTTCGTTCAAAAACCTGGAATCGGAAGTGCCTGGATTCAGTTGGTTCCTGAGCTATGCGACGTCAACGTCCGTTTACACCGTCACCCGCGAAACTGAGCATCTTCCGGCGGTCCCCGGCGTCGGAACATTTTTCATGCAAGGCCAGGCCTTTCGCCTTCCGCAGGGAATGCGAATGGTTTGGCAAACCCAATAGCATGGAGGCGAAGTTGCCCAACGCTACGGAATCGCTGGCGGGGGCGCCAACTGCGTTCCGGGCGTAATGATGACTTCTCCCGTTGACCTCAGGCAGACCTCGTAGACACGGCCGGGCTCCAAACGCATGTAGGGCGCATCGCCGTGGATCGCCCGCACGCCATGCTCCTTCGCCAGTTTCTCGTTATTGGCAAGCTCCCAGAAGCGTTTCCAGAGTTCCTTTTCAAAGCCGCTGAGATCTTGCCCCTCGGCGTAGACCTCCGGCGCTTGTCCTTCGCGGTCGATGACGAACCCGTCTTCGGCCCGCATGTTGCTCGAGAAGACCCGCCGGAACAGCATGAGCGCCCGGCCTTTGACGGGGTCGCCTTGCTCCACGAAGTGGTCGTCGAACTTGATCACCAGGGTGTCGAAATAGACTTCTTGCCCTGGCAGAGTCAGCTCTCGGAAGGCACTGACCGGCTTGCCGGCGTCGTCAATCTCGGTGAACCGGATGGTGGTTTGCAGGTTGCCTTGCTGGTCCTTCGCCTGGCGCAAAACCTCGACTCGGGCCCGCCGGTCGATATGCTTCAGAATCTTCAGGTAAGCCTCCAGCCGTTGCTTCTCTTGTTCCAGTTTGAGGATGGTCTGGTGTTGTTCGCGGATCTGGTCTTGCAGCGCTTGCCGCGGCTTGACCACCAGTTCGAAGGCGAGATAGATACTGACGGAGGCGACAGCAACCAGCAACACGGACCAAACTAACAACCGAATGGGAAACCGAACGTTGCTCACTGGACTCTCAAGTATATCTGGCTGGGAGGGATCTGTGCGAGTTTGGCGGAGTTTCGGTCCTTCTCGAAACTCCGCCCTACACGCAGGTGAGAATGAACCCTAATTACCGGCTGTGAAAGACTTCCGGTAATGATCCAGGGCGAAGGCCAACAACGAACGCGTCACGTTGTCGTTGGGCTTGAACTGCGCCTTGATAATCGGCTGGAAGTCGTTGTTGCCTTGCTCCAGCGTAAAGTACGCCTGCAGAATTTGCTTGTCCAGCGCGATCTGCACATAGCCGCTCAAGGACGGCGGAATGCTCGCGGTGTCGGAGAGCACCACCGTCTGGCCGCTGTAGTTAACGGTCACATCCGAACCGGACCGTGCTTGCGCCAAAGCATCCAGGCCCAGTGCGCGCACCAGCGCGATCGCCACATCCAACCGGCTGACCAG
>CATPCJ010000077.1 GCA_955652915.1 uncultured Bryobacteraceae bacterium
CGCACGGCGTCGCCGCTCTTCTGCACGCTTCCTTCCAGGATGTTTGCAACCCCAAGCTGCTTTGCGATCTCGGGCAGGTTTTCCGGCGCGCTTTTGTAATGCTGCGTCGATGTCCGCGAGATGACCTTCAGATCGGCGATCTTCGATAAGTGTGTCAGGATCTCGTCCTGGATGCCGTCGGCAAAGTAAGCGTTCGTTTTGTCTTCGCTCCGGTTTTCGAACGGCAATACCGCGATCGACTTGCTCGGCACTTGCTCCGCCGTTGGCGCGCGGTTTCCGAAATGCCCGAAGGCAAAGATGCCGATCACGAGCAGCAAGATGCCGATGATCAGAAAGTCGAGCTTGCGCCCTGTGCGGCGCGTGATCGACTCGTTCGGCGCGACATCTTCCGCGCGCTTGATTCCTTCCGGCGTCAGTTCAAAAGCCCACGCCAGAATTAACGCCACCGGAAAACCGATGATTAGCAGCAACACGACCAGCCGCACCGCCCAATTCGGGATTTCAAAAAACGGAAAAACCTGCGTCGCGATCTGAATGAGCAGCCAGCTAACAAACCCGTAAGCAACGGCGACCTTGTAAACATTGCGTCGTTTGAGCTCGACGAAAAATCGTTTCGGGTTCACGGCGCAGCCTAACGACTACCATTTTGATCAATGCGCCCTGTCGTGGCCAGTCAAATCCCCGCGACCTTTCCTAAAGCCTACACCGGCCACTAGATTTCAGCCTCGTCGTGAGCAAAAGTCACGGCGTATGTCGATCTTAGCGATCACGCGCCAGAATTTTGCCCTCCCTTTGCCAAGTCCGCGCGGGCGCGTAGTTTTTTGCAATCGTTAGGCGAAACGTAGCTTCGCTTTTTTTGAAATGAACAGCATGCCACCCATCGATCCCGCGCCTTTATCCACGGCGCCGCTCCTCAAAGAAGAGAAAAATGGGCGCGGTACTTTGAAGAAAATTTTTGGCCCACTCGCCGCCGCCGCCATCGTGGTCGCGAATTTTTTTGCGAAGCTGAAATTTATTCTGCTGCCGCTTCTTAAGTTTTTCCCGATCCTCCTGAAATCCGGCGGCACCATGCTGCTCATGGTGTGGGTTTACACAGCCTTGTGGGGTTGGAGATTCGGCGTGGGCTTTGTTGCCCTTTTGCTCGTACATGAATGCGGGCATTTGATCGTCGCAAAAAAATTCGGCCTGAAGGTGGGCGCGCCGGTCTTCATTCCGTTCATGGGTGCGTTCATCGCGCTGAAGGAAGCTCCGCGCAATGCCTGGATGGAAGCATGTGTCGGAATTGGTGGACCGATCCTAGGAACATTCGGCGCGCTTGTCTGCAAGTCGTTAGGCGAAATTTTCAATGCGCCGATTTTCATCGCGCTCGCGTGGTTTGGTTATTTTCTCAATCTGTTCAATCTCACGCCGGTGGGCATGCTTGATGGCGGCCGCATCGTCACGGCGTTGTCGCGCTGGCTCTGGATTCCGGGATTCGCCGTGCTCGTTTGGTTCGGCTGGCAATATCCGAATTTTATTGTCTGGCTGATGGTGCTCGCCTCTTTGCCGCGTCTCTATTCACTTTTCCGCAAACGCACTGAGGAAGAGCGCCGTTATTTCGAAGTGACGCCCGCACAACGGTGGACAATGTCGATCTTGTACTTCGGCTTGATCGCGTGGCTGCTCTTCGCAATGCACGGAGCGCAGAAAGAACTGCATGATTACGGCGTCCGCGCGCACGGTCAGGGCCGCGACGCCATTGTGCAGTAAAGCGCTTTCGCTTTCGAGCCGGCGCGCGCGTGCTAATTTGCCCGATGGCGTTTCAGCTCAAAGATTTTCCAGTGGCAGCACAGCGATGTCATGGGCTGCCTGCTAATAAACCGTTTTCGGTTCCGGTCCGGCGAGAATTTTCTGAAAGCGCGGGTCCGTGCGAAGCGGATCCCATTGCCAGCGCAGACGCAGTTCAGCCTGCGTGATGCCCGCGTGATAAAGGGAGATGCTCGCACCAGGGGTCCGCAGGAGGCGTTCAACCAGCGCGAGGGCCTGATCTATCTCGCCGGTGCGCGCGTAGACCAGAGCCAGATTGCATGCGTGTTGCACTCCCTCGACCGCGTCTGTGCTCTCCGGGCAAAGTTCAACGGCTCGCCGACTTTCGCGAATGGCGTCCTCTTTCCGGCCCATGTAGCCGTAGATTATTCCGAGAGGAGCGTGGTACCTGGCATCCTCGGGATGATCTCGCACATCGGCTTCGAAGGCCGGTCTCACTTTTTCAAAAAAGGTTCGCGCCAATTCCATATCGCCGCGCGCCAGCGCGGTTTGAGCCTGATAAAAACTCTTCGGACTCCTCATAGTATCCGGAAATTCGTCTGATGGGAAGTCGGCCAACCATTTCTCCGCCGTGGCGAAGTCTCGTTCAAGCATACTTAGATTCCAATTCGCCAGGGTTACTCTCCCATCGGGGTCCACGCCAGCCCCTATTTGCCGCAGTTTCGCTCTGGCCGCCGCCAGATTTCCGTTTGCGACAACTTCGAGATCGGCAAGGGCTATTGTGGCAAATGGGTGATTCGGCGCCAGCGCTAGGTTTCGATTAATTCCGGCGGCGGCGGCCGGCCAATCACGTACCATCCAGTGAGTGAATACGGAACTCATATGGACCGCGCGAGGGTCGAGGCTCCGGGCTTGTTCAAAACCTGCGATCGCCTCGCGCCAGCGACCTTGCCGACGATAAATCGCGGCGGTGAACTCAAGGACCTCGGCGTTATTGGGCAGAGCCCTCAGGGCGATGGTAAACTGTTGCAACGCTGCCGCGTAATCTCTTTCCGCCCAAAAGAAGCAGAGACCTAACGCCAGATGGGCTTCTCCTAGAGTAGGCGATAAGCGCAACGCTTGTTCGGCCAGGGTGCGCGCTTTCTCTTTCAGCGCCGGGGCATGCGTCTGATTGAATTCTTGGCTGTAACTAATCGACGCCCGTGCGTGTGCCAGAGCAAACGTGGGATCAAGTGCGATCGCCTGCATGTAGAGTTGATCCACCGTCATGAGGTCTTCGACCGAGCCAACATTTCGCTCAAACTCGAGAGCTCGGAGATAAACGACGTAGGCCTCGGTATTGTTGGTCGGTTTTGCTTCGACCCGCGCTTTTTCTTCCGGCGAGAGCGTGGCGCGCAACGCGCTCGCGATCTCAGTGGCGAGTTCACCTTGAAGGCCGATCGAATCGGCGAGGGTGCGGTCGTAACGCTCCGCCCAGATATGGCGGTCATTGCGCGCCTCAATTAGCTGGACGCTTACAAGCACGTGGTTCCCGGTGCGACGCACGCTTCCTTCCAGAATATTCTGCACGCCAAGAGCGTGCGCGATCTCGCGCAGATTACGCGCCGCTCCTGCGCCGCGGTACTGCAAGACCGACGTGCGACTGATCACCTTCAAATCGCTAATCTTGGCCAGACTGGTCAAGATATCGTCCTGGATTCCATCGGCGAAAAATGCGTTCTCTTTTTCGTCGCTCAAATTTTCCAAAGGCAGCACCGCGATACTTTTGTCAGGAACCATCGACGTCACAATCGCGCGCTTGGGATGAAGTCGTTGATACACGAGCGCTCCGATCACAAGGAGAAGAACTGCGATGATCAGAAAGTCGAGCTTGCGCCTGGCGCGGCGCGTGATCGGCTCGTTAGGCGCGACATCCTGCGCGCGCTTGATTCCTTCCGGCGTCAGCTCGAACGCCCACGCGAGCACGAGCGCCACCGGAAATCCAAGGATGAGCAACAGCACGACGAGTCGCACCGCCCAGCTCGGAATCTCGAAAAATGGAAAAACCTGCGTCGCCACCTGGATCAGCAGCCATGCCACGACCGCATATGCCACGGCAACCTTGTAAACATTGCGCCGTTTCAGCTCGGCAAAGAATTTCTTGGGGTTCACAGCTTACTTCCTCCGCAGATTGCCGCAGCTTATCACACTGACAAAGAGCCGACTATCGCACAGCGCTTTCGGCGCAAGATCGACAATGCTAGATTGTGCGATGCCGTTTCAGCTCGAATCGAATTACAAACCGCGCGGCGACCAGGCGCAGGCGATTGCGAAGCTGATTAAGTCGGTCGAAACGGGCAATCGCCACCATACCCTGCTCGGCGGGACCGGTTCGGGAAAAACTTTCACGATCGCGAATGTCATTCGCGAATTAGACCGCCCCGCCCTGATCATCTCGCACAACAAAACGCTCGCAGCGCAGCTCTATTCCGAGTTCAAACAATTCTTCCC
>CATPCJ010000078.1 GCA_955652915.1 uncultured Bryobacteraceae bacterium
ATCGCTGACAGCGCTTTTCAGAGAGTATGGATGTTTTATTTGCCATCGCCAACTGTCATGGGTTACGTCGAAGCAGGTCACAATGGAGATCTTCAGATGTTCTTCGACTGGCAGTTCCACTTCGATGCACGCGCACCCTTCGAGGCTCTTGTTGCCGGTGGTGGAGAGGTGCCTGATGAAGTCAAACAGTTTGTGCCAGTCCTCACTAGCACAAAGACTCGAAAACAGAGACGGTGGCTGCCCTTCGGCGGCAACTAGGCAATCGCATCCTCGTATGTCGCAGCGGGATTTCGTCCGTGCGCAAAAAAGGCATTCGAAGAGGAGGCCTTTCCCTCCGCTGTCGACCATTACTCGCCTACCCAAATGACGCGGATCAGGCCGAATTCAGGTGCTTGGACCGACATGCTTGCGTTGAAACAAATGGCAGGCCAGCAGGCCTCATGCCTCCGGAGCAAAAGGTCGTAAGTTCGAATCTTACCGGGCGTACCAAACTTTCAACTTAATTAACGCACCGGTGCCATTTGTCGCCTACCCGAAAGATTTTCTGCATCTGAAATCATTCGCGTGATGCCGTTCGTCTCCCGTGCTCAATCATGTGTTTTGAGACCGCAGATCGGAGAGAATGGAATGGATCATGTCTCCGACACCAGCGTCAGCCAAGATTGCTTTGACCGAAACAGTTCTCTTCGGCGGGCTTTCCGCGGAGTTGATACAGCAACACGTGCGCGGGATTCAGCGGGATCTGTTAACGCATTCGCGGTATCTGCATGAGGTGGACTTTCGGGCGATTCACCCACGCGATTTGGAATTTCTGTTCGGTTGTTATGACGAGCGGTTCTTTGGCGGTCACTGCCGGGGGGCCTTGGAGGCGCGGAGACTCAATTTCCGGCTATCGCCGCGCATGACCCGGACTGGCGGCAAGACGACGTGTTTCGCAAGTCCAAATGGCGACCTTAGCTATGAGATTTCAATCGCCTCCAGCATCCTTTTTGATGGATTCGGCAAGATGGACCGGCGCGTCAATGTTTGCGGGTTAGAATGCGATACGCGCCTGGAAGCACTGCAACGGATCTTTGAACACGAGATGGTGCACCTGATGGAGCTATTATGCTGGGAGAACAGCGATTGTGCCGCGCGGCGCTTCCAGGGCATCGCTGCGCGTTTTTTCCTCCATCGTGCGCACACACATGATCTCGTCACACGTCGAGAAAGGGCGGCGAATTCGGGTATCCGAGTAGGTGCACGCGTGACCTTTACTTTTGAAGGCCGAGAGTTTACCGGTCGGGTAAACCGAATCACAAAGAGAGCGACGGTTCTTGTAGAGGATCCCGAAGGCAAGCAGTATTCGGACGGTTTGAGGTACAAGGCATATTATGTTCCGATTACGCTCCTGAAGTCCGTGGCTGCGGACGCAGCGAGTGGTTGACACGCTGCTTCATTGGATCGTATTTGATGTCGTGACCGCTCCCGTAATAGACCTGATTCGGCTCGAACCACACCGATTGAGCGAGTCCCGAAACCGCAGCGAAGAATATGAAACATCTCATGGTGAAGTCCTGATACGCTGGAGGCATGAACCAACGCCGTCAAGTCTTGGTCTACCCCGGTGAGGATGGATTCTGGGTCGCCGAATGTCCGAGCCTCCCCGGCTGCATTTCGCAGGGCGCAAGCAAGTTAGAAGCTCTCGCCAACATAAAAGAGGCCATCGAGGGTTATGTGGCCGCTTTACAAGCGGATAGTCTGCCGGTTCCGGAGGACCATTTTGACGCCGAAGTAGTTTCCGTGTGAGTAGGCTTCCGGCGATTTCGGGCCGGAGCTGTGTTGCAGCGTTGCAGAAACTTGGGTTTGCGGTCAAGCGGCAGCACGGCAGCCATATCATCCTACGGCGCGACGATCCCTTCTGCCAACTCGTTGTACCGGACCATCGAGTATTAGATCGGGGCACCCTGCGCGGAATCCTCCGGCAGGCGGGGCTCGGCATCGACGAATTCAAGAAGCGTTTGTGACAGACTTTCACGACTCTCAGACTCCCTCAACATTTCCATTCAATCGATTTCAACGTGGTCCAATAGAAGACGTGCTCATGATAAATCGCACTCTCATCGGACTCGGCCCGCTGCTGCTGGCTGCCGGCCTCGCATTCGCCCAAGGCTCGCTGCCGGCCAATCCGGACGTGCTGTTCTGGTCCCAGGCGGAACGCGACACCGCATTCCGACAGATGGAGAAGGTCGCGCCTGTGCACACAGTGCCCGCGGGCGGATCCGTCCACCAGTTCGCCAAAGGGGCGCCTCTAAAGCTTTCGCTCGACATCGATGCGTACATGGCCTCCCAGCGGGCGGCCGGCTTGATCGTCGTGCAAGACAACAAGATTCGGCTGGAAAAATACGGTCTCGGTTTTGATCGCGCCTCCCGCTGGACCAGCTTCTCCGTCGCCAAGTCTTTCACTTCTTCGCTTGTCGGCGCGGCCCTGCACGATGGCGCCATCAAAAGCGTCGACGACAAGGTGATCGACTACATCCCCGATCTCAAAGGATCGGCTTATGACGACGTCACCGTACGCCAATTGCTCACCATGACCTCCGGCGTGAAGTGGAACGAAGACTACACCGACCCCAAGTCCGACGTCGCCTTGTTTGCCAAGCACCAACCTGACCCAGGCGTCGACGCCACCGTCTCCTACATGCGGCGGCTCCCCCGCGAAGCTCCCGCCGGCGCCAAATGGTTATACAAAACCGGCGAAACCAATCTCATCGGCGTGCTGGTTAGCCAGGCCACCGGCAAGACGCTCAGCGCCTATCTCTCCGAAAAAATCTGGAAGCCTTACGGCATGGAACGAGAAGCCGTCTGGATGATCGGCAGCACCGGGCACGAGATCAGCGGCTGCTGCGTGTCCGCCACTCTACGCGATTACGCCCGCATCGGCCAATTCATCATCGAGGGTGGCAAGGCTCACGGCAAAGAGGTTCTAACGAAGGATTGGATCTCCCACGCCACCACCAAGCAAGCCGACATCGGAGCGCCCGGCCGCGGCTATGGCTACCAATGGTGGACATACGACGACGGCTCCTTCGCCGCATTAGGCATCTTCGGACAAAGCATCTTTATAGACCCCAAGCGCAAATTGATCATCGCCACCAGCGGCGACTGGCCAACGGCGACCGATCGCAAGGGACTCCAAGTGGCGCGCGACGCATTCTTCAAAGCGGTCCAGGCGGCCGTACCATCAACTCCATGAAAACAACTATTGCCTTTCTAGTCTTCACTGGAATACTGGCGGCTCAGGAGACTCGTCGCGAAATCGTGAATCCGGCGCCCACCCCGGCTGAGGACGCCAAAGCCAACAGCGATAAAGTGCCTGACGTTTACGCCATCAGAGGCCAGTTCGACCGGATTGTGACATTACGATTCAAATTCAACACCGATCTACTCGCCGGAATGGAAAAGATGGTGAAGCAGGAGAAGATTCGAAACGCCGTGGTGCTTTCCGCATTCGGGTCTGTGCGCGGGTACCATATACACCAGGTCAGTAATCGGGATTTTCCATCGAAGGACATGTTCGTCAAAAATCCCACCCGGCCCGCGGATGTCATCAGCATGAGCGGCTACATCATGGATGGGAGAATTCATGCCCATATGACGCTGGCCACGCCCGACAGAGTCATCGGCGGCCATTTGGAGCCGGGCACGCCGGTGTTCACTTTCGTAGTCGTAACGCTGGGCATCATGAATGACGGAGTGGATTTCAGCCACATTGACGACAAGACATACCGGTGAATTTCAAACACTGGCCGCGGATCAACGCTGAGTGCGCCGGGATAAACCGGCATGAAGAAGGGAATGAAAGAGTCCTACAGGGAAGGAGTAGCGAACCATCCTGCCCCGAGTTCAGCAACTGCGCAAGCAAGATGACTTTGTCTCCGTCTCTAACGAGAGAGCCACTCCGTTCGAGTGGAAAAAGGCGGTTGTTTTCCCGTCAGCGCCAAAACTCAAGTACTCTGACTTATGCAATTAGGTACAAGTAACTTTTACTTCCGCATTAGCGATGAGCGCGCCGGTCTCGTCTCTGACGGTGCCTCTTACGCTGGCGGTGGACACATCGGATTGAGGGAGGCTGCCGTGGACAGAAGAACTGCGCAAAACGCGGCTAGAAAGACGCTGGAACAAACTATACGCACGGGCCAACAGGGCCCCCTTTCGCACGATTTAATCAACTTTAGTGCCGGTTTTAGCTAATATCAATAACAACCTTGTAAAAGGAGCTGTGTAAGAATCGTTCTAAGATCCACACGGGCAAGAATGCCTGTGCCACAATTTCTCCTGATCGTCTCGGAAACGAAACGCTTCGGAGAGCAACTACACACGGATAAAACCTACGCCAGCAACTTGCGGACGACTTCGCCTTTCACGTCGGTCAGGCGGAATGGCCGGCCCTGGAATTTGTAGGTGAGTCTCGTGTGGTCGAAGCCCAGCAGTTGCAGGATCGTGGCGTGAAGGTCGTTTACGTGGACGCGGTCTTTGACGGCGTTGAAGCCCAGGTCGTCCGTTTCGCCCAGCACGACTCCGCCCTGGATGCCGCCGCCGGCCATCCACATCGTGAAGGCGTTGGGGTGATGATCGCGGCCGTCGCTCGAGCCCTGCACCATGGGCGTGCGGCCGAACTCGCCGCCCCAGATTACCAGCGTGTCTTTCAGCATCCCGCGTTGCTTGAGATCGGTCACCAGGGCGGCGCAGGCTTTATCCGTGTCCTGACAGTTCTCTTTGATGTCGTGCGTGAGCTTATCGTGCTGGTCCCAGGACTCGTGAAAAAGCTGGGTGAAGCGCACGCCGCGCTCCGCCAGGCGGCGCGCGAGCAGGCAGTTATAGGCGAATGACGGCTTTCCGGGTTCTACGCCGTACATATCCAAAATATGCTGAGGCTCCTTCGAAACGTCCATCAGCTCGGGCGCGCTGGTTTGCATGCGAAACGCCATCTCGTACGAATTGATGCGGGTCGAGATTTCGGGATCGCCCGTGGCGTCGAAGCGGATGCTGTTCAGTTTGCGAATGGTGTCGAGCGAATCGCGCTGGATGGCGGGGTCGGCTCCGGGTGGGTTCGAAAGGTAGAGAACCGGATCGCCGCTCGAGCGGAACTGGACGCCTTGATAGACGGTGGGCAGGAACCCGCTGCCCCAGCATGCGTTGCCACCGCTGGGACCTTTCTTGCCGGAGCTGAAGACGACGAAGGCAGGCAGATCGTGCGATTCGCTGCCGAGACCATAGGTGACCCAAGAGCCCATGCTGGGACGGCCGAATTGCATGGCACCGGTGTTCATCAGCAATTGCGCGGGTGCGTGGTTGAAGGCGTCGGTGTGCATCGTTTTCACGATGGCGACATCGTCGACGATGCGGCCCAAGTTGGGCAGCAGTTCGGAAAGCTCGGTCCCGGACTGGCCGAAGCGCTGGAATTTATAGCGCGATCCGAGGAGGGTCGAGTTGGGGTTGATGAAGGCAGTCTTGTAATCCTTCAGAAGCTCCGCTGGTGGAAGCGTGCCGTCAAACTTCGCGAGTTGCGGCTTGTTGTCGAAGAGCTCGAGCTGGCTCGGAGCGCCGGCCATAAACAGGAAGATTACTCTCTTGGCTTTCGGGGCGAAGTGGGGAGCGCGGGGCGTGAGAGGATCGGAGGGAGCGTCGGCGGCATCGGCGGGGGAGCCCGTGAGGTGAGCCATTGCCAGAGCGCCCATTCCGACGCCGCAGCCCTGGAGGAACCAGCGGCGGGCGAGCTGTTTGGGATCCTGGTTTCGATGGAGATGGTCCTGACAGTTCATGGCTATTCCTTGGTGATGGTTTCGTCCAGATTCAGGAGGACGCGCGAGACGGCGGTCCATGCGGCTTTGTTCGGATCGGCGGCGCCGGAGAACTGCGCGGCGTCGCGGCCAGACTCGGTAAATCGCCGCTCTTCATTTTTCAGAAGCGACAGTAGCTCAGCGGTTTCTGTTCCGCCGGGAGCGCGGCCCACGCAGCGGCGGAAAGCATAACGGACGCGCTGCGTGTCGTCCGCGCCGCCATCGCGAAGGGTGCGGGCGGCCAGTTCGCGGGCGGCTTCGAGGAAGAGAGGTTCGTTCAACGTGGTGAGTGCCTGGAGAGGCGTGTTGGAGCGGGCGCGGCGCACGCACGAGCTTTCGCCGCTGGGAGCGTCGAAAGTTTGCAACATGGGATACGGGACCGAGCGGTAGCGGAACGTATAGAGCGCGCGGCGATAGCGGCCGGGCCCTTCGGAGGTGAACCAGTCTTTGTTGGAGTAACTGACCGGCCGGTGGAAAAGGAAGTCGGGCGCCGGCGGGTAGACGCTGGGGCCTCCCACGGCGGGATTAAGAAGGCCACTGGCGGCGAGCGCAATGTCGCGGACCACTTCGGCGTCCACGCGGAAGCGCGGCCCCCGGGCAAGCAGGCGATTATATGGATCCCGTGTATAAAGGTCGGGCGTGATGCGGGAAGACTGGCGGTAGGTGGAAGAGAGCACGATCGTCCGGCTGAGCCTCTTCATGCTCCAACCGTTATCCATGAACTCGACAGCCAGCCAATCGAGAAGTTCGGGATGCGATGGCGCTTCGGACTGGGTGCCGAGGTCTTCGCTGGTGGCGACGATGCCTGTGCCAAAGAAATTCTGCCACACGCGATTGACATAGGAGCGCGCGGTGGTTGGCGAGTCGCGGCTGACCATCCACTTGGCGAACATGAGGCGGTTCATGGGAGCGCCAGGAGGGATTGGATTGAGAAACGCGGGAACACCCGGCCGCACTTCGGCCGCAGGCTTGGTGTAGTCGCCGCGGGTGAGTACATGAGTCTGGCGTGGCGTCTCGCGAAGCTGTACCAGCAACTGCGAATTTCCTTCCGGATAATCGCGCCAGAGTCCGGCGATTTTTTCGTTCGTGTCGTGCCACGCAGGGACGGTTGTCCGCCAGTAGCGGAAGATGGTCTGAACTTGCGCGGGCGAGCGGCGTTCGCGGGGAACGGCGAGCACATCGCGAACGGCTTTCGGCAGCGGATCGGCTACGGCATCAGGCGCACCGGTGACCGAGAGGCGGAACCGGCCCAGATTATTATTGTAAAAATCTCCGCCACCATGAGACTGATTCAGGTTGACGATAAGCGTTACGCCGCCGGGAAATGCGATGGGCTCGGCGAAGCGGAAGACAGCTTTGCGGGGCTGATTGCGGAGTCCGGGTCCGACGTCAATGCCCCATGCGGTGGTGTTCTTGCCGTCTATCGCGAACTCGATCGGTCCGGTGACTTTGACAGGCTTGCCTTTCGATTGAAGCGGTTCTGGTAATGGAGTCGAGGGCGGATTCACGTCCGCCGTGGCGGAGGCAATCCTCACCTTAGCGGGCTTCACGGCAGCGTCCGCATTCAACGGCTTCGCTTCCACGCCGAACTCGGTCAGCGCGAACATGCCGTTGATGCCGCGGCCGGGACCGCCACGGGGCAGATTAGCATCCGTGAGCATTTCGAGTTGAATCGCGGTGATCTTTTCGAGCTTCGTATTGGCCGTGAACTTCTGGTTGTTATTGATG
The DNA here is from genome assembly GCA_955652915.1 of uncultured Bryobacteraceae bacterium. GTDB lineage: Bacteria > Acidobacteriota > Terriglobia > Bryobacterales > Bryobacteraceae > Palsa-89. Next base: position 7,551 of record CATPCJ010000078.1, read on the forward strand.
CCAGGATCGCCTTGGGCGAGAAACGAGCCGTCGTCCATGCGGATAAGTTTCTGCCCTCCCGAGGATAGTTCTTCATCCGGGAAGTTGAGCGTGGTCCACTGGGGCTGCGTGCCGGTTTGCGCTTTTTCCCATGCGGCCATCTGCGTTTCCCAATCGGAAGTGTGGTGGCGCAGGCCCGCTTCGAGCTCGGCGGTGCGGCGGAATATTTCCGCCACCTTCATTTCGTCCGGGGGCGTATAGACCGCGGCATTGGCCTCGTCCGAATCGTTGAGGAAGGCCAGCATGCGGTAGTAATCTTCGTGCTTGATGGGGTCGAACTTGTGGGTGTGGCACTGCGCGCACTGGACGGTGACGCCGAGGACACCCTTGCCGATGGCTTCCATGCGGTCGAAGAGCGCCTCCATGCGGAACTGCTCGGGATCGATGCCGCCTTCTTCGTTAAGCATGGAGTTGCGGAGAAAGCCGGTGGCAACGCGATCGTCCTGGGTGGCGTTGGGGAGCAGGTCGCCAGCGATCTGCCGAATGACGAACTGGTCGTAGGACAAATCGCGGTTCATGGCGTTGATGACCCAATCGCGGTAGAACCAGACTTGGCGGGCTTTATCTTTTTCAAAGCCGTCGGAATCCGCATAGCGAGCGGCATCGAGCCAGACGCGGGCCCATCTCTCGCCGTAGTGCGGGGAGGCTAGCAGGCGGTCGACTTGTTTCTCGTAGGACCTCGGGCTCGGGTCGTTGATGAAGGCATCGATTTCTTCCGGCGTGGGCGGTAGGCCGATGAGATCGAGACTGAGACGGCGCAGAAGAGTTACGCGATCGGCTTCGGGAGAAGGTGCGAGCTTTTCGGTTTCCAAACGCGCGAGGACGAATGCGTCAATCGGGTTGGAGAGCCACTTGGCTTGCTCGACTTTTGGCGTGCGCGGACGGACAGGGGCAATGAAGGCCCAGTGTTTCTTTGTGGGGGCGATGGAGGTTTGCGGCCAGTCGGCGCCTTGGTCGATCCACGTGCGGATTTTTTCGATCTGGTCCGGGGAGAGCTTGCCGCCCATGGGCATGCGGGCGTTATCACCGAGACCGGCAACGCGCTGGTAGACGATACTATCGCTGGCGCGTCCGGGAATAATTACTTTCCCGGATTGGCCACCGGCCATCGCCGCTGCTTGAGAGTCCAGGCGGAGTTGACCCATCTGCGCCTTCGCACTGTGGCAAGGTCCGCAGGATTTTTCGAATATTGGCTGGATATCGGTTTGAAAATCTACTTTGTGTTGGGCGCGGACGGAGGGCAGAAGAGATAGGACTAAGAGCAGGCTTCCAAGGAGCTGCGGAAACACAAACGCTCCCTTACGGTCGCGGTTCTGAAGGGCGTGGCGCGGACCCTCGGCCTGCGGCCTCGAGATTCGTCTCGAGGCTCTTTCCGGAGAGCATCGAGACGAGTCTCGATGCGGCAGCCTGAGAGGCCGCGCCACGCCCAGGTTCATCACGGTTGCGGCCTCACGACGTAATCCTTGAAGTAGCTGGTGCTGTCCGTCTTGGACCACAGGCCGATCTTGCCGGCCACCGGCGGGCGTAGCACCGCATTGTTTGCCGGAAACAGGTCCGGATTCGGCGGTCCTCTCCTGCCCGCTGCCGGTTCGCTTCCCAGCGTGTACTCGATCGCCGGAGTGCCGTCCAGCGATGCTTGCAGGTTTGCACCGTCCACGGTCAGCTTCAATTCATGCCATTCGTTCCGGTCGAGCATGAACGGTTTCGCCCGATCGCTGAACTTCATATTCCGCCGAATGCCATTGTGGAATTCCCACAGTGCGACGTTGTTTTCCGTGTCGTTATAGCGGACTGCTAGCCAGTCGCCGTTCGGCTTCACGTTGAATAGAATCCCGGAGCAACGGTCCGAATCGCCGGCGATGGTTTTGAACTTCACGCTGATGGCGCCGTTCGAAAAATTGTCGACACCCTTGAGAACCGCTACCGGGTAATACGCGAACTGCTTCGCATTGTCCATCAGCTCTTCGTTGGTAGTGCCATAAAGTTTGCGCGCGGTTTGAAGCAGCAGCTTGGTCGGATTGTCTTTGCTTGCGACCCACGGCCGTCCATCCACCATGATTACTTTGTCGCGTCCGTCTTGCGCCACGATCCATGTTCCCACCATCGGCTCGAACGTAGCGGGCGGTTTGCCGGCCTGTTCTTTCGTGAGGTCAACCTTCGTTTCGGCCGCGTTGACCGAGAAAACAAGGGCTAGAAAAACGAACCCCTTCATTTGAGCCTCTTTCGAATAATAATTCCGCTGACCGAGATCAGGACCGGCCAAAGAACATAGAATATCGCGCCCGCACCCTTCGGAGGGACTGCGAGGGGATGCCCGCGAAAGGTCTCCTCCTCTTTGGGGGGCGTGATTCCGGCGAGGGAGTAAATTGTTTCGAGCACGCCTTCAGATGTCGTGACGCGGCTCATTGCGCTGTGGCCGCCCAAGAAGTACCAGATCTCGCCGTACCCGGCTTTGGTTTGCTCGAAGAGCCCGATGGATGTGGCCGATACATAGTCCACTTGCAGTTTCGGCATTAAGCGGCGCAACTTCGACAGCGCGCGATGCTCCAGATCGAGCCGCCGTGGATCTTCCACAGCCAGATGCACCTCAATCCGCAATGGCGCCTGAATCGTCCTCAGCGCGCGTTCGTCGGCCTCGGAAAAGGAATTGCTTCGGCTTTCGGATGTGTCCCAACTCGCCGTCGCGAAGGTGCTTGCGAAAATAGCGACAGCCGCGAGCAGACCGACGGCGGCGGATTCGCACACACGGCTGCTCACGGCGACCCCCAACCGCAGCCATATCGCCGCTAAGCCAAGTCCCGTCACAATCAAAATCGCGGCGATGAGCACCGTACTCAGACGCACTAGGCCGTGCTGGAACTCCGCCACCATCGCGGCCGGTGTGTAGCCGGAGACGCGCTCCCACCAGCCACCCTGCACCGCGCCAAAAAAATTAATGACCCATGTGCCGACCGTAAAACTGAGGGTCAGAATCGCGGCCGTCGAGGGATGTTCCGTCAGGGATGCCGTTGCGACGCCTAGAGCAATCGTGAGCCCTGCGTTCAGCACGTGGCCTCCAATCAGAGTTACCAGTTCCGGCCCGTATACACTGCCGCCGTAGCTTTTCCACAATAGAATGGCGCTAAGAGCCGGCAGCATCGCCAGTAGCCACCCGGCAAGCGCGACGATGGCCTTCGCCGCGATTCGAACAAACGAACCCATCCCCTGCTGAAGTTCCAGCTTGAGGGCGCCACTCTGCCGGTCGCCCGAGACCAGACGAATCGCGACAAATGGCAACAGGAAAACGGCCGCCAGCTCCAAGGCGCTGAACGTGGGCGCCCAAACGCCAATCAGGGGCGACAAGGCTTCGCCGACACCGGCCGCGGTTCCATTCAGTCCGCTGACTTCCGCGTAGGTATGTACCGCACTGATGAAGGACACACCGACTAGAGGGCCGATGGCGAGAAGTAAAACCCACCACGCTTTTGACACCACGAGCTCACGCCATTCCTTATCCAGGAGCCACAAAAAGGCGGGCCTAGGTGAGTGCAAGGAACACCTCTTCAAAGTTCTGGTGTGGTGTCGACATGTCGCGCGCCGCCGCGAGCACAGCTAGTTCCTCCACCGTGCCTTCACCGCACACGCGCCCGTTACTGAGCAGCACGAACCGATCGCAAATGCGCGCGGCGTCGCCGATCTGATGAATGGAGAGAAAGAGCGTCCGGCCACCAGCCGCGTGTGCTCGCAAGCCCGCCGCGATGTCGCGCGACTGACGCAGGTCGAGCCCGTCGAAAGGCTCGTCGATGAGCAGCGCGGGCTGCGGCGTCAATAACCCGATGCCCAGAAGAGCGCGTTTCCGCTGGCCCTTCGAGAGCGTCCCGATTGGTTGGCGCAACAAAGAGCCGAGGTCGAGCTGTTCGATTACTTCGTCCCGAAGCGCTGCGCAGCCGCCAAAGAAACCGATAGTGAAATCGAGAATCCAACGCACGGACTGAGCAGACCAGGGGGCGATGCCGTCGGGAACATAAAACAGAAGCGATGACCGCTGTTGCGCTCCAACCGGCAGGCCTTCGGCGCGCACCGTGCCGTTGTCGGAGTGCAAGATGCCGGCGAGGCACTCGAACAGCGTGGATTTACCGGCGCCGTTCGGTCCAATGAGTCCGAGGACCTCGCCCGCGCGTACGTGAAAGCTGACGTCCGACAGCGCAGCGATACCGCCGAAACGCTTGGATAGTCCGTCGACCTCGAAAAGCATGTTCCCTACAAGATTCGCACGGCCCCAGGCAGTCGAGATGGAGTAACTTGGGATCTGGTTGTCAGCGTCATTCTCATTCACATGAAGAAAACTTGTTGAGAAAGCAGGAATAAAATAGTGGTCCCTCTCTTCTTCCTGACTTATGGCACTGTATTTGTCGCCGAGATCGTCGGCGACAAGCTGCTCTACACGACTGGCGTTCTGGCTACACGCTATCGCACCGTTCCGATCCTGTGCGGCATGGCGTTGGGGTTCATGGCGAAAATGGGTGTTGCGGTAATGATCGGAAAAGCCATTTCCACGTTGCCACCGTTGTTGGTCGCGGCTGTGACGGCCTGCAGCTTCATCGGCGTGGCTTATGTGCTGTGGCGGAAGCCGGTGGATGCACCAGAATCGAGGAAGAATCATTCCGCATCGAAGGCGGCCATGGTTTCGTTCGCCACGATTTTCTTTTCAGAGTGGGGCGACACCGGACAGATCGCAGCGGCTACACTGGCCGCGCGATATGCTGCTCCGCTGGTAGTCTGGGTGGGAGCCGTTGCCGCCATGGTGACGAAAGGCGCGCTGGCAGCCTCCATCGGCGCCGGCGTCCGCCGCTGGATCCAAGAACGGATTTCGCCGCGGATGGTGCGTTACTGCGGTACCGGGCTTTTGCTCATCCTGGGATTGCTATCCGTGCTGGAAACGTTGTTCGAGGGACGCGCTTGATCGCCGCAAAAGAAGAACGCGCCTCCGCGATTCGGTTCATTGTGTGCCTTGGCTTCGTCAGCCTGTGCGCGGATGCGACCTATGAAGGCGCCTACAGTATCATCGGCCCGTTCTTGAAGGATCTGGGCGCGAGCGCCACCGAGGTGGGACTCATCGCCGGTTTTGGCGAGATGGTTGCCGCCAGCCTGCGGTATTTCTCCGGACGGTTCGCGGACCGCACTCGCGCATACTGGTCCATCGCCATCTTCGGTTACGTCTTGAATCTGATTGTTGTGCCGGCACTGGCGTTCGCCGGGACTTGGCAGGCCGCCGCGCTGTTGGTGGTGGCCGAGCGTACCGGCAAGAGCCTTCGCGGACCGGCGCGGGACGTATTGCTCTCAGAGGCCACCGGCGCCGTCGGTCATGGCTGGGGGTTCGGCTTGCATGCGGCGTTCGACCAGACCGGAGCCGTAATGGGCCCGCTGTTTATGGCCGCGATGGTGGCGCGAACAAATCATTTTGGCCCGGCGTTTTTGTGGCTGGCGATTCCGGCTGCCGGAGCATTTGTCGCGCTGCTGGCGGCGCGGTGGGTGCAGCCGGGTAAAGGCGCTCCACCGGCTCGGCCCGTACAAAAAGCACTCCCGAAAGTTTTCTGGGTCTACGTTGCCGCGGCAGGTTTACTCGCTTTTGGATACATTGATTTTCCCTTGCTCGCTTATCATTTTCAAAAGATCGCGTTAGCCAAGCCGGCGACAATCCCGTTGTTTTATGCCGGAGCCATGGGCATAAACGGATTGGCGGCGTTGCTTTTCGGTAGGCTGTTCGATCGTTATGGAATCGCGGTGCTCTCGTTCGGAATTTTGGTATCGCTCTTCGCGCTGCCACTGGGCTTCCTCGGTGGACCCTCCGTTGCCTTTGCCGGTGTCGCCTGCTGGGCTATAGGATTGGGAGCGCAGGACGCAATTCTACGCTCCGGTATCGCGCAGGTTGTTTCCATGAACAAGCGCGGTACCGCCTTCGGCGCTTTCAATGGGGTGTATGGAGTGATGTGGTTTCTCGGCAGCGCCACCATGGGCTTACTCTACGACCATTCACTGACGGCGATCGTGGCGTTGGGAGTCGTGGCACAGCTAATCGCCGCGGTGATGTTCTTCAAGCTGCGTGGGCGATTGCCCGTTGTGGCGGCAGGGCGCTGAGCGTAGCCGGACTCGTGGGTGCAGATTCTGGCTCGCGCGATTCGGAATTTTGCGTTGCTTTCCACGTTGCCGCTGAAGGTGTTGTCCTTCACCCAGCCGCGGGTCTAGGTGATGGTCTTGGCTGCCTTACGGCGCTAGACGATTGTATTTCTTAAGAGCTTGCTGCAAAGCATCGTGCGGAAGCGCTGTAACTTTGTGGCCGTCGATGCCGGTCATGTCTTCGGCTGCTACCAGCGCATTCACGATGGCTTCCTCGACAGCCTGCACGGTGGCATCGAAGATTGGGCCCAGTGAATCATTGGACAACATCGAGAGCGTGGCCGTGCCGTCGGGAGGTTTCGCGACATTTGGATTAGCGGTGGAAAACGCGATGAAGATGTCGCCCGATCCGTTGCCCGAAGTGGATCCTAAGCGCGCTAATCCGAGCGACGCACGGCGCGCCAGCCGCTTAATTTGGTTGGGCAGCAGCGGCGCATCGGTAGCCACGACGATGATGATCGAACCCGTGTCTTCGAGCGGCTTCGGAGCCGTGGACGCGACCGCCTGAGCTGCCAACTCTTGACCCACCGGCGCGCCGGCAATGCGCAATTGCCTTTTCGCGCCGCAATTACACTGCACCAGAGCCGCAACACGATACTGCCCCGCGATCCTGGACGACGTACCAATGCCGCCCTTAAATCCGAAGCAAATCATCCCCGTCCCGCCGCCGAGGTTTCCTTCCGGCACTCGCCCGCCGGCAGCGCCATCCAGAGCCTGGACAACGTGCGCGGGCTTCACGTGAAATCCGTTTGTATCGTTGAGAAAACCGTCGTAGGTTTCCGCGACGATCGGCAACGACCAGAATCCGCCACCAAAACTGTTCGTGCCCGGCTTGCGCTTGTGTTCCACCTGCCAGGCGATGTAAGCGTCGCGCACCGTGCCCACGCTGTGTGTATTGGTAATCAAAATCGGACCATCCAGGAAGCCCGACTCCTCAAGCCAAGTTGTACCGGTCATTTCACCGTTACCGTTGAGTGAGAACCATCCACCGAACGCCGGATCATCCGACTGCTTGCCGCGTGGCCAGATCACGGTGACGCCGGTACGCACGGTTGCGCCATTAATCACGGTCATGTGCCCTACTTCGATACCGGCGATATCGGTGATTGCATTGAGCGGTCCCGTGATGCCTTCGAACGGAACGCCCAGGTCACGCGCCCGCTTCGGCTGAGCGGCCGCGGTGATGCTCAGCGAAAGAAGTGCCGCCACTATGAAACACGCTTGAATCATTTTCCTAGTATGCGCAGGTCCCGGCCCGACATCTCCCGGGGCTGCTGCTCGCCAAGAAATCCTAACACGGTGGGTGAAATATCCTGCAGTGCTCCATTCGCCCGCAATGTCGCGCGCGTTTCATCTACGAGAATAAACGGAACCGGATTCGTCGTGTGATATGTGTGCGGACCGCCCGTCACCGGGTCGATCATGCATTCCGCGTTGCCGTGATCGGCCGTGATGATCCACGATCCTCCACTGCGCCGCAATGCCGCGTAGATCTCACCTAGGCCCGCGTCGACGGCTTCCACTGCTTGCACCGTTGGCTCCATCCGGCCTGAATGGCCAACCATGTCGGCATTCGCATAGTTCATCACGATCACGTCGAACCCGCCCTGCTCGATGGATTTCACCACTAACGACGTGATTCCGGGCGCGCTCATCTCCGGCTTCAAGTCATACGTCGCCACCTTCGGCGAGGCCACCATTTCCCGGCTCTCGCCCGCGTACGGCTTCTCATTTCCACCGTTGAAGAAATACGTAACGTGCGCGTATTTTTCGGTCTCGGCGACGCGCAGGTTTTTCCAATTCAACTGCGCCATGACGTCGGCCAGAATGTTGTTGGGATGCTCGGGGGGCAGCACGAAAGGGACCTTGAAACTTTTGTCGTACTGCGTCATCGTGGTGAAATGCAGATTTTTCGGCGCCCGCGAGCGCGATGGTGTTTCGAGCGTCGAGTCGGTCAGCGCCAGCGTCATCTCACGCCCGCGATCGGCGCGATAGTTGAAAAAGATACAGGCGTCGTCATCGCGAATCAGGCCCACTGACTCGTTGCGTTCGTCAACAATCGTGATCGGCTCGATGAACTCGTCAGTCGTTCCATGCTCGTACGATTTCTTCACTGCCTCAACCGGATCAGCCGACTTCTGGCCGTTACCCAGCACCATCGCGCCGAATGCGCGCTCGATGCGGTCCCAACGTTTGTCGCGATCCATGGCGTAGTAGCGGCCAGACACCGACGCGATTTTTCCCAGGCCAATCTCGCGCATCTGCTTTTGGATTTGCTCCAGGTAACCCGCGCCGCTCTGTGGCCCCGTATCGCGGCCATCCATGAAGCAATGCACGAAGACCTGTTCAACGCCCTCCTGCTTCGCCAATTTAAGCAGCGCGTATAAATGCGTGAGCAGGGAGTGAACGCCGCCGTCGCTGCACAGTCCGATGATGTGCAGCCGGTGCGTGCGCGCGTGACGCATGGATTCCAGCAGCACCGGATGATGAAAGAATTCGCCGGACGCAATCATTTGATCGATGCGCGTGACATCCATATGGACCACACGCCCCGCGCCGATATTCAAGTGCCCCACTTCGCTGTTGCCCATTTGCCCTTCGGGCAGTCCAACAAAAGGACCCGAGGTATGCACCAACGTGTTCGGAAAATCACGAAGCAGCGAATCGTAGGTGGGCTTGCGAGCGGCCGCGATGGCGTTGCCCGCGGTGGCGGCCGAAAATCCCCAACCATCCAGGATGGTCAGGAGCAGCGGTTTCTTTCTGCCCCGCATTATTGATGGAACGCTTTTCTGCCCGCAAATTTAGCGGCGTCACCAAGCTCCTCTTCGATGCGCAAGAGCTGGTTGTATTTCGCGATGCGGTCCGTGCGGCTGGCCGACCCGGTCTTGATTTGTCCCGCGCGCGTGGCGACGGCGAGATCCGCGATGAAGGCGTCTTCGGTCTCACCCGAACGGTGCGACACCACATTGGTATAGTGCGCGTTCGTCGCCATCTGCATCGCTTCCAGCGTCTCGGTCAGCGTGCCGATCTGGTTCACTTTGATCAGAATCGAATTCGCGACCCCTCTCTCTATCCCCTGCTGCAAACGTTCCGTATTGGTGACGAACAAATCGTCGCCCACCAGTTGAATCTTCGAGCCGAGCGTATCCGTCATCAGCTTCCAGCCGTCCCAATCGTCTTCCGCCATGCCGTCTTCGATGGAAACGATCGGATACTGCTCCACCCACTTGGCCCAAAACTTCACCATCTGGGCGGAAGTGCGCTGGCTCTTGTCGGACTTCTTGAAGACGTACTTGCCGCTAGCCTTGTCGTAAAATTCGCTGGCCGCCGGATCGAGCGCGATGCCAATCTGCGCTCCCGGCTTATAGCCTGCCTTGGTGATGGCTTCCATCACTGCCTCGAGCGCCTCTTCATTGGACTTCAGATTTGGCGCGAATCCGCCTTCATCGCCCACCGATGTTGAGTAGCCGCGCTTCTTCAGTACGCCCTTCAGAGTGTGAAATAC
>CATPCJ010000079.1 GCA_955652915.1 uncultured Bryobacteraceae bacterium
ACTCTGGTCCTGCCGGGCGTCGCGGGCTTGGTGCTCTCCTCATCACGGAGCTTCAGATACGCCATGAACCCGTCCCCATCTTCGGGAACCTGGAAGCTCTTCACGCGCGCGATACGATCCGCCTTGCCCGACGCGATATCCAGAATCACCAGGCCGTTCTTCGGCATCTCTTCCGGTTTCTTCTTTTCTTTATGAGCCTGGTCGATCTCCGACTTAGGCGGGAAGGTGGAAAACACCACGGTGCGGCTGTCCTTGGAAAACGCGACGAGGATAGTGGGCGGCGGTGGTGGCGGATCGTCGGGATTCTGAATGGCGCGATTGGGCGGGGCCGCGGGTGGCCGCGCTCCAATCGACTCGCGCAATTCTTTTCCGGTCTTCAGATTCCGTAGAACGAATTCGCCATCGCCCTCCTGCGGGAAGAGCGCATAGCCAAGATAAGCGCCATCGGCGGACAGATGCGTACTCTGGATACTGCGCCAAGTGTCGTAATCCCGATGAGTGAGCGGACGTTTTTGCGCGAAAGCGCTAAACGCAAAGATGACGGCAAACGCCAGAGTGCGGAGTTGCATGGTCCTTGTATTTTAGACCAGCACGAACAGGGATGCCGGAAAGCCGCCGCCCGGAGGTCAAGGCCGTCCTCCGAACCGGCCCTGACCTTCTTGAGAATGCCACAGAACCTCTCAACAGCCAAGGTCTATTCGAAGAATTTCCGACGAATTGGTACTACGCCCGCTGTGTACCGAGGGTTATTCCGAGATTACAATTCAATTTCGCGTTCCAATGCTCTCGGTGCGCCCCGCCAGCGGCCTCACAGCGGAACCTCCACACACCCCGACACCCTTGTTTAACAAGGCATCCAACAAATTGTAAAGAACGGCGTAAACCATTTGCTCATTCACTTGTTGTTTACCGGGCAATCGAAACGACGCGGGAAGTTCCTTCGCGATCTGTAAGCGGATGGAATGGGGCAGCGCGCGGCCGGAACGGTCTCTCTGATTGGCGACGCAGATGGGCGTCTGCAGCACCGAACCCGACTTTCCGTCGACGTAGAACTGGCAGCGGGAAAACCATCCGAGGTTTCCGGGATCGGCGGCATCGAACAGCAAAAGCGGCGCCTGGCGATCGGTGGCGAGGAGATCCAGGCACAGAGCACGGCTGTTGTCTTCGATCTTGAATTCAAAGCCGGCCTGCTTGGCGATGTTGGCGATGAAGCCGGCGTCGAGTTCGAGTAACAAAAATTTGTGATCGCCCGCCAGCAGCACTTGCATAGCTCTATCTTATCCGGTTCACGTGTATGTCATACGCGCTCTTGTCGAATAACACGAAGAGAACCTCCCGCACCTTCGTTTCTTCGCGGTTCAAATGTGCGGAGATAATTTCGAGAGCGATGCCGGCGGCGTCCGCCACCGGGTAGCCGTAAACGCCGGTGCTGATGGCGGGAAAGCCGATGGTGTGAACATCGCGCTCCTCAGCCAGGTCCAGGCAGGTGCGATAGCAGCTTGCGAGTAGCTCGGGCTCACCGTGCTGGCCATCGCGATAGACAGGTCCAACGGCATGGAACACGTACTTCGCTGGAAGCGCACCGGCGGAAGTGACGACAGCGCCGCCGGTAGGACAGCCTCCGGACTTGGCTCGAATTTCGTCAAGCTCGCGCATGATCGCGGGACCGCCGGCGCGATGAATGGCTCCGTCAACGCCACCGCCGCCACGGAGGCCGGAGTTGGCGGCATTAACGATAGCGTCTACACGAATCCTGGTAATGTCGCCGATCAACAGTCGAAGCTGCCTTCCATGCGGGAATTGGATCTCCATGGTGTTTGAGGTGACTGTCACCTCTTTCACCAACTATAGTAAGGGTTGGAACATGTAGACGCACTTGTATTGTTCGATATCGACGGCACCCTGATCAGGCGCGCGGGGGCGCATCATCGGCAGGCCCAAACCACCACCGGAATGCTGGATGGCGACATTCTCGCGACCACGATGACGCGGGCCGGGATGAAGCCGCCGCCGGTTATCGAACGTGCCCAGGCCATCTACTGCCGCACTTCACCCGGCCTGGCCCGAAAAGTTTGCCCAGGCGTTCGGCGAATTCTGTGCCGTCTACAGCGGCGTGGTATCGTTACTGGACTCGTGACCGGAAACCTTACCAGGATCGGCTGGCGCAAGATGGATCGCGCGGGTTTGGTGGGCGATCATCCTAACGACGTTCGCGCGGCGAAAGCGAACGGGATTCGCGCTGTGGCCGTCGCAACGGGGCTGATCACGATAGAGGAATTGAAGCTGCACTCGCCCGACGTGCTGCTGCCGGACCTGCGGTCGCTCACGTTGGAGATGCTGTTCTGATGGAAGCGCAGTCCCTATCGGTCAAGCGCGCCGAGGTGGAGTTCCACAATTTCGCATCGCTTGGCGAGCCGGAGCGCGCCATGGCGCATTACGCCGAACAGAACGTGCGGCGCGGCGCTATAATCCGCAATCATCTGGAATTCATCGGCGAGATGACGCCGTTCCTGGAAATTGGCTCGAATGTCGGCCACACCAGTTACATGCTGGCGAACGAGTTCGGAGCGAAGGGATTCGCGCTGGATATTTCGGCAGACTCGCTGCGCTACGGCGTCGCGCTGCAGGATCGATGGCATCTTTCGCGGGCGCCGATCCGTGTCGCCGGCGATGCCGTGAATCTTCCGTTTGCCGACGGGTCGCTACGCTTCGTGATGGCGTTTCAAATGTTAAGTCAGTTCATGAACATGGAAAGCGTATTTCTGGAAGTGAAGCGCGTGCTGGCTCCGGGGGGCACCTTTCTTTTCGCCGAAGAGCCGCTTCGCCGCCTGCTGACGATGCGCCTGTACCGCTGCCCCTACTACGACACCATGAAGCCTTGGGAGCGCAAACTGTCCGATTGGGGGCTGCTGGGGTATCTGGTCCGCGACGTGATTGGCGCGCATCAGGAGGAGAGCTTCGGCATCCGGCAAAATCACACCATGGACCTGAAGGCCTGGCATCTTTTGATTCACAAACATTTTCAGGATGCCGAATATGAGGTGTTCGTGCCGGAGCGCGGCTGGGGCGAGCGTATAGTGAAGCGAAGTGCGACCCGGCTCGATCCGCATCGAGCCGAATGGAGAGCGGCTCGCTTGCTGGGAGGGACGCTAGCCGCTGTTTGCAAAAAGGGTGGAGCACCCACTCCTGTTGCCTTCGACGAATCTGAATTTCAGGCGCAGCTCCAGTGTCCGGATTGTCATTCGGCGATGACGCGCGATGCCGCCGACACTCTACGTTGTACCCGGTGCAGCTATCAAGCGGCGAACGAAGGCGGAGTCTACAATCTGCTGCCTTCCGCCGATCGGGCCGAGCTTTACCCCGGCGATCGCGACGACGCGATCGATTTTTGTTTGCCTAGCCACGCGGGCAAATTGCTGGAAGGCTGGTACGACCTGGAAGGCGTGTTCGGCAATAAGTATCGCTGGATCGGCGAGCACGCAGCCGTGCGATTGACGAGCGTGCGCCCTGGCCCGCAGCGGTTGCGAATTCGCGGGCATGCCAGTGAGGGTCATCCAGTTCAGTTGAGCGCCAGCGCGAACGGGAAAGAGGTTGGCGAGTGGAAATTGGATCGCTCGGGCTTATTTGTGCTTGAAGCCGATTTGCCGGAAGCGCGCGAGTACCGCATCGACATTCAAGCCGGCCCGTCCTGGAGCGTGCCCACCGACGACCGCGTCTTCACCGTCAACCTCAGCATGATCCGCTTGGTCCCGCCCGAGTAACGCATGTCTCGTTACGGCGTGGGCGAAATGCTGCTGATCCTGGTGTTCACCGGCTGCGTAGTGTTTCAACTGTTTGTGCCGCCTTCCATCGGGCTGGCCAATAACGGCGATTTCGCCAGAATGATAGGCCGCTTCTCGCTTGCTCCGGGCAGTCTGGACTCTTCCGAGGAAAACAAATACTTCACGTCGCGTTGGGTTTACAAGCAGTCATACCAGTGGGTCTCCGACAACTACTCTTCAGAATTGATTCTCATCAGCGCGGCTTTGCTCATCGGCTGGGAGTTTAGCAGTGCTGTTTTCGACATCCGGATACTCGGTGCGATCCACGCGCTGATATGGATCGGATGGTTCGCCGCGCTCTTACCCCTGTTCGCGCGATTAGAAAGGTGGAGAGCATTCGTGCCGGCGCTCGCGGCATTGTTCATTTTCACCGACGTCAGCTATGTGGCATACTGCAACTCGTTCCATACGGACACGGCGGGATTTCTGTTTCTGTCGTGGGCAGTGGTGTTGTGGTTGCACTTCCTGCTGCGCGGCCGGCCTTCGGTGAAACTCCACTTGATGTTCTGCGTCGCCTCAATTCTTTGTGTTGGCAGTAAGCCCCAACACGCGGTTCTGGGCCCATTTCTGTTCACGCTCGCCGTTCTGGCGGCCGTCACATTCCAAGGCAGGCCGCGGAAAATCGCAGCGGCGGTATTCGGAGTGCTGATTCTTCTCGCCGCCTTCGATTCGTATATAAAGATAGCGCCCACGGACAAGCTGGAGCCACAGTACTCGACGATCTTCAATAAGATACTGAAACACTCCGCCAACCCCCTCGACGATCTGTCCGAATTGGGTCTTGGCCCGGAATACTTGCGTTTCGTTGGCTACTGGCCGTCGCCTGGGGCTTACGATCCTACGAGGGACGAGGCGTGGAGCGCAAACTTCCTGCGGCAAACCAGCAACGGCCGGATTGTCCGGTTTTATCTGCGGCATCCATGGCGCGCGCTGGTTATCGTATATGGCGACCTGCACGGTGCGGCGCGGGACCGGAGGCCTCCCAATATCGGCAATTATGAAAAACAATACGGGCTTGCGCCTGGCGCGCTAACGACGTCATTTGGATGGTGGAGCTATCTCCGATCCACGCTGTTCCGCTTTGCTCCGTGGCACATCCTGGTCTGGTATGCAGTGATGATTGCTATGGGAGTCCGGCTTGCGATCCGTCACCGGAACAGCACGGGTTGGCGCGTGCCGTTGCTATGTGTTCTCGTGGCCGGCATGGGCTTGGTAGAACTCGCGACGAGCTCACTCGCGGACGCCGGGGAAACCGATCGGCACCTGTTTTTGTTTCACGCAATCACGGACTTCACAATATTGTTCGCCGTTGTGTGGGCGGTCAAGAGCGGGAACCTCAGGAAAGCGCCGGTTTCAGAACCGCGACCGTAAGGGAGCGCTCCATGGCCGGGGAGGGTTTTCCGCAAGCTCAGGGCAGCGCCAGCTTCCGCGCCAATTCCTGAAACCGAGGCTCCGCATGCAGCGCTGCAAAAGCCGGTTCAGTCTTAAGCAGTGGCATCATCAAGCTTCCACGCGCATAAGCCTGATCCAACGAATCCAGCGCTTTTGAATTTTCGCCGAGGAATGCATACAGCATCGCCATCGAGAACGGATCCGAGTTTCCCGATTTCTCGGCGTCCTGAACCTTCTGCCGGTACGATTGCTTCAGTGCCTCCTCCGGATTGCCCGCGCTTACACGCCATCCGGGAACCCCTTCCAACGCTTGCTTGAACTTTTTCTGATCGATCAACGCCCGCACGATGCATGCATTCGCTTCGGTCAAGGCAGGCTCCAGTTCGAGCGCACGCCGAGCTTGGCGAATGGCATCGTCGAAGCGATGAGCCTGCAAGTACAGCCAGCCCGCATCCATATTGATGTGCGTGGAGAGAGGGTCGGCCGCAATGGCGCGCCGCAAAGATGTCAGGCCCTGTTCGGTGCGGCCCATCGCGACCAGGAAAAATGCGTAGTCGTAGTGCGCTTGCGAAAAACTTGGATTCAGGGCCACTGCCCGCGTGAAGTGCCGCTCGGCTTCCTTCCAATTCCATTCGCTCCAGAAAAATGCATTGGCCAGCGCATTGTGCGCGGCAGCATTCGCTTCGTTGATGGCTAGTGCCTTCTCAGCGGCGGCGCGTGCTTGCGGGAAAACTTCTTTTGCGGGACTGCCGGAACGGCCCAGCATGACGTACGACTCAGCCGCTGCCGAATAAGCCAGGTCGAACCGGGGATCGAGTTTGATCGCTTGCTCAAAATAGGCGATGCTGCGCGTATATTCGCCGCGGTTGCGATTGTGCTGCAGATAGCGTCCGTTGAGATATGCTTCGTACGCTTCCTGATTGCCGGCATGCGCCCGGGCCGTTGATGCCTGCGCCCCGCCCAGAAGCTTGTCGATGACCGCGCCCGCGATCCGCGCCGCACTCTCTTCTTCAAGCCGGAACAATTCGGATTCACCGCGTTCCGATGTGTCCGTCCACACTTGCGCCTGATCCGCGACTTTGACCAGGCGCGCTGCAATTCGAACCCGTCCCTCGCTGCGCCGAACGGACCCCTCGATTACGTAGCCGGCATGAAGATCGCGGCCAACCTGATCGATTCCGTGCGGCGCGCCCTTGTAACGCATCACCGAGCTGCGGCCGATGACACCCAGCCGATCCGGGTTCAGACTGCCGAGCTGTCCGATGATCTCTTCGGTGAGTCCGTCGGTAAAAATCGCTTCCCTGGGATCGCCGCTCAAGTTCTCGAACGGAAGTGTTGCCACGATGATGCGTTGCAAGGCCGCTGGCTTACGCCAGTAGAAATACCCCGCGACAACAAGGCACGCCGCGACAAATGCAACCACCCACAAAGATCGCGATCGCACGGGCGCTGCCGCGGGTAGAACTACCGGCCGCGCCTCCGGCGTGACGCCCACTCGCTCCACCGCCGCAATAAACTTGTATCCGCGCTTCGGAACTGTCTGAATGAAGCGCGGCGCATCGAAGTCGTCGTTCAGCGCGGCGCGGATCTGGGCCACGCACACATTGAGATTCCGGTCGAAATCGACAAAGACGTCAGTGCCCCAGACCTCGGTCTGAATTTCTTCACGTGTCAACAGTTGTCCGGTGTTTTCGGCCAATAGCTGGAGTACCTGCAACTGTTGCGGTGACACCTTGATGAGCACCCCAGCGCGGCGGAGCTCACCGTTCTGCACATCCAACTCAAACGCGCCGAAACGGAGAATACGGGCCGTGGGGTTGGCGGCTTGCACGGTTTCAGTATACGACCAGCCCTGCCAGGCGGCGCCCATATGCAAATGCTTACCGGAACCGCGATATTAACAAGAGCTTGCAATGCACTGAAAAATGGAGACTTGTCCGCGGATAAGAAATTTACATCGAATGTCTTGTCGAAACCGCGAGCGAGAGCGCAAAGTCGGTGCATGACAAGCAGCAGACGTGAGCTTCTTATGGCAGTTAGCGCGGCCGGCATGGCGGTAAGTGCCGCGGCCGCCGACACGAAACCTGCACAGGACAAATCCGCGACACTCGATTCCGAAAGGTTCCGCCAGGCAGTCCAGGCGGGCGACCTTGCAACCGTTACAGCCATGTTGGACCGCGATCCGTCGTTGCGCTACGCGCGGGACACCGGCGGAGTTTCGGTGTACATACTCGCGTGTCTCAAGGGTCAGACAAAAATCGCGGAGGAGCTGGTTCGCCACGGCTTGGTGCTCGACATCTTTGAGGCTGCCGCGAGCGGGGATACAAAGCGTGTCGACGCGCTCTCCAAAGAGAACGCATTGATCGCTCGTAGCCGTCTGCCGGACGGTAGAACCCCTCTCCACATCGCCGCAGCGGCTGGAAAGGCAGACATGGTGACCGCTCTCTCCACCCGCGGCGCCGACCTGAGCGCCGGTCCCGAGAGCCCGCTGCTAACCGCGCTCGACCACACGGATCACTCCGTAGCCAGCGACATGTCCCGCTTCTTATTGATGAATGCATCCGACCCCAATGCGCGGCGCAAGGATGGCAAGACCGCTTTGCATGTGGCCGCCGCGCGTGGGTACGACGACATGATTCAGATGCTGATCCACAGGGGCGCCGCAATCGATGTGCGGGACGCCGACGGCAAGACGCCCTTGGATGTCGCTACCGGTAATGCGATTCCCGTATTGCAGAACGCATCGTCGATCGAGCGAGTCAGTTATGCGCGGCGTTACACGCAAGACTTGGTTGGGAAGCCAGTAACGCGCGACGATAATTACGGCCTGCCGCAGGAGTTGATCAATCAATTCTCACAGGTAGCCCATTTCGACTTCGAAAAGGTAAAGCAGCTCCAGAAACTTTGTCCCATGCTGATAAATACGCGCGCCACTTGGGACGAGCTGGGCATCGAAGCGGCCGCTCATATGGGACTGGTCCCGATGGCGAAATATCTGGCGGATCTCGGAGCGCCGGTCTCGACCTGCACCGCCACTCTGGTGGGCGCGCACGACCTGGTGAAGCGTCTGCTCACGGAAGATCCAGCCTGCATTCGAGAGCGAGGTGCGCACGATTTGCCGTTGCTGGCCTACACCGCGTTCGGCGAGCAGCGCGTCGACACCGCCGAATTATTACTGAAGTCCGGAGCCGATGTGCATGTGACAGTGTTTGGGCAAAGCACGCTGCACATCGCCGCGGGCAAAGGGCATATGGAACTCGCTCAGCTCTTGCTGGAGCGGGGCGCGGACGTGAACGCACCCTTCAAAACGAAGGGCGGTTTGGTTACGCCCCTCGGAATTGCGATGAAGGCGAAACAGTCCAAGATGGCCGACTTCCTGAAAGAGCGCGGCGGCCATTCCTAAGCAACGCTTCCTTACGGTCGCGGTTCCGTTGTGCCGCTTCGGTCCGTTCAGAACCGCGACCGTAAGGGAGTGCCCATGGGCCTGCGGCCCAGCAAAGGCAATGAAGACGTAGCGGGCCGCTTCCGGGGAATCAAGAATTTGCACCGCGCCTTCAACGGAGCGCTCCATGGGCTTGCAGCCCACCAAAGGCAATGAAGACGCGAGCGGGCCGGTCGCGTGGAATCAATAATCTTGACCGCGCCTTCAATAGAGCGTTTACTCAATCGCCAGCAGCAAATCCTTAGCGTCCACCTTGTCGCCAACATTGACCAGCTTCTGCTTCACTCTACCGGCGACAGGCGAATAAATCGTCGACTGCATTTTCATCGCTTCCAGGATCAACAAGCGGTCTCCCTTGGCTACCTGTTGGCCAACATCGACGGAGATACTGGACACGGCTCCGGGAATCGGCGCGCCCACCTGCCCCGGAATCGCCGGATCGGCTTTGCTGCGCGACTCGACAACTGCCTTTCGCGAGAGATCGCGAATCGAAACTTCGCGAGGCTGGCCGTTCAGCTCGTAGAAGACGGTCCGTGTTCCATCCGGCTGCGGATCGCTTAGAGTCAGGAATTTCACGACCAAGACCTTGCCGGGTTCGATCTCAATTGCTATTTCCTCACCCGTTTCCAGTCCGTAAAAGAATTGCGGCGTAGGCAGCACATCCACATTGCCGTAAGAAGTGCGAGCGCCGTCGAACTTAAGAAATACATCCGGATACATCAGGTAACTTAAGAGATCGGTGTGGGAAATTTTTCGAGTCAGCTTTTTTTCAATTTCTGCCGCGGTCTGCTCGAAATCAACCGGCGCGAGATGTTCACCGGGTCTGCCCGGCTTCGGGTTCGCGCCTCGCAGAATCACCTGCTGCAGCTTCGGCGGCCAGCCGCCCTCCGGTTCACCCAGCGAGCCGGAGAACATCTCGACCACCGAGTTGGGCAAGGTCAAACCATGCTCCGGGCCGAGGCGTTCCAGTTCTCTCGCCGTCAGGTTGTGCGTGACCAGGAAGATCGCCAGATCGCCCACCACTTTGCTGGATGGCGTCACTTTGACGATATCGCCGAAGGCCATGTTGACGCCGGCGTATGCTCGCGCGATTTCGTGCCAGCGGCCACCCAGCCCCATCGATTCGGCTTGGGCTTTCAGATTGGTGTACTGGCCGCCCGGCATTTCATGAACGTAAACCTCAGCGGTGCCCGTCGCCGGAGCTTCGTCGAACCCGGCGTAATACGTTCGCGTAACCTCCCAGTAATCGGAGCACTGATTCAAGGCGTCCAGATCCAAGCCGGTGGCGCGCTCCGTATTCGCCAGCGCGGCGACGATCGAGTTTAAGTTGGGTTGGCTGGTGGTTCCGCTCATGCAAGCGATGGCCGCGTCGGCCGCGTCCACACCCGCTTCCGAAGCTTTGAGAATCGAAGCCGCATTGATGCCGCTGGTGTCGTGGGTGTGAAAATGAATCGGAATTCCCACCTCTTGTTTCAAAGTACCAATCAGCTTCGAGGCAGCGTATGGTTTGCATAACCCGGCCATATCCTTGATGCCCAGCACATGCGCGCCCATCCGCTCCAGTTCTTTCGCGAGGCGCACATAGTAATTGAGCGAATACTTCTCGCGGCGACGATCCAGAATATCGCCGGTATAGCAAATTGCAGCTTCGCAAACACGGCCGGACTTACGCACGGATTCAATTGGGATGCGCATGTTCGGCAACCAGTTCAGCGAGTCGAAGACACGGAATATATCGATGCCTTGGCGCGCCGACTCGGCGATGAACTCTTCCACCACGTTGTCCGGATAGGTGGTGTAGCCCACCGCGTTTGAAGCCCGCAGCAGCATTTGGAAACAGATGTTGGGTATTGCGTCGCGCAGCTTTTGGAGCCGCTGCCAGGGATCTTCCAGCAGGAATCGGAGAGCGACATCGAACGTTGCGCCGCCCCACATCTCCAGGCTGTACAGATTATGCAGCCGGTGCGAAACAAAGTTCGCGATCGCCAGCATGTCATGCGTGCGGACGCGCGTGGCCAGCAGCGACTGGTGCGCGTCGCGAAAAGTGGTATCCGTGATCAGCAATTGCCTCTGAGAGCGAGTCCAGCCGGCGAATCCTTCGGCGCCCAGACTATCCAGCAGTTGGCGCGTGCCCGGCGGCGGCGGCGCGGAATCGTGCGGAGGAATAGGAGCCGCACGCATGACGGCGGGCTTCGGCTTGTTCGCCACTTCCGGATTCTGGTTGACGATTACTTCTCCCAGATAAGTAAGCAGGCGCGTGGCGCGATCGTGGCGGCGCACGAAGTGGAACAGCTCCCCGGTTTGGTCGATGAAAGACGTGGTGGTTTCACCGCCCAGGAATTGGGGGTGGTTGACGACGTTTTCGAGGAACGGAATATTGGTTTTCACCCCGCGAATTCGAAATTCACGCAGCGCGCGATCCATACGTTGACAGGCGTGGTGGAATTCGCGGCCCCAGGCGGTCACTTTGACCAGCAGCGAATCGTAAAACGGAGTGATCACGGCTCCGCTGTACGCCGACGCGCCGTCCAGCCGGATTCCGAAACCCGCCGGCGACCGGTACGTGTGAATCTTTCCGTAATCCGGAACAAACGCGTTGGCCGCGTCCTCGGTGGTGACGCGGCATTGTAAAGCGAAGCCGTGCACGGGAATGTCCTGCTGCGCGGGCAGGTTCATTTCCGATGCGTGCAGCGAGCGGCCCTCGGCAATCTGGATCTGGCAGCGCACAATGTCGATGCCCGTGATCATTTCGGTGACCGTGTGCTCCACCTGGATGCGCGGATTCACTTCGATGAAATACCAACGTCCGGTGTCGGCGTCCACCAGAAACTCCACCGTTCCCGCATTGCAATATCCGGCGGTTCGCGCCAGAGTGATGGCGGCGCCGGCCAACGCTGAACGAATAGCGGGATCGAGCGAAACGGCGGGCGCCACCTCCACTACCTTCTGATTGCGGCGCTGAACGGAGCAATCGCGCTCATACAGGTGCAGGACGTTGCCCTGCCGATCCGCCAGGATCTGAATTTCGATGTGTCTCGCGCGGCGGATGTACCGCTCCAGAAAGACCGCGTCGTTGCCGAAAGCCGCGCCGGCCTCTTGTCGAGCTTCTTCGATCCGCTCCAATAGGTCCTCTGGTTTTTCGACCACGCGCATGCCGCGCCCACCGCCGCCGAACGCGGCTTTGACCATCAACGGATATCCTATTTCAGCGGCGGCGCGCACAGCCTCCACGGAATCGGAAACAGCCTCATCCGTGCCGGGAATCACCGGAATCCCCGCCTTGCGCGCGAGGTTCTTGGCCGCGGTCTTATCGCCCAGCAATTCCAGCAAATTCGCGTCCGGACCAATGAAAGCGATCCCGGCGCGCTCACAAGCCCGGGGCAGGGCGGGATTCTCCGACAAAAAGCCGTAGCCCGGATGGATGGCGTCCACTTGTTTTTCCGCGGCCAGAGCGACGATGCCGTCCACTTCCAGATAGGCCTGCACGGGACCCTTGCCTTCGCCGATGAGGTAGGCTTCGTCGGCCTTGAAGCGGTGCAGGCTCAGCCGGTCTTCCTGCGAGAAGACGGCCACCGTTCGAATCCCCAACTCATTGGCCGCCCTAAGGATTCGAATCGCGATTTCACCACGATTGAGCGCTAGAAGTTTTTGGATTCGCAATTCACCATTATCGTGGAACACGGAGGCGCGCGTTTTCGTAGTATCGCAAGAGGTGAACCATGTGGACGTGTATTCGCATGCTGCCGTTGGGGGCCGCCTTGCTGCTGGCGGGATGCGCCGGCTTCGGCGACTTTGGCCCGGGAGACGCGTATAAAGAAGACTTTCATTCCACTCATCCATTGAGCCCCGGCGGGGCCGTGTCCATCGAGACTTTCAATGGACCGATCGAGGTGATGGGTTGGGAACAGGACTCGGTGGAAGTGAACGGCACTAAGTATGCCAGCTCCCAATCCGTGTTGGATTCTATCAAGATCGACGTCACTTCGACGCCCGGTTCCGTGCGCATTCGAGCCATACGGCCCCTGGATTCACATTGGCATATGGGGGTCCGCTTCTCCGTCCGGGTACCGCACAAGGCGCTGCTCGATCGCATTACGAGTTCTAACGGCCAGATCCGGATTGAAGACGTAGAGGGAACTTCGCGGGTGCAAACCTCGAACGGCGCCATCCGCTTGAGCCGGCTGAAGGGCGCCGTCGAAGCGCGAACATCGAATGGCGCGATCGAGGCGCAGGACATCGACGGGAATGCGAAAATGCACACTACCAACGGCAGCATTCGGGTCGAGTTGGCCCACGGGTCTTTCGAGGGCTTTACTTCCAATGGCGCCATCCATGCCAGGCTGAACGATCCATCGCCGGCGTCGCCGGTGCGGGCGGAATCGTCGAACGGCCGCATTGAGCTGACGGTGGACGCGAAGCAGATGCCGGAGATCCGGGCATCCACCAGCAATTCATCCATCGTGTTGCGCTTGCCGGCGTCGACGAACGCCAGGGTGCGGGCGAATACGTCGCACTCCCCGGTGACTTCGGAATTTGACGGCTTGCACGACGACGGAGAGCGGCGCCATTCTGAATTGCACGGGACGCTGGGGAGCGGCGGACCGCTGATTGAGTTGTCGAGCAGTAATGGGTCGATCAAGATCGTGAAACTCTAAGCTAACCACAGGCATACTCAGACGTCTGTATACTAGGAAGTCTAAGTATGCCCAAAACCGATTCTCTACAAGGCTCGCTCGATCTGCTGGTGTTGAAGATCCTCTCGCGCCGGCCTGGCTTGCACGGCTATGCCATTATGTCCGCGATCCAGGACATGTCCGGTGAAGTGCTTCGCGCCGAAGAGGGTTCGCTCTATCCGGCATTGCACCGGATGGAGGAAGCCGGCTGGATTCGCGCCAAGTGGATCACGAAAGATACCGGGCGGCGGGCGCGCATATATGAACTGACGACGGCGGGCAAAAAGCAGTTGGCCGCCGAGGAATCGCGCTGGCAGGCCGTAACTTCCGCCGTAAATCGTGTTCTAAGGATGGCTTGAGATGTCATTTTGGACGCGCATCGTGAATGTGCTTCGCGGCGATCGAGTAAGCCGCGAGATCGACGAGGAACTCCAGTCGCACATCGAAGAAGCGATCGAGCACGGCCGCGACGCTGCCGAAGCCCGGCGTGCGTTCGGCTCTCCTCGGCGGCAGCGTGAAGAGAGCCGCGATGTTCGCGTCATAGGGTGGCTCGACTCGCTCCGCGCCGACGCGGTCTTCGGATGGCGCAGGCTGAGGAAAACCAAAGTGACTTCCGCCGCGGCGATCCTCTCACTCGCTCTTGCGATGGGGGCCTGCACTTCGGCATTCCGCCTGATCGACGCCTTACTGCTGCGGCCTTTACCAGTAACCGAGCCGGAACAACTGTACGCGCTCTCGCGGCAAGGAATCGGTTTCGATGGCAAGCCCCAAACCTTCGATGGTTGGGCCTATCCTTCCTTTCGCCAGATGCGAGCCGCGGTGAAGGATCAGGCCGAGCTGATCGCGATCTCCTATGCCGAACGGATGGACCTGACCTATGGGCCGGATCACGAGATTGAGAAAGCGTACCTGCAATACGTTTCGGGATGGATGTTCGGCTCGTTCGGGCTCCGGCCCGCCGTGGGGCGGCTGTTCACCGAAAACGACGATCTCAAGCCACGCGCGCATCCCTATGCCGTGCTTTCGTACGATTATTGGGCGCGCCGTTTCGGGCAGGATCCAAGAGTCGTCGGACGGACATTCCGGATGGGCGACGACTTGTATGAGATCGCAGGCGTAGCCGAGGCGCGCTTCACCGGGACCGAGACTGGCGCCGTGGTCGATATTTTCGTTCCCACCATGATGCATCCCGCGGTCGAACGTTCCGACTGGACCTGGCACCGCACGCTGGCGCGATTGAAGCCGGGCGTTGCCGTCGAGCCTGTTCGCGCCAGACTGCACGCCACCTCTCGAGCATTCGAACAGGAGCGGGCGAAGGGATTCACTGGCATGACGAAACAGAGTATCGATCGATTCATCGGCCAGAAGTTGTTGCTGGAGCCTGCCGCCGCGGGCGCCTCCGGTTTGCAGCAGAACTACCGCCGTTCGCTGGTGGCCTGCGGCGTGTTGGTGGCGCTGGTATTGCTCATTGCGTGCGCCAACGTTGCAAACTTAATGACGGCGCAGGCCGCGTCGCGGGCGCGCGAGATGGCGTTGCGTGTCTCCATCGGCGCGGGACGGTGGCGCCTGGTGCAACTGGTATTGGTGGAGAGCGCATGGCTCGCGTTCCTCGCAGCCGCGATAGGCGGGCTGTTCGCATGGTGGTCCGCTCCGTTTGTCGTAAGCCGGATCAATCCACCGGACAATCCCGCGCGCCTTTCTCTCCCGGCAGACTGGAGGATTCTGCTATTCGGTCTGGCGCTGACCATCGCGGTGACTATCCTGCTCGGACTGGCGCCGGCGTTGCGCGCCTCGGCGATCAAGCCGGCGAGCGCGCTCAAAGGTGGATCGGACCCGAATTCCCGGCGGCGCATGATGCATGGGCTGATCGCGGTACAGGTCGCCTTTTGTTTTCTCGTGCTTTTCACCGGCGGCCTGTTTGTCGTCACGTTCGATAGGCTGTCCAATCGACCCACCGGCTTCTCCGCCGAACGGCTTCTCACGCTCGACACAGTCGCTCAGCCCGCTCAGCCGCCGGTCTTCTGGGATCAAGTGGCCGAGCATCTGCGAGCGGTGCCGGGCGTCGAAACGGTGGCTCTGTGCGGATGGCCACTGCTGGCCGGAAACGGTTGGAACGGCTTCGTTTCGATTAACGGGGCGCCGCCCGGTCCGGTCCTGGCCTATTTTCTGAGCGTCTCACCCGGATGGACAGACGCAATGAAAATTCACTCCATCGACGGGCGAGACTTTCGCGCGAGCGACACGTCTCCGGGCGTTGCGATTATCAATGAAACCTTCGCAAAGCAGTTTTTCAACGGTGAAAATCCCATTGGAAAGTCATTCGCGAAGGGGCGGAATCGCTATGACGTGGTGGGCGTGGTCCGCGATTCTCCCTACCGCGGAATGCGCGAGCCCATCTTGCCGGTGGCCTATGTTCCGTTTCATTCGATCGACGTCAATGGCGCATTGCAGCCGATACGCGCAGGCACTTTCATCGTACGCACGTCCGGCTCGAACCCACTCGCGCTGGCGTCCGTCCTGCGTCAGGAAGTGCCTCGCGCGCGGTCCGAATTCCGAGTCAGCAACATCCGCACACAAGCGGACTTGGTGCGCGCTCAAACCGTCCGCGAGCGATTGCTGGCGATGCTGGCGCTGTTCTTCGCGGCGGTCGCGCTGCTGCTCGCGGGCGTCGGACTCTATGGTGTCCTCCACTATTCCGTGCTTCAACGGCGGCGCGAAATCGGCATTCACATGGCGCTGGGCGCGCATGGCGCCGGTATCGCGCGATTGGTGGCCTTCGATGCCCTGTCGATGGTGTTGGTGGGAGCCCTGGCGGGCGTCGCGCTCGGTATGGCGTCGGTGCGATACATGGAGTCGCTGTTCTACCAGGCGAAGCCCACTGACTTGGCCATGCTCGCGCTTCCGGCGCTAACAATTCTGGCCGCAGCGTCGCTGGCCGCGCTTCCAGCGGTGCTCCACGCCGTGCGAATCGATCCGGTGAAGATGTTGCGCGCCGACTAGTATTACCACGTTAAGTATGGAGACTTGCTTCGAGCCATGGTAGCCCCTGGTATGATCGAGACCCAAATCAGAAAGTGCCATGAACGTTTGGAAGCGGCAATCACGAATGTGCGGCCAGCCTGAAGCGCCGTGCCGCCTGCGCCGCCCGCCACGCCGGAGAGGAACAGGACGCCGCCGATGTGCCAGCGCAGATTTCCAAGGGGCGGTTTCACCGTGCCGCAAATCGCTCTAGCAGGCTGCTGAAAACGGCATTTGTGCCCCTTTTTCAGCATGCTATGTAAACTTGTACGTGCCCGGGACAGGCAACGGCACCGGATCGATCTTCATCTTGTAGTCGAACTCCTTGGGCTGCAGGTCCTGCTTCGAGGCCATGATCATGTCCCACGTGATTTTCATACCGGAATAGCCGGACTCGCGGCCCATGATCGCCGTCATCGTGCTTTCGGCGACGCGCATTCCCTGATTGATGTACGGGCCCGCACCGGTGATGCTCTTAATCATGTCGATGTGTTCCTGTACATAGGGATTGATGCCTTTGCCGCCCATATCCAGACCCGTGCTGCGGCCTTTAGTCCCGACGATGAGATCGCTGACGTTGCGATAAAGGCCGTTCGGGTACTGGCGGCAGTGGCTCGAAAGGCGGACTCCGTTCGGATATACGAAGTCAGAGAACATGTGGTCGTAGATGTTTCCGTACACCTCCTCGCGCGTGCGCCACACGGTTCCGCCGGACGCCACTACTTCGACGGGATGCGTTCCCATTACCCAATTCATGAAATCGATGTTGTGGAAATGCTGCTCCACGATCTGGTCGCCGCAGATCCAGACGAACGAATACCAGTTGCGGTGCTGCCATTCCATGTCGCTCCACTTCGGATCCCGCGCGGTGACGTGAAATACCGGCCCACCCAGGTAATTGGAGTTGAGCGCAACGATGTCGCCGACCGAGCCGTTATGGATCTTATCCACAGTCTCGATATACTCCCGATGCGCGTGGCGTTGCGCGCCCGACATCACGGTCAGCTTTTTCGCTTGGGCTATTTTCACCGAATCCATGAACCGGCGCACGCCTACGGGGTCGGTCGCGATCGGTTTCTCGGTAAATACGTGCTTACCGGCGTTGATGGCGGCTTCGAAGTGCTGGGGCCGGTAGCCCGGCGGCGTGGCCAGCATCACGATATCGACATCGGAATTGATGAGCTTTTGGAACGCATCAAACCCGACAAAATGATGTTCGGGAGATACCTTAATGCGCGATTGGACGGAGGCGACCAACTCCTCCGCTGTCAATTGGACGGGCTTACCGTTGCGCTCCACCGTGATGCCGGCATCGCGGGCGACGTATTTCGAGTCACTCCGCAGCCTGGTCAACGCGCCTTCCAGCTTATCTTCGAAAACGTCCGCCAACGCCACGATCTCAACGTTGTCGCTGCCGGTGAGAAGATTGACGGCGGCCTGAGTGCCACGTCCGCCGCAACCAACCAGGCCCGCCTTCAAACGGTCCTTGGAAGACGCGCCACGCGCGAGCGCCATGGCTGATGTCGCCGCGAGAAATGTCCGGCGAGAGACTGAGTCGAGAGGTTGCATACGCAGCATCATATAACATCGGCGTTCGGGACAGTGAGCTATGATGACTGGAAGTTCACGCCCAATGAAGCTTAGATATTTTTGCACCACCGTAGCGTTTTTATCCGCGAGCATCCTGTTGCGCGCTCAAGGACCAGGACGAAGCTACGGCAGATCGGCCGTCATTGCGCAACAGGGCATCGTCGCCACCAGCCAGGCGTTGGCTTCTCAGGCAGGAGTGCAGATGCTGACGCGCGGAGGTTCCGCCGTGGATGCCGCGATTGCCGCGAACGCTGTCCTGGCCGTGATGGAGCCGGATATGAATGGCGTCGGCGGCGATCTTTTTGTCCTGTACTGGGATGCGAGCACAGGAAAGTTGACGGGACTGAATGCATCCGGACCCGCGCCGAAAGCTCTGACACCCGAGTTTCTCAACCGGGCCGGGATCAAAATAATGCCCACGGAAGGAATACATAGCGTCACCATTCCGGGCGCGGTAGACGGCTGGGCGAAAATGCACGCTCGCTACGGCAAACTGCCGTGGAAGGATTTGTTTCAACCCGCCATCGCTTATGCCGAGCAGGGTTTTCCGGTGCCGGAGGTTATCCAGGAAGCGTGGTCGGACGCGATTCCATTAAAGAAACTGCGAGTGGATGCCGAATCTGTCCGCGTTTTTCTTCCGCAGGGACGCCCGCCGAACGTAGGTGAAATCTTTCGCAATCCCGGCTTGGGTAAGACGCTTCGGCTGATCGCGGGCGAAGGCCGCGATGCGTTTTACAAAGGCGATATCGCCGCCGCCATTCTGAGAACGTCTCAAAAACTGGGAGGGACGATGACACAGGCCGATCTGGCTGCGTTCTCTTCCGAATGGGTCACGCCGATTTCAACCGATTACCGGGGCTGGCGCGTGTACGAACTGCCGCCTAATGGTCAGGGCATGGCCGCGCTGGAGATGCTCAACATAATGGAGACGGCGCCTTCGGTATCCGGCGGCGAGGCATCCAGCCCGGCTGAAATGCACAAGCGGATCGAAGCCATGAAACTAGCCTATGCCGATTTGCAACGCTACGACGCCGATCCGCGTTTTTCCGATATTCCGGTCGGCGCCTTGCTCTCGAAAGATTACGCGCGCAAGCGGGCGGCGCTGATCGACGCGCGTCAAGCCAACTGCAATGTCGCGGCGGCCCGGCCGATCGAGGGTGATACGACATACCTCACCGTGGTCGATCGTGACGGCAACATCGTAAGTTGGATTCAGAGTATCGCCGACAACTTCGGCTCCGGGATCACCGTCGAGGGTCTGGGTTTCATTCTCCACAACCGGGGCTGGGGTTTCACGCTGGAACGCGATCATCCCGATGTGCTGGCAGGTGGAAAGCGCCCGTTTCATACCATCATTCCCGCTTTTATGGAGCGTGGCGACGAACATATTGGATTCGGAATCATGGGAGGCGCCAATCAACCGCTGGCTCATGCCCAGTTCGTGTCGAACATCGTCGACTACGGCATGAATCTGCAGGAGGCATTGGAAGCGCCGCGGTTCTTTAAGAAAACGGCGAGCGGCTGCGATGTGTCTATCGAGGGTCGCGTGCCGCTGACGACGCTACAACAACTCTCCGAGCGAGGTCATGAAATTCGAATACGTCGTCCGTACACGATGGAGATGGGACGAGGCCAGGCTATTCTTCACAATTCCCGGACTCGAACCAATTACGCGGCTTCCGATCCGCGCGCGGACGGTTTTGCGGATCCGGAACCGATAGTTGTGAAATAAAACTTTGATGTAGACTGGAACCGGACTTAATTATGAAGGTGAGCATCTTGTTCCTCGCCTGCGCATGCGGCGCGGCTTTCGGCGCGAACGCGCGGTTCAATGGGTATTGGGATATCACGGTGCACGATGAGAAGCATCCGCGCGCCTGGTGGCTGAAAATCGAGGGCGCGGACACTGGTACTCCCAAAGGTGAGTTCATCAGCGCTTACGCGGGCGACCTGAATCGGATTGACGAGATCTCGATCGAGGGGAACGAACTCGTCTTCGGTTTTCGACCCAAATCGAACGCTACCGGATCCTCCCCGCGACATCTGGTGTACCGTGCTCGGCTCGCCGGAGAAAAGCTTGAGGGTACGTTCGCGGCCGAGGGACAGAACAGCCCGCCCGTGACTTGGACCGGCGTGCGCGCACCGGCCATTCAAGAAAAAGACGACGGGAGTTGGCGGGATGGCGAGAGCGTCGACTTGTTTAACGGCCGCGATCTATCCGGTTGGCATGCCCTGGAATCCGACCGCGAATTCAAATGGTCGGTGAATAACGGCATTTTGACGGGGCTGGGACGCGGGGCGAATCTCATAACAGATCGCAAATTTTGGAATTTCAAATTGCATGTCGAATACAAGCTGCCGGCGAAAAGCAACAGCGGGATCGGTTTGCGAGCCCGATACGAGGTTCAGATTCGAGACGATGACGGCAAACTGGACAGTCACAGTAATGGCGCGCTGTACAGCCGCATTCCGCCGAGTGTGAATGCGACCAAGCCGCCCGAGGAGTGGCAAACTTATGACATTCGCGTGGTGGGCCGGCAGGTCACGGTGGTGCTGAATGGTCAGACGATTATCGACCATGGAACGATCGAGGGTCTTACGGCGATCGCGAGCGATCCGAACGAAGGCGAACCCGGCGCAATCATTCTGCAGGGGGACCACGGCGCTGTGGAGTTCCGCGTCATCAAGCTCACGGCTTTAGTGAAGAGGTAATCGGTATGAACATTTCACGAAGAGTTTTCCTGGGGAGTGTGGCGGCGGCGCCGGCTGCGGCGCGGTTGTTTGCCGCCGGTCAAACCCATGGACCGAAGATCGGAGTGACGGACTGGAACCTCAAAAAAACCGGCGATCTGGATGCGGTAGCTCTGGCGAAATCACTCGGATTCGATGGCGTACAGGTCAGTCTGGGCCGGAAGCCCGTGGACGGAAAATTGCCTTTGGACAACGCCGACATTCAAGCTCAATACCTCGCGCGGGCCAAACAGCAGAACATTGCACTGGCGGGAACATGTCTTGATATTCTTCACGTGAACTTTTTGAAAAACGACAAGCTGGGGCAGAAATGGGTGGCCGACGGCATTCCGATTACGAAGACGCTGAACGCGGGCGTCATGCTGCTGCCATTTTTCGGGAAGGGCGCGCTGGAGACCGCGCAGGAGCGCGATTACGTCGCGGATGTGTTGAAGGAAGTGGCGGGCGAAGCGGAGCGCGCGGGGATTCTGCTTGGACTCGAGGATACGATTTCAGCCGAGGACAATGTCCGGATAATGGATCGCATCAAGTCGCCGGCGGTGCGCGTATACTACGACGTCGGGAACTCGAACAGGAACGGGTTTGATGTGCCGAAGGAAATCCGCTGGCTGGGGAAAGCGCGAATCTGCCAGATGCATTTGAAGGACAAAGGCTACATCGGAGACGGTCCGATCGATTTCACGGCCGTGATGAAAGCCATCACCGAAATCGGTTATGACGGGTTCGCCAACCTGGAGACGTCGTCGCCGTCGGGTTCCATCGAAGATGATATGCGCCGGAATCTCAAGGCTGTGCGGGAGTACCTGGAAGCAGTGAAAAAATCATAAACCAACACAGGCAAGAATGCCTGTGCCACAGAGTTAGTTTAGGGGATGGTTCGTATGAAAAGGTCATCGTTCGTCTGGTTCTGTGCTTTGTTAAGTGGGATTACAGGCTCTCTCTTTTCTCAAAGCATGTCTCAAAGCGTGCAGAAACTGGACCCGGCGATCGACCAAATCGTACCGCCGGATGCCAAGCTCGAGCAGGTAGCTACAGGCTTCAACAAGTGGACGGAGGGCCCTATCTGGACACGCGAGGGGTCTCTGCTATTTGCTGAAATCCCAGCGAACAATATTGTTCAATGGCGGCCGGGACAAGCCGCCAGCGTATTTATCCATCCCAGCGGATATAAAGGATCGGCTCCATTCGCAGGGCCTGAACCCGGCTCAAATGGAATGACTCTCGATTCACGAGGGAGACTGACGGTGGCGGGACACGCTCGGAGGCAGGTGTGGCGTTTGGAGTCGCTGAAGCCTGATGCGGCGCTGACTGTCTTGGCCGACACGTACGAAGGCAAGGCGCTCAATAGCCCCAACGATCTCGTCTACAAATCAGACGGTTCCTTGTACTTTACCGACCCTCCCTACGGACTGCCGACGCAAAGCGATCAAGATCCACAAAAGCAACTGCCGGTGAACGGTGTATACCGCATCCTGGGCGCGCGCGATCACAAGCCTGGTGCTCCGCCGGAACGAGAGAAGCTTCAGCTTTTGATTAAGGATTTGGCGAGACCCAACGGGATTGCGTTTTCGCCCGATGAGAAATTCCTGTATATTGCCTGCTCCGGCCCGATGCTGTGGATGCGATATAGCGTCCAGCGTGACGGCACCGTTTCAAACGGCAAAGTCTTTTATGATGCGACCGCTGAAAAAGGGATCGGAGGCCCTGATGGCATAAAGGTCGATCAGAGAGGCAACATCTATGGCTCAGGCGCAGGTGGTGTGTGGATTTTTTCTCCGGACGGGAAGCATTTGGGAACGATCAAAGTACCGGAAAGAGTAAGTAACGTTGCGTGGGGCGGCGAGGATGGCAAGACGCTGTATGTTACCGCCAGTACCAGTGTCTATTCAATTCGGCTCAACATTGCTGGTGTGAAACCATGAGGGATTTGCACGTCCTTATGATCTCGCGGTCACGTTGATGTGATCCATTCAGGATCGGAGATCTTCCGGTTTCGATCCGGTTCGCTTAGCCACTCTCGCCAGCATCCGCGGCCCAATCTCTTCTTGATCGTGAAACGTGAATTCGTAATCCGGCCAGTCAGGACGTGTGGAAGGACGGAAATGTTGGCCAATCGAGAGAATCCTAGCGTAGGAGTACGTGGGTGAGAGAGTGTTTCAAACAGAGCCATGACCGTTAACGGAGTGGTTATTAGAAATAGAGGCGCTTTCCTGAGATTGGGTAGGCTCCCTTACGGTCGCGGTTATGATTGGACTCCATACTGCTCCACTTGTTGTGTGTCGCGCGCGCGTCTCAACTTGTGGGGTTGGCAGGCACACGCCACGTCGTAAGTTACGCCTTCAGCTCGTGCAGGTACTGGTAGCTCGGCTTCAGCGCATCCATGTTCAGTTCGACGAAGTAGTTTTCCACTCCGCCCGTCTTGGCGGCGGCGAAGAGCTTCTTCCAATCGACGACACCTTGTCCGATGGCTACCTGTTTCTTGTCCGCCGGCGACCAGTCTTGCAGATGGAGTGAAATGAATCGGCCTGGATATTTCGTCAGGTAGGTGGCTGCCTCGTAGCCCAGGCTGATCACCGAAACCTGAAATTGCATCTTTACCAGTTTTGGATCGAGCGTGTTCATCAGTTTGTCGTAGACCAGCACGCCGTCGATTTCCTTGAATTCAAAATTGTGATTGTGAAAGCCGCACTGCATGCCCGCCTTCTGCACCTTTTCGCCTATCCGATTTAATTCTTCAGCCGCGGCCGTCCAATCCGCCAGGCTTGCTTCCGGGCGCAGGCCGAAGGTAGATAGCACCATTTGTTTCAGGCCCAATTCCTTGGCGTACCCGATTCGGTCGTCGAGATTCTCCTTCATTTCCCGAAACTGGTAGTGGCAGCTTTCACATCCCAGGCCGGCCTTGTGGATAGCCTCGCGGATTTCCGAGGCCTTCTTGTTCACCAGGGATCCGAACCCCGACTTCTCGTATCCAGGCGGCGAACACATCTCGATGTTGCGATAACCGATGGAGGCCAGTTGAGCCAGAGTGCCTTCGAAATCTTTTCCCAATGCATCTCGAACGGGGTAGGTCTGACAGCCAATCGGAATGCCTAGCGGATCGGCGTGAAGCGACGGCGCTCCGGAAGTCAGAACGCAGCCCGCCGCCGCGATGCCCATTGCGGTTTGATTCAGAAATCGTCTTCTTGAAAGCGAGTGCATGCCAGTGATCCTCACGACTTTGGCTCCCAACCCTTCCGGTATTCGCGCGAGAGGTACTTGTTCGCATCCGAAACGTTGGTGATGCTCATGTTCGCGGCGTCGTATTTCAGTCGCTGACGGCTGCGAAGCGCAACCGCGTATAAGTTGACGGCTTCCGAAATCGGACCCGCATGCAAGAAACTGCCGGGCGAATGTTTCCCGCCCCTGCAGCCTGCGATCCACTGTTTGAGTCCTGCCGACAACTCGCCTGGATCACGCTGCCGGCGCGGAGGCGTTTCCGGCGCCTGATAACCGCGCATCCTCTTTTCCGGGATGAGCCGTGGATTTTCCACTCGGAATCCGGCCAGAATTTTTCCCTTGTCGCCCACGAACATCATCGCTTCGGCCGGAAATTCTTTTCCGTCTTCGTCCAATTCGTCAGGCGTGGGCGGCCGCATGCCGCCGTCGTACCAAATCAGGTCGACCGCCGCACGCTGGCCTTTCGCCGGATATCGGAAACGCACGGAGCTGGCGGCTGGGAACGAGAAATCATTCTTCACCGTCGCGGCTACGTTTTCATTTAACACACAATTGTGACTCAACACCGGCTCGATACTCGTAGGACCGCTCAGTTCGAGAGCATTGAAAACCGTCCAAAGACTGTAATGGCCCATGTCCGCCATGGAGCCACCGCCGAAGTCATACCATCCGCGAAAAACCATGTGCGTGTAGGTGGGATGATAGGGCCGGTCCGCCTCGGGACCCAGCCACAAATCCCAATCGAATCCTTTTGGAACCGGTGGCGCATCGGTGGGAAGAGTCGCGTACTGAGGCCACACGGGGCGGTTGCTCCAGTTGTGGACTTCACGCAGAGTGCCGATGGCGCCGTCCTTGATCCAGGCCATCACCTGCTCCATGGATCCGTTGCTGTCCCACGGCATGAAGTGCGTGGAAACGCCCGTTTCGCGAGCGGTGTCGATCACCAACTTGGCTTCCTTCAGCCGATTCGCGATGGGCTTGTGCATGATCACATGCTTGCCCTTTTTCATCGCCGCCATGCTGATGACGCCGTGCAGATGGTCCGGCGTCATGATCTTGACTGCGTTCAGATCTTTTTCCTTGTCCAGCATCTCGCGAAAATCGGCATAGGTGGAGCAGCCTCGTAACTTTTCGCCGGACCGCTTGTTCGAATAATAGGTGTCGACGATATTCTTGGCGACATCGCGTCCGCCGGGAATCACGTCGTCTCCGCCGGCGCTCCAGTTGGAATCCCCCAGCATGCGGCGAATGCTATCGCGGATGCCGGTCTTCGACCAGTCGCGATATCCGATGGCCTCTTTACTGGGATCGCAAACCGAAACAATCTGAATGTCGGATGCCGCGAGCAAGGGCTGTATTTCTCTCAACCCTTCAGTGCCGACGCCGATGTGACCCAGCGTAATTTTGTCACTGGGCGCGACTACACCGGGGCCACCCAACACGTGTCTTGGAACGATGGTGAATGCCGCAGTAGTCGCGGCGGCAGTCTCCAGGAACTTGCGGCGATTCCGATCGTTTGTCATCTGTCCCTCACTCGCAAAGCATCACGAGCATCATACGGCAGAAGCGGCGATGGAAGCAATGCTGACAGTGGGCAGGATGGTATCCTGCCGGCCGATTGGCAATCGGTCCGTTAGCGATAGGCCGATTTACAATCGGCGGCAGGTTATCAACCTGCCCTACATAGGCGTGCTGTGAGCAGGCATGATATTTCCGTGGCCTGCCTGCTCCCGAGCAACGCAAACGACAAGAAGCGATCGTCTGCGCCGCCGGCTTGTGTACAATACGTTTGGCCTTAGTCTCGAACAAGGAGATTATTTCCATGCCTGGCTCCTTCCGAATTCTGGCGATTCTCGGCGCCACCTGCCTGGTTGCCGCAGGTCAGACTGCGACACCGCGATTTCCATCGCATCCCGATTTCAAACCTACGCCCGAAGTGCCGGCCATGCCGAAGGCGTTGATGAAAATGCCGAGAACGAACATCACTCGCGCGAAGTTTCCCGTCGTCGACTTCCATCTGCACGGGCAGTCTCTCAAGACGCCGGCGGACTACGAAAAAATGATCCAGTTGATGGACAAAACCGGCATCGGCGTCATCTGTAATATGGACGGCGGATTCGGGAAAGCCTTCGACCGGAATATTGAGGCCGGTGCGCAGTACCAGGACCGCATCATCCATTTCGCCAGACTGGACTTCAACGGAATTAACGAGCCTGGCTGGGCGGAGAAGACAGCGGCGGAGCTGGAGCGCTGTTTTCGCGCGGGCGCCGCGGGGCTGAAAATTAATAAAGTTCTGGGACTGGATCTGCGGAATCCGGACGGCAGCTATATCCAAGCTGACGACAAGCGATTCGATCCCTCCTGGGAAATGTGCGCAAAATACAACAAGCCAGTCATGATCCACACCGGCGATTCGTATGGACGTTTTTTTCCGATTGGCCCAGAGAACGAGCGTTATGAAGCCGGCCTTTGGCGCAGCAGTCCCGAAGGCAATTACTATAAGACCGGCCAGCCCACTCCCGACGTGATCGAGAAGGCGCGCGAGAACATGCACGCGCATCATCCGAACACTCGCTTCATCAATGCTCACCTGGCCATGCTCTATTACGATATGGACAAGGTCGCTGCCCTGCTCGACAGGTATCCGAATGCCGACGTCGAGTTGTCCGCCACGGTGCAGGATCTCGGCCGCGCGCCGCGGATGATTCGTGAATGTTTCCTCAAATACCAGGACCGCGTTCTGTTCGGATCGGATGGCAATCCCAGCCGCGGCATTGAAGAATTCTGGGTGCCTCACTGGAGATTCCTCGAAACTTTTGACGAGCACTTCGATCATCCCGCGCAGATTCGGTCGGCCACGGGCGCGCCATTGCACGGCCGGTGGAGGATCTACGGCATCGGTCTGCCGGACTACGTTTTGCGCAAAGTATATTACGCAAATGCGCTGCGATATCTGCCGGCGGCGCGCGCCACTATCGAAAAGCAGCTTGCCGGGCGGTAGAGTAAATGAACCTAATCGGCCTGATGACAACGCTGGCATTCGCCGCAACGGTCTTGGCCCAGGGACCGTCGAACGGACTGCCGGTCACTTATGAAACGCTGCTCAAAGCGCCGTCGGACCCCGCCAACTGGCTCACCTACGGAGGCGACTATAGTAGTCATCACTACAGCAGCTTGAACCAGATTAACTCCGGGAATGTTCAGCACCTGCGCGTCAAGTGGATCTACCAGATGCATCGCAGCAAGGTGGAGACGACGCCGATCGTGGTGAATGGGATCATGTACGTCACGCGTCCGCAGAGCGATGTCATTGCTCTGGATGCCGAGACCGGGCGTACGCTTTGGACCTTTGAATACAGGCTATCGGCGCGTGTGTACACCTGCTGCGGCGAAGTCAATCGCGGTCTTGCAATCCTGGGCAATCAGCTTTACATCACGACCCTTGACGCCAAGCTGATCGCGCTCGATGCCAGATCCGGCCGGATGTTATGGAAGAGAGACATCGCCGACGCCGGGCTGAATTACACCGCTACGGCTGCGCCGCTGGCCATCAAAGATAAGATCATCGTCGGGATCGCCGGAGCTGAAGGCGGTATTCGCGGTTTCCTCGACGCTTACGATGCTAAAACAGGCGAGCGAATTTGGCGCTTCTGGACGATACCCGCTCCCGGCGAGCCGGGGTCCGAAACTTGGGGAGGCGGTTTCTTACACGGCGGAGGATCGACGTGGGTGACCGGCTCTTACGATCCGGAGTTGAACACCATCTATTGGGGCACTGGAAATCCCGGCCCTGACTACAATGGCGATGTTCGACCTGGAGACAACCTGTACTCGTGCTCGCTGCTGGCGCTGGATGCCGATACCGGCAAACTCAAATGGCATTTCCAATTCACTCCGCACGACACGCACGATTGGGATGCCACGCAGGTTCCGGTTCTGCTCGACGTTACGCTGCAGGGCCAGCGCCGAAAACTGGTCGTGGCGCCCAACCGAAATGGATTCTATTACGCGCTGGATCGCGAGAGTGGCAAATTTCTTTTCGCGAAATCGTACGTGAAGCAAACTTGGGCAAAGGAGATTGACAAGGCAGGCAGGCCGGTTCTGATTCCCGGACAGGAGCCTTTGCCAGAGGGAAACGACGCCATCTGGCCCGGTGTCGACGGGGGGAACAACTGGATGTCGCCCAGCTACAATCCACAAACGCGTCTGCTCTATTTCAATGCGCGCGAGGAGCGCCGCCGGTTCTTCAAGACCGACGCGCCCGAGTTCCAGCCGGGCGAGTCTTACTTCGGTGGCGGAGGCGGTGGAGCGCGTTTTCGGCCGGAAGAGAGCTGGGGCAAGCTCATCGCGATGACGCCGGAAACTGGCGAAATCCAATGGGAGCACCGCATCGCTTCGCCGCCTTGGGCCGGCGTTTTATCGACTGCGGGGAATTTGGTTTTCTCAGCCACGCCCAGTGGAAACTTCTACGCTCTGGACGCCCGCACGGGTAAAGAGCTGTGGCATTTCAATGGCGGCGATCGGGTTTTTGCAAGCCCCATCACGTTTCTAAGCCGGGGGAAGCAGTTGATTACCATTCCGATTGGCGACAACCTGATTGCTTTCGAACTCGAATGATGTTTGACGTGGGGCGGGATTCAGTCTGCTGTACTGAAACTCTTCTCGATGCTTGGGGAAAGAGCCTCGAGACGAGTCTCGAGGCCGCAGACACTCGTGTCCGCGCCACGTTGCTTCTAGCCTGCTGCTGGATTGCATGTGGAATGCAATTGGTGGCGCAATCGAGGCAGCCGAGGAACGCTGCCGACATTCCGCAAACGAATCCGTATACATCCGAGGCTGACGTTGAGGCTGGGCGCAAAATATTTGGCGGTCGGTGCGGCCATTGTCATGGGCAGAGCGGTGAGGGCGGTCGAGGCGCCGTTCTCAACAGCGGTGAGTTGCATCACGGCGCCTCTGATCGCGAGATGTTCCTGGTCATTCGAAACGGGATACCGAACACCGAAATGCCGGGCACTTTCGGTCTTCCCGACGCAGAGGTGTGGCGAATGGTGGCCTATGTAAAACAGTTGCGCCGCCAAGGAAGTTCAGATGCGGCGGCTGGCAACCAGACTGCGGGAGCGCTGGTCTATCAGAAAAACTCCTGCGCCGCGTGCCACGCGATCGACGGCCAGGGGGGATTTCTGGGACCAGACCTGTCGGAAATCGGAGCGAAGCGTTCCATCCGCTATTTGCGCGACTCGATCGTGAATCCCAGCGCCGATATTCCGCTGGATTATCGCTCCGTCACGGTGATCACGCGAGACGGGAAGACGATCGCCGGCATTCAGTTGAACGAAGATGAGTATTCCGTTCACCTACGCGACATGAGCGGCAACCTGCGATCGTTCCTGAAAAGCGAGCTGCGAGAAGTGAAGCTCACCGGGCAATCGCTAATGCCCGCATATGGAGCTCTTTCGAAAGACGACCTCGACAACCTGGTTGCATATCTGAGTTCTTTACGACGCAGTGCTGCCCAAGCAACAGTCTGGATGTTTGACCGGCTCGAGAATATTGGCGGGAACAAGACGACTGTGCTCGGTGCGCCGCGCGTCATCGATTCTCCAATTGGTAAGGCCGTGGAGTTCGATGGAGTCCGCGATGCGTTGTTCATCGACAACCACCCACTTGCGGGCGCCGAGACGTTTACTTTCGAGGCGATCTTCCGGCCCGATGGCGGTGAACGTGAGCAGCGCTGGTTTCACCTGAGCGAGCAAGATCCGAAGACGGGCGTCGACACCGACAACCGCATGCTGTTTGAGATTCGCGTGATCGGTGATGGATGGTTTCTCGACAGCTACAATCAATCCGGAACCGAAGGCAAGGCTCTCATGAATCGCAGCGCGGTCCATCCATTGGGCGCCTGGTATCATGTCGCCTCGGTGTACGACGGTAAAGAGTTCAGGAATTATGTGAATGGAGTTCAGGAAGGCGCGGCGAATATTCATCTTGCTCCGCATGGACCGGGGCACGCATCGGTGGGAGTGCGAATCAACAAAGTTTTTTATTTTAAGGGAGCGGTCCGCATGGCGCGATTCACGCGGCGCGCGCTCTCGACGCCGGAATTCCTGACTCTGCCAGTACGCCCGTAATCGCGCTGCCTCTGTGGTTGGCATAATTGTTAGGGAATGCTGAAGCTTACCTGGCGACGCGCGGCAGCCTGGCGCAGCCGGCGTCACCACCTCGATCAACGTGCGCCTGCCGGCAGCATGCTCGCGGTCGCCAGCCGCCTATGTGGCTTGCACGCCCAGGTGATGTCCTCGGCCGAGCTGACCGTATGGGCCAGGGTGGAAGACCTCGACCGGCGGGCCGTTCAGCGGGCGTTGTGGGAGGACCGCACGCTGGTCAAAACCTGGGCCATGCGGGGCACGCTGCACCTGCTTCCCGCTGACGAGTTACCCATGTGGCACGCTGTCCTCAGCATCAGTCCGCGGTTTCTGAAGCCCGCACGGTGGCAGAAAAATTTCGGGATCACGATCGAGGAGCTCGACCGCCTGACGGAAGCAGTAGCAGCCGCGCTTGACGGCCGGTTGATGACGCGTGAAGAGCTGG
The DNA here is from genome assembly GCA_955652915.1 of uncultured Bryobacteraceae bacterium. Taxonomy (GTDB): domain Bacteria; phylum Acidobacteriota; class Terriglobia; order Bryobacterales; family Bryobacteraceae; genus Palsa-89. Next base: position 30,492 of record CATPCJ010000079.1, read on the forward strand.
CGCAGGAGGTAGGACGGCTCACCGGGTCGGCCACGTTCGCCACCCAAGTCGCCGAAAGCAGTTGGGGCACCATGCTGAGGCCGGCCGCGTTCACCGGCCGCCTGTGCTTCGGGCCAAGCCTGGGTCAGCGCGTGCGGTTTACTCGTCCCGATACCTGGTTGGCCGCGGCGCCAGCTCCGTCCGATGATCCGAAAATGGATCCGCAAGCTGCGGCGGCCGCCGTGACGCGCCGCTTTTTGGCGGCGTACGGTCCGGCCACTTACCACGATCTCGGGCGCTGGTGGATTGGAGGCGGCGTTTCCACCGCCCGGCAATGGATCGCCTCGCTTGGCGAAGAGGTGTCTGCGGTCGACTTGGACGGTGCGCAGGCATGGATGCTGGCCGCTGATGCCCGTGAGGTGCGCGAGCTTCCACCAAACCGGTCGGTCCGCCTGCTACCCGCGTTCGATCAGTACGTGATCGGCGCCTCTCACCATGCCGGGCACCTGTTGCCCGGCGATTTGCGGCACCGCGTTTATCGGCCGCAGGGCTGGATTTCGCCGGTCCTGCTGGTGAATGGCCGCATGGAGGGCACTTGGCGCCACGAAATCAAGGGCAGACGCGTCGAAGTTGTCATCGATCCCTTCATGAAGGTGCCGGTGTGGGTGCGACGCGCGGCCGGGCAGGAAGCCGAGCGCCTGGCTGCTTTTCTCGGTTGCACGTTAAGCCTCGCCTGGAAGTGCTGACGACACTATCACCGCGTTGGCTTTGAAGCTGTGAAAAAATCGCAAAACCAACACATGCAAGAATGCCAGTGCCACACGTTCATGCAAATTGTGGCACGGCATTCTTGCCTGCGTGGATCTTAGAGCGATTTTTTCACAGCTTCTTCGTTACGTGAAATACCGAATTCAGTTTTCCAGTGACATCCGTATAGCTGCTCTGAGTCCCATCCGGCCAATACACAGTGACACGTTCGATTTTCTTTGCATCGCCGAGTCCAAAGTGGACGCGCGGATCGCTGGCCGATAAATAACTCGAGTCCGTGTGAACTCTGCGCCAGAGTACCGGCAGCCCCGCCGCCTTCACCGCGACGCGCGCGCCAATGCCCAGGCCTGGACCGTCGACCTGAACACTCAGCCAGTTCCGATGCGGCAAATTGTTTCGCAACAGGCGTGCCGGACCATTGTTCGTAGCGACCAGGATGTCCACGCTGCCGTCATTATCGATGTCGCCAAACGCGGCGCCGCGGCTCACCCCCGTTTGCGCGAAAACCGGGCCAGCAACGCCGCTTTCATCAATAAAATGCCCTTTCCCAGCGGGATTGCGGATCAGCATGTTTCGCTCCAGGAAAGGATTTGGCTGGCCGCGCTGCTCCTCACGCAAAGTCACAGCGCCGTGCGCCAGAAATAGGTCGACCCATCCATCGTTATCGAAATCGAACCAGCCGGTTCCGAAACCGGTGTAGGGAAATGTGATGGCGTGGATACCGGTTTTTAACGACACATCCGTAAAGTTTCCATGCCCGTCGTTTTCAAATAGCGACGCGCCCTCCCGCATTAAGTTCAGCACTAATAAATCTTCGTCGCCGTCGTTGTCATAGTCGCCAACCGCGACGCCCATGCCGGCTTTGGCCACGCCATCCTCGCCATATGCGACTCCCGATTCCAGCGCGCGCTCGGCGAACGTGCCGTTGCGCTGGTTGATCCAAAGGTGATTGGCACTCGCATCGTTGGCGACGAAAACATCCGGCCATCCATCGCCGTTCACATCGAAAGCAGCAACGCCTAAGCCTCGCCCCAATGCCCGATCCAGACCGGACTTTTTCGTTACCTCTACAAACCGGCCGCCCTCATTGTGAAATAGGTGCGCGGACGTTGGCGGATAAACTTTCGGACTGCAATACGTCACCTCGCCGGTAGGAGCAAAACAGCGCTTGTTATTTTCGAACGAATAATCGAGATAGTTCAGGATGATGAGATCCTGCCGGCCGTCGCGGTCGTAGTCGAAGAACGACGCGCCCGTGCTCCAGCGTCCCGGCAAAGCGATTTCCGGGGACTCGGCCGTGACATTGCGAAACACGCCACTTCCCAGATTCCGGTACAGGGCGTTTCCACCAAAGCCGGTCACGAGGATGTCGATGCGGCCGTCGTTGTCAAAATCACCGGTCGCGATCCCCATTCCGTAACCCGCATAGTCGAGGCCGGCTTCACGCGTGACGTCCGTGAACTGAAGCTTACCGGAGGGATTCAATTCGTTCCGGTACAAACGGATTCCGTGATTAGACAGCAGCAGAATGTCCAGGTCGCCGTCGCCGTCATAGTCGAGCAGCGCTGCTCCCGAACCCATGATCTCCGGCATATAGAACTTCCCGGTTGCGCCGGATTGATGAACGAAATCGATGCCGCTGGCCGCCGCGACATCTTCGAACCACGGGCCAGTTGGCTGCTCTTGTGCGGCTTTATGCGCGCAAGAGAGCAGAGGCAATATCAGGAGGACAACAACCGCGGCTCGCTTCACAATTTCGGTTCCAAAAGAGCTAAATCGCGATCGATGCTCGCGATGAGCTGTGTCTGGCCCCGAGCCTCCGCCTGTTTTCGCGCTTCGCGCATCGCCTCGATAGCGCGGGTGCGGTTGCCGGCGCGTGCATGAATCGCTGCCAATGCGTACAAATAGGCGGGTGTACTCTCAGTCTTCGGATCGAGCGATCGTTCCAGCTCCTCAATGGCCAGCGCGTATTTCTTTTGGTTGGCGTAGATCCGGCCGAGATGAAAATGAGCCAGCGGATACGAGGCGTTCGTGTCTATCGCGCGCCGGTAAAGCGCCGACGCTTGGTCCCATTTTCCTTGCTGCTCGAAAATCGCGCCTAAGTTATTCAGAGCCTCCGCGTGATGGGGCTGCAGGCGCACGGCGTTCTCGAAGGCGGCCTTGGCCTCGGTCATGCGGCCGCGCTCAAAACAGAAGACACCGAAGTTGTAGTACGCATCGGTTTCGTTTGGGTCCAGGGCGACTGCCTGGCTATATGCGTCTTCAGCCTGCGAATTCCGCCCCAAGCGCCCGTACAGAGAGATCAGGTCTGTGTAGGCACGCGTCAGCTTTCGATCCGCGGCAACTGCGCGCTCATACAACGAGACAGCCTCCTCCAAGCGCCCTTCGATTGCTTGATTAGCGGCGTTCTGCAGTAGGGCTCCGGCGCTGAGATTGAGGCTCCTCACCGAAGCCATCTCGGGATCGTTGAGCGGCGGGAGTAACAACTTGTCGCGATCATAGTTACGCAGTATTTCCTGTGCTTTGGTCTCATCGCCCTTCCGCCGGTAAGCGGAAGCCAGTGCGAACTGCGCGGCGCCGTAGCGGGGAAACAGATCGAGTGATTTTCGGAATTCTTCAACCGCGGCATCGCCTCCGAGTGCGCGTCCCAAGCCAAAGTGCGCTCGCGCCTCATCGGGCGACTTTGACAAAATGCGCTTGTACAAATCGAGGCTCTGGGATGCATCGCCGGAATCAGTGAGGACCTCAGCGAGCTTCAACTGGGCGGGCACTGATTCCGGGCGAATTGCCAGCGCGTGTCTCAGACGCTCCGCAGCCGCGGCGTAGTTACCTTCCGCCGCCGACGCTTGACCCCAGCAGTACAGCGCGGCGAAATCCCCTGGATCGAGAGCATGGGCACGCGCGTAGCATTGTCCGGCTGCTTGATACTGTTCGTACGCATGCAGGACCATGCATAACCGCAATGTGTGGGCCGCATCGTTGGGATACTTTTTGGCTTCAGCCAGGGCGTCGTTCACAGACTTGGCGATATCTCTCTGAAACTTGCTCGCATCCACGTTCGGAAGTGCCGGTACAGAACGGGTGGCACCGCATCCGCACAGGAGGAGAACACATATCGCGGCAAGCGCTCGCTCTACGACCCACCCAGGCAAGAATGCCTGGGCTACAAGGTGGTGTGTAGCACAGGCATTCTTGCCTGTGTTGGTTTGCGGTTTTTCACAGCTTCTCATCTCGGCTTTTCGCGCTTCTGTGCGTCAATCGCGGCGAGCGCTTGCCGGGCGGCTTGCATTCCTGGATCGAACCGCAGCGCGGCCTCAAGCTGCGACCGTGCTTCTTCCAAACGCCCCAAGCTTACTAGTGCCGTTCCGAAATTCATGCGCAACTCAGGATCGGCGGGACGGAACACGATGGCTTCGTCATAGCGCTTCACCGCCAGCTCGAGATTTCCCGCTTTTAGAAACTGATCTCCCCACAACATGAACACCTCACCCAAGTGCTCGCGCGCGTTGCGGTCGCCGGGCCTTTCTCGAATCACTGTTTGGAATTCTTCGGCAGCCTGCTCCCATTCGCCGCCCGCAGCCAGCGCGCTCGCAAAATCATAGCGCGCATCCGTGAAATGGGAGTCGATTTCAAGTGCGCGTTGGAATTGCTCTTTTGCTTCCCGCACCTTCGACAGCGACATCAATGCAACCCCCAACTCGGTGGCCGCGATGACGTTGCGCGGAGCCGCTTTCCAGGCGCGTTCGAAATAGGGAACGGCTTCGGCAGCCTTGCCGCGGCTCAGAAGCAAGTCGCCAACGTTATAGTTGGGTAAAAAATCTCCGGGCGATCTTTCCAGACGCTGCCGCATCAGTGCCTCCAGCAACACGGGGCGCCGGTCGCCATTCCCCATCGGCAAGAGCTGCAGCCACAGGTTGCCCATCTCATCATCGGCGTGGCCGCCACCTCGAACGCGCTGCGGCGGCTTGTGCGGATTTCGGACATTAGCTTCGGAATTGTCGTAGTGAAAGCGCATGGTAATAACACTGCCGCGCGGCAACGTCACCGGACGCTTGAAATGATAGACGCCTTGCCAATTCAAATCCCAATCCGGGATGCGGATGAGCCACTTGCGCGACCCGCCGGGCAAGGTAGCATAGCCTTCCAGCAGCTTTCCCAAATAGTGCGCGTGCGGATAAACCGCGAGCACCTGCACATCCATCGGGCATCGGAAGCTATCCCTCACCACGTAATCGCGCGCACCGGCGGGGATGTCGATCGAAGCATCCCGCTCGAGCTCCACCAGCATGGGGAATTTCGTCGGGGGCCTGTCGGTGAAATATAGTCCGATGGAAGGGTCCACGGTTTCGGTCTTGCCGTCAGGCCGCAGGTGAACATTGAAGACCATATCCATGCCGGGATCGGCGTGCCACGCAATGCCCTCCGGCTCAATATTGGGAGTGCTGCCAGGCTTCCACGCAAGGAACACGCCGTCCGGATCGAAGGTGTTCTCATCTACCGTCAGATCCATTCCCGGGAAACCCACGCCCGGCGTTTTCTCATTCTTGCGCGCGGAACCAGCGCGATCCACCAGCAGACTGGCATGATGAATTACCCGCGGAGCACCCGGCCGGATCTCCACCGCTTTCACCCAACGCGTCGAGTACAGCGGCACGGGTATGACGAAATTCCAGAACACCTCGGGACCATCGGCGCTCAGTTGAAAAGGCTTCTGGACGTGGAGTATTAGATCGGGTTTCCCGAGTTTCCATTCCGGCTCAACGGCGGCGGCTTGGGGTGAACCTGTAGACGCGCCGGCCGGTGATCCTTGTTGTACCCATTCCTGGATCAGCCGGATCTGCGCGGCTGTGAGCCGGCGCTCCTCGACGAAATCGCCGTATCCAGTCTCCGGCGGCCAGGGCGGCATGTAGCGGCGTTTGGCGACATCGGCGATTTGGTGCGCATGGCGTTTGACGTCCTCGTAAGTGAGCAGTGAAAACGGAGTCGACTCGCCCGGCTTATGGCATGGAGAGCAATTGCGGTAAACGATCGGCGCGACGTCGCGGTAAAAGGTGACTTGCGGCGCGGGAGCCGTTCGCTTTGTCTCCGCGGCAAAAACCGGAACCGCGAGAAGCAGAAGGCGGACGACAGGGCATCTCATGCAGTCATCTCCTGTCCGACGTAATCCGGCTTACCGTGTGGAGCTGACACAACCTTCACAAACTAGACATTCACAAACTAGACCCTTGCGGCTTTAGAGATTTCGAGTATATACTAACTTCAATTTGGTTTTGGACTCTAGCGGGTAAGGGGGCATATGAAGTCTCGAATCCTCGTAGTCGCTCTTGTTTTCCTGTTGCCAACCATCGCGGTTGGGCAGGTTCTGTACGGCACATTAGTTGGCGCTGTTACCGATCCGCAGCAGGCCGCCGTCGTCGGCGCAACCGTATCTTTAAAAAATAACGCAACCGGGTATGCGGTCGAAGCCAAGACCACGGACCGCGGCGGATATGAAATCGCCAACATACCGCCGGGCGTCTACGACATCAGGATTTCTATGTCCGGATTCTCGACGTTCGAGGCGAAGGGCATAGACGTTCAGGCCAACAACATTGAACGCGTCGATGCGCCGCTGAGGCTGGGAAGCGTCAACGAAGTGGTCACGGTCGGCGCGGAAGTAGTGCAGTTGCAAACGGACAAGTCCGACCTGCACACCGATCTCTCGACCAAGCAGTTGACCGAAGTGCCGGTGGGCGGCTATCGGAATTTCCAATCGCTGCTGGATCTGGTTCCGGGTACCACGCCCGCGCAGTTCCAGAATGCATCGACCGACTCTCCCGCTCGCTCGCTGACGTCTAACGTCAATGGCACCGCACGAAATTCGAACAATCTTCGAATCGATGGCGCGGCAAGCATTTTCACGTGGCTTCCGCATCACGCCTACTATGTCCCGCCGCTCGAATCGATAGAGGCCGTGAACATCTCGACGAACAATTTTGACGCCGAGCAAGGCATGGCTGGGGGCGCCGCCGTTTCAGTTGTCACGAAGTCCGGAACGAACCAGTATCACGGGACATTCTTTGAATACAATTCCAATAGCTATTGGGGCGCCAAAAACCTGTTCTTCAATCCCAATAGTCCGGCAGGGCCAAAAACGCCGCAGCGCATCGACAATCAGTACGGAGCGACTTTTGGCGGACCGATCATACACGACAAGCTGTTCTTTTTCGCGTCCTGGGAAGGCACCACCACGGCCGAGCGCGGCAATGGGCTGCTCAGCGTGCCGACGGCGCAGGTCCGCGGTGGAAACTTCAACGGGCTGGCTACGATTTACGATCCGTTTTCCAACAGCGATCCGACGAAGCGTACGCCGTACGCGAATAACATGGTTCCACTCGACAAGATGAGCTCGCAGGCACTGACGTTGCTGGGCATGATTCCGCAGCCGAATAGCGGCGCGGGGCAGACGGCGAATTTCTTCGCGTCAGCGCCATACTACTTCAAACGGGACATGGTGGACGGAAAACTGAACTGGACGCCCCACTCGAAGATGAACGTGTTCGCCAAATACAGTGTCATGCTTTCGCCAGTCACGGCAAGCGCTCCGTTAGGGCAGGCCCTGGGTGCATATCCAGGCGGCGCGGCCGGAGATGCCGGCATCGGCACCGGTCACAACCATACCGATATCTACGGCGGCGGGATCAGCTATGTCATCACGCCGACGCTCCTCTTGGATGCTACTTATGGGGCCACCAGGATGCACCACGACACCACTGGCCCGGATTTTGGAAAGAACATTGGCCTTGATGTCCTCAAGATTCCCGGCACCAACGGCCCCGACCCACGGCAGAGCGGGTTCCCGATTTTTAATATCAGCGGCTATACCTCGCTCGGCAACGTGAACAACTGGAGCCCCGTGGTACGCAACGACCAGTTGTACACTTACAGCGCCAATCTGAATTGGAACAAGGGATCGCACAGCATACGGTTTGGGGCAGATCTGCTGCAGCACCATATGAATCACTTCCAGCCCGAGATCGGTGGCTGGAGCCCGCGCGGCGGATTTAATTTCGTCTCCGGACCAACGGCCCTCAGTGGCGGACCGTCGCCGAACAACTTCAACGCATTTGCGTCCTTCCTGCTGGGATTGGCCGGCTCCATGGGCAAGTCCTATCAGTTTTACGATCCGATGCAGACACGCGAATTGCAGCAGGGATACTATATACGCGATAACTGGCAGGTATCGCGCAAGCTCAGCGTCAACCTGGGTCTGAGGTTGGAGCATTTTCCGATTATGAACCGCGGCCAGTACGGCATTGAGCGGTACGATCTCGACACCAACAAGGTGCTGATTGGAGATCGAGGAAACGTCCCGCGCGATGCGGGAACACAAGCCATCCCCGTGATGTTCGGGCCGCGTGTTGGACTCGCATACCGCTTCGGCGAAAAGACGGTTTTTCGCGCAGGCTTCGGCATCACCAACGATCCCTATCCCATGAGCCGACCGCTTCGCAGTCCGTATCCGGCCGTGATCTCCGACGAATATCAGCCAACCAGTTCGTTTCTATGGGCGGGAACTCTCGCTACTGGCATTCCGGCCGTCAAGTTCCCGGACCTGTCGACCGGTGTAGTCGATATCCCAAATACGGTTACGACCAACACCCTGCTTCCCGGCAAGTTTCGTCGCGGGTACATCGAATCCTTCAATTTGACGATACAGCGTGAACTCGGCGGTGGGTTCGTTCTGCAAACGGGTTATGTTGGGACGCGCTCGATTCGTCAGGCTGTGACGTACTTCGAGTACAATGCCGGTCTTATTCCAGGCGCTGGATCCGCCGGCCGTCCACTTTTCTCGAAGTTTGGCGTGAACGTTGCCCGGAGCCTGTTCATTCCGATGGCGACCAACCGCTACGACGCCTGGCAATCGAATCTGACGAAGCGTTTCGCGAAGGGTTTGTTCCTGACAGCTTCGTACACCTGGTCGAAGTCGATCGGCATCAATGCGGGAAACAGCGATAGCGGACTACGGTTCTACGTTCCCAGCCAATATTCCACGAATCGCGCAGTCTCCGACTTCGATCGCACCCACTCCTTCGTGGCAGCGGCAAGTTATGAGCTGCCGTTCGGTAAAGGCAAGCCGTACGCTAGCAGTGGACCGGCTGCGTGGATCTTGGGTAGCTGGCAGCTTACTCCGAACATCTCCTGGTACTCCGGAAGGCCATTCATCGTTACCGCCGACGGTTCTTCTTTGAACGCACCGCAGAATACTCAGGTTGCGGATCAGATTCGCGCTAACGTAACGCAATTGGGCGGTGTGGGCCTCGGACTACCCTTCTACGATCCGACTGCTTTCGCGCCAGTAAATACAGCGCGTTTCGGCAACATGGGGCTGAATGCGCTTCGCGGTCCCCAGCTTTTCAATACCAACCTGGGGATTCTGCGAAGGTTCACGCTAACGGAAAGAGTGCAGCTCCAGTTGCGCGGCGAAGCTTTGAACTTGACTAACACGCCGTCGCTCAATCAACCGAACTCGAGTGTGAGTACGCCATCGAATTTCATGGCGATCACGAGTACGATCACTACCGCGACCAGTCCGCAGCGCACCATGCGCTTTGGCCTGCGGCTCTCGTTCTGACGGCGAACAGAAGAACTATCTGATATCGGCGAGAGAACAGCCGATCGCGGGGCTGCTGGTCTCCATGACCGGCTGTCCCGCGAGAGCGGTTCGCAATGCGTTTTCCAGGTCGTGGCGAGTGGGCCGATTCATCGCTTTGCCGAAAGAGAGGTAGCGGTTGTCGATGCGGCCGTGGTAGAGCAATTCGCCGCGAGCCGAAAAGATCGCCGCTTCCGGTGTGACGTGGACTTTGCCCATTTTCACCAGGGCATGCTTTGGATCGCGCAAGGCCGGCACCGTATAGCGGTAATCGCTGAGGTGCTTCTGAATCGCGTCGGCACTCTCGCCGGCATCCGGGTACACCAAATAGTACTCGACTCGTGACGCGTAGGCATTATAAAGGCGCTCGATTTCCGGTGCGTATCGATTGGCGATTGGGCAATCGGTTCGCACAAAAATGAGCACCGCTGGGTTCGAGCTGCTTGCGTCGAAGAGTTGCACCGGGCGGCCGGCGACGTCGGTCGTCGTTATCTGCGCGGTCGCGATGCTGGCGGCCATCAGCATAGCCGGGAGTAAGGCCAGGGTTGACATCAACTTCTCTTCACGATATCCAATACTGCGGGGTAGTGGGCTTGGTTTTCACACCAGCGGCCATCGAGAATGTTCCGAAGCGTTATGCCGGCGTCACCAATCCCCACGAGCTTCGCGCAGAAGGGGATAAGGCGAGTGCTGGACCGCGGGTCTGGCGACGGACGACCGTGCGCTAACGTTTGATGAAATGTGACCAGCAGCTGCGCCACCGCATCCTTTTCGGCTGCTTGTTCCACCGCTCTATCCAACTCTCCGATCTTTTGCTCCAGATCAATCCAGCAAGCTCAGCAGTTCCGCTCGCGGGCGTGCGGTCCATCCCCACAACGGCAACTCTTCCAGCAGCTTCCTCCCGGCATTGCTCCATAGCTTCCCATTCCGCTGCACTCCTTGATTCAGCGCCAGATGTTGCAACTGGTTCTTCACCTGGGCCCTCATCCGTACCAGCTTGTGCCGATGCAGGAGCAACTGTCGCACATCTCGCTGTTCCAAACTCGGTATCCATAGCCGCGGAAACCATCCTTCTTCCAATAAGCGCAGCGACAGCTCCGCGTCGCGCGGTCCGTATCGGAGTGGTCCCTTCCCGGCGAACACGCTCGATGCACTGGCGCGACTCGCCGGAAAACAAATTGTCGAGTTCTCTTTCGATTGCCTTTATGATCGGAGCCTCCGTCGCCGGCCCATCAGACAGGCTCCGATGACCAGTCACGCCCAGGCGGATGCGGTACGGAATTGCTTCGAAGTTAGCCACCTGGGATTTCACCGTGACCCTTGTTTAGCACATTGAAGCGTGTTCAAAAACAGAGCCTGATGCTATGACGCGCCCGTCGATGGCCCAGATTTGCGCACGATCCGAATTATTGTTTCTTCCACTTTCAGGGAGATGCACGCCGAGCGGGACCGCTTGGTTGACGTCGATCTGCGATGGGGCGAAACCGGCTGAAGTGGCTGACTCAAAGCTGCGGTAGCGGCCCATGGAGATGGGCTTGCACGAGTTCCCCGATTCCAAGGCGATTTGCAAGCGCCATGCGTTCAGGGGCCAAAGCCGGAAACTTCCCCACAAGCCGCGCTTCGTTGCGGGCGTGTTCCTTTGCCCGGGTTTTGTCATCGAAAGTGTGAGCGATGTGCACCGCGTAAGCGCCTTTTCTGGACAACATTCTGACGCGCATCCCCCTTTCAAGATGTAGCCGGTAGGCCAGATCCGTTTCTTCCGTGCCCCAACCCTCGTAGGTATCATCCCAATTCCCAACTTCCAAAACGTCATTTCGCGCGGCCGACCAACATCTGCTCCTAACATTTCGCCAAGACAGGCTGTCGCTTAATTCCCTGCTGCCAGAGCGCGATAGCGTTGCGGAATCGTGCCAAGAACGAAGGATTCCGGCGGCCGAAAATGAAGAAAGCCCCGGCAGAGGCTCAGCCGACGCTGCAAGCGTTTTTACCACCCACCCGTAGGTGAGCGCTCCAGGGGATTCGGGCGGTTGAATCTCGACATCAGGCACCAGGAGGGAAAGGCACCCTTCGGCATCGTTACGCTCCTGCCACCAAGCGACCACCTCCTCGACCACACCAGGCCCGAGGATAGAATCGCCGTCGACATATAGAAGCACGCCGGGACGGGCCATTGCGGTGCCGACGCGTCGACATTGGGCTCTTCGCGCCAACCCTCGGGGTGACGGAGGAAGGCACACGTGATAAGCAAGCCTGAATCGATTCTCAAGACTTGCAAAACCAGCGTAGGGCGTATCTTCGACCACGATCACCTCGTCGGGCCTCCGAGTCTGTCGATGAATCGATTCAAGGCAGGCCGTAATCGCTTGGTTCTCAGCATACGTAACCACCACTATCGACAACGACGGTTCGTGCGCCGGCTCTGGCACCCGAAAAATAGATTGGAACTCTCTTCTATGCCGGGCGCTTGAGGATTCCCCATAGACGCATTGCTGCTGTACATTCTCCAGTAGGACTGACAGACCTTCGGTGTTGCCGACTTGAGAGAGATCGTGGATTAGGCATAGATAATTGAAAAGGCGCTTATGGTCAATGGCCGAAACTATATTTTCGATTCTCGCAAAGGCTTGCGACGGCGATTCGGTAGCGAGCAGCGTGCTCCCAGCCGCTGCTTGGAACAACCGTTGCGCAATAGCTGAAAGGGATTTTCGAAGGGTGGCCACGCGAGCCCTGCCTCCGGCCGGAGTCTCTAGCTTTTCAGTGTCGGGCGTTTGGCCGGCGGTGAGAGCATTGGGTCCTTTGGGCGCGACGAATAGGTGGGTATCCGCAAGCGGGGGCGCACCCGAGCTGGCGGTCCAAAGAAAACAGTTCTCCAGAGAGAAGTCTTCAAGCCACGTATCGGTCGTCACATGGCGTTGAATCGCCGCAACGATACCACGAAGGAGCTCGGCACATAACTGCAGGTCCACATTTCTGCGTTCTAGCGCCGTCTTGAGGCTCGCAACTCTTCCATTGCAACCGGAAAAGGCTCTGATGGTGCCTTCTATAGCTGGAGCCAACGATTCTGACGCGTCTACTGCGAGGAGCTCGTTAAGTTCCGGCCAAGGCGAGGAGTTAGGGACACCGGTGATGTAGACTGCGCAGATTCTGCGCTCCCAATGTATTGCCCACCGAAATTCACGTTTCGTCCACTCGGATGCCAGACCATCTGGCGTGGCAACCAAGACAAACACGTCCGCCCTGGCGACGGCTTGTTCCAAAGCGGACGGAAGGCGGTCTCCCATTCGGAGGCCTTCCTCATCAAGGAAAACCTTGACCCCAATGCTTTGGAGCTCCACAGTGACCCACGACGCGAGGGAACGGTCCTCGTGAGCATACGAAATGAATGCCGAAGGAGACACGATCAGCAAGTCTACTGTAACTTTGAGAATATTGCATCTGCCGCACGGTCATGGTGGAAGCGCCGGCCGGGTTTGTGGAACTGGAGAGGGGTGTGTGCGTGCTGATGTCGAAGGCCACAGGCAATGAGCACCAAACTCTGAAGGGAGATCCGACGGCCACCAAAATGGTTTGGGGACCGCTCAATCCCCGGCTCGCCTGATAGGATCTTTGGGCGGACTGGTTAATCCCCAACGTAGGACGAACACCGCGCCTGCGGTCAGTCCTTTCGCTTAACGGAACCGCGCGCGTCAGCAAGCGATTCTCAAACCCAAGTCCCCCGGCCCAACCAGAACACACACCGCACCCATCCGTGGAGTTACTCTCGCCCAGAAAACCCGACCCCGCCCCACTACCTAATGATTTCCTCCGACCTCCAATTCCAACTGAGCCTTTGTAGGGCGGCCCCCTGGTCCGCGGCTGGCCCTGGCCGGCCTTTCCAGAATACGAAAGATACCGCACCGTGAGCGCCTCTCACCAAGCTGCATCCACCATGTAGCTATGGCAAAATAGAATCAACTCTTGCAGCGTGCGCATCGACGTAGCTAAAGGTGTCCGTCTTGCCATCCAAGTTCATCATCGTTGCACTTCTGACCCTCGCACTCGGTGCTTGCCGCTCGCGTGAAGTGAAATCCGCTGCACCCCCGCCGCTCGTGCCTGTAAGTGTTGCCGTAGCCACCGAAGAGTCTGTGCCGCGGGAGATCCACGCAATCGGAACGGTGGAACCATCGGCCACCGTGCAGGTAAAATCGCAGATCGCCGGTCAATTGATGGCCGTCCGATTTGTGGAAGGCGGCGACGTCAAAAAAGGCGACCTGCTGTTTCAAATCGATCCGCGTCCGTATCAGGATGCGCTTCGCCAGGCGGAATCGGCGGTAGCCCGGGATCGCGCGCAACTTCGGCAGGCCGAAGCCAACCAAGCCAAAGACAGCGCGCAATTGAAAAACGCGGCCGCAATCGCCGACCGGTGGGAAAGTCTGCAAAAACAGGGTGTCCTCTCGCGCGAACAAAGTGAGCAGATGCGAACCAATGCCGAAACGTTGCGGGAGTCGATTCGTGCCGATACGGCCGCCATCGAAAGTGCGCGCGCCTCCGTGGAGAACGATCTCGCGGCGGTGGAGCGGGCCAAGCTCGATCTCAGTTATTGCGAGATTCGCTCGCCGATTTCGGGACGCGCCGGCAATCTTTTGGTGCACGCCGGCAACCTGGTAAAGGTTAGCGACGTGCCTCTGGTGGTCATCAATCAAATCGAACCTATCTTCGTAACCTTTGGTGTTCCCGAACAGCACTTGGCGGACATCCGCAAGAATAGCGGCAATCGAAAACTTCCAGTTCATGTGTCTCCCCAGAACGATCCGGGCAGATCCGCGGCCGGATTTCTATCGGTGATCGACAACACCGTCGACAGCACCACCGGGACCATAAAGCTGAAAGCCACCTTCGACAATCACGAACACATTTTGTGGCCCGGCCAGTTCGTAAATACCGATCTCGCGGTCGACACCTTGAGCAATGTCACGCTGGTGCCGGCGGAAGCAGTGCAGGCCGGCCAGCAGGGACAGTTCATCTATGTGGCGAAGTCCGATCAGTCGGTGGAGCGGCGAAACGTCACGGTCGGCCAGCCAGTCGATAATCGCGTCATCATCGAAAAGGGAGTAGCGCCGGGCGAGACGGTTGTCACGGATGGGCAGCTCCGATTATTTCCCGGCGTCCACATTCGTGCGGTTGCGGCCGACAAGCTGGAACCCGGAGGGAACTGAGCATGCACGTTTCCCGGATCTTCATCGAGCGGCCTATCATGACCGCTCTGATCACGTTCGCGGTCCTTTTGTTCGGCATCGTGGGCTACCGCGCTCTGCCTGTTTCCGAATTACCGAGCGTGGATTACCCCACCATTCAAGTCACCGCCGCGCTTCCGGGTGCGAATCCGGAGACCATGGCCGCCTCGGTAGCTACTCCGCTCGAGCGCGAATTTTCAACCATCGCCGGCGTGGATTCCATGAGTTCCACCAACTCGCAAGGCGCCACCGTCATCACCGTTCAATTCACGCTGGATCGGAACATCGATGCCGCGGCGCAGGATGTCCAGGCTTCCATTACCAAGGCGGGCGGTCAACTGCCGGCGAATATGCCGCGTCCGCCGTCGTATCAAAAAGTGAATCCGGCGGAGCAGCCAATTCTTTATTTGGCCCTCAGCTCCGACACGCTGCCGCTTTACACGGTGGACAGTTACGGCGAGACTTTGCTTGCCCAACGCATTTCGATGGTGAGCGGCGTTTCGCGCGTGCAAGTATTCGGTACGCAGAAATACGCAGTCCGCGTTCAACTGGATCCGGATACGCTGACCGCGCGTGACATTGGAATCGATGAAGTGCAGCGGGCTATTCAGGCTAGCAACACGAATCTGCCGACCGGAAAACTGTGGGGCGACAAGCAGGCATTCACGGTCCAATCCAGCGGCCAGTTGTTTAACGCGGCGGCATATCGACCAATCATTGTTGCGTGGCGAAATGGCAATCCAGTGCGCTTGGAACAGCTCGGGCGCGTTGTCGACGGCGTAGAGAATGAACGAACCATCGCCTGGTTCAACGGTATTCGCGGCGTGATTCTGGCGGTGCAGCGTCAGCCGGGAACCAACACGGTGGAGGTGGTGGACCACATTCGCAAGCTGCTTCCGGTCCTCCGCACGGAGATTCCGCAAGCGGTGAATCTCTTGGTGGCATTCGATCGGTCGGAATCCATTCGTCAATCCATCACCGATGTCCGTTTCACCCTGGTGCTGACCATCTGCCTGGTGATCATGGTCATCTTCCTGTTCTTGCGCAATGTATCGGCGACCCTGATCCCCGGCGCTGTGGTGCCGTTGTCGATTGTCGGAACGTTCGCGGCGATGTACCTGTTGGGATACAGCTTGAATAATTTGTCGCTCATGGCGTTGACGCTGTCGGTGGGCTTCGTGGTGGACGACGCCATCGTGATGCTGGAGAACATCGTCCGTTACATGGAGCTGGGCAAGTCGCGCATGGAAGCAGCGTTGCTCGCGTCCAAGGAAATCGGATTCACCATCGTTTCCATGACGGTGTCGCTGGTGGCGGTGTTCATCCCGGTGCTGTTCATGGGCGGCATTGTCGGCCGGCTGCTGCACGAATTCGCCGTCACCATCGCGGTGGCCATCTTGATTTCGGGATTCATCTCCCTGACCTTGACCCCCATGCTCGGCAGCCGCTTCTTACGCATCGACCACACAGCGCGGCACGGCGTTGTGTACCGCACCCTCGAAGCCGGATTTCAGGGCATGGCGCGCGCTTACGATTACACGCTCAAGAAAGTCTTACGCCATCAGTTCGCGACGATTCTGTTCGCTCTGGCGTTGTTGGGAGGGACAGTGTGGCAATTCTTCATCATGCCCACCGGATTCATTCCCAGCCAGGACAGCGGTTTTTTTATCGCCCTCTCACTGGCCGGCCAGGACATCTCTTTCGATTCGATGTCAAAGCACCAACACGCCGTAATGACCACTCTGATGCGCGATCCGAACGCCGCCGCCGTGGGCACCTTTATTCCAGGCGGCAATTCCGGGGTCGCGTTCATGCGTATGAAGGATCGGCCGGAACGCAAACTGACAGTGGACCAGGTGATGGATGGCATTCGGCCGAAACTCGCGGCGATTCCAGGCCTGATGGTGTTCCTGCAAAATCCGCCGCCCATTACCATCAGCGGGCAAATCACAAACAGCCTTTACCAGATGACGCTGCAGAGCGGGAATCTGAAAGAGATCTACGACTGGGCGCCGAAACTCGCGGCAAAAATGCGCAGCCTGCCTGGCTTCCTGGATGTCACTTCGGATCTGCAAATCAATAGTCCGCAGGTGCTGGTGGATATTGAACGCGATCGCGCGCAGGCGCTGGGCGTTACTCCGGCACAGATTCAGAACGCGCTGTTCACGGCGTATGGCGATCGGCAGGTGTCAACCATTTACACGCCCGCCGAGGAATACGCGGTGATCACCGAAGTGGCCCCGCAATATCAGCGGGACCCCACGGCGCTGTCGAAGTTATACGTTCGATCTTCGCAAGGGCCGCTGGTGCCGTTGGATGCCGTGATGAAAATCCATCGCACCGTCGGACCGCTCAACGTCAACCATTTCGGGCAGCTTCCGGCAGTGACGGTTTCGTTCAACCTCAAGCCCGGATTTTCGTTGGGCCAAGCCGCTCAGCAAGTGGACAGCGCCGTGCAAGAGCTGCGCATGCCGCCTACCATCAGCGCAAATTTCCAGGGCACCGTCAAGGAATTTCAGAAGTCGTTCCAGGGAATGTCGATTTTGCTGATCGTGGCGATCCTGGTAATTTATATCGTGCTGGGGATCCTGTACGAAAGCTTCATCCATCCCATCACGATTCTTTCCGGACTGCCATCGGCCGTGTTTGGCGCTCTGCTCACGCTCAAGATTTTCCATAAGGAGCTGGACCTGTACGCGTTCGTGGGTTTGATCATGCTCTTCGGGGTCGTGAAAAAGAACGCCATCATGATGATCGACTTTGCGCTGGAAGCCCAGCGCGTGGAAGGCAAGAACCCCGTCGATGCGATCTATGAAGGCTGCACGCTGCGCTTTCGACCCATCATGATGACGACAGTAGCGGCTCTGTTTGGAACTCTCCCGATCGCGGTAGGCATTGGTGAAGGCGCCGACTCCCGGCAACCGCTGGGACTGGCAGTAGTAGGCGGATTGGTGGTGTCGCAACTTTTGACGCTCTACATCACGCCGGTCATTTATCTATACATGGAACGTTTGCAAGCGCGTCTCCGAGGCCGGCAGACGACAACACGCGAACAGCCCGAATTGGTGCGCGCGTGAAGTCCGGAGCACCGCGTTCACAGTTTCTGACAATCAGATAAGCTGAAAGCATGGCAGGCAAGGCAAGTACAACACGGGAACCGATCGGTCTCGTCGTGAAGCCTAAACGGTTGGTTGATGCACAAGACACGCTAACTCCTGCGGAGGCAAAGATGGTGCGTCGTGGAATGAAGCAAATCAAGGAGGGCCGGTTCAAGTCGTGGCGCGACGTGAAAGATGAATTGGGTCGTTAGAATATCGGGCGAAGCACAGATGTTTATTGGCGCTTATCGGACAAAATTCGCCGCCAAATTTCCCATAGCATCAACCAGATGGAACAAGACTTGTTCCGTGGCGATGTGAAACCGCTCAAGGGCAAAGGATGGAAGGGTTACTATCGCAAGCGCGCCGGTGATTACCGGATCATCTTTGTCGTGCATCACGAGCGGAGATTCATTGATGTCTCCTGGGTTGTCCCAAGGTCGGAGAAGACGTACCGCTAAAACAGTTGCTTATTCATACCGTAATGCCTCAACCGGCGCAATCCGCGTCGCATTTCTAGCCGGATATAACGTTGCGATGAAGCTCACGAAAATGGCCGCAGCCGCGATCCAGATACCATCTTGCCAGCGCGGACTGAACGGCACATAGCCCACCGAATAGACTTCTTGATTCAACGGCAGCCAATGATATTGGTTCGCCAGGAACGAAAGGGTGTAGCCCGCGGCGAGTCCGATCACCGTGCCGACGGCACCGATCAGCACGCCTTGCAGCATGAATATCTTGCGGATCTGCTGGCGTTTCGCGCCCATCGACATCAGCACGGCGATGTCGCGATTCTTTTCCATCACCATCATGATCAGAGTGATCAAAATGTTGAGAGCGGCCACAAGCTGAATCAGTCCGATGGTGATTGCGGTAACGACCTTCTCGGTATTCAGCGCGCCCAGAATCTGGTGAAACTGTTCCATCCAGGTTTTTGCGGCTAGCTTTCCGCCGGCGATTTTTTCCGCCGACTCGGCCACTTGAGGCGCCTGGTAGATGTCGTCCAGACGAAGCTCAATCGTGTTCACCACGTTTTTCACGGAGAAGACTTGCTGAGCCGATTCCAAGGCGGTGAAGGCCCAAAGCGCATCCACCTCATAGAAGCCCGATTCGAAAATGCCTACCACGCGAAACTGAAACCGCGTGAGATGTGGACCGAACGGCGTCAGTGGAGCCTGCGGTGGAATGATGTTGACCACGCTATGCAATAGCATGCCGGTGTTCCGGGCCAGGCTCGCTCCCAGAATGATGCCGGGTAGCCCGCTGGTGTTCTTCAGATCTTCAAACGACCCCTGTTTCAGATGCAGCAGCATTTCCGGCGGCGCGTCCACCGGGATGCCTTTCATCTCGGCTCCGCCTGCTTGGCCACCACCTAATGGACCAGCGAGCAAAACCGTTCCGTATAAGACCGGGGACGCATTCACCACGTGCGGAATCTTGCGCAAGGGTGGAACCAACTCCGTCCAGTTCGAGATTCCCTCGGACGATTCCTTTTCCAGCAGCATCACGTGCGCCGTGGCTCCCAGCAGGCTGCGCTGCAGCGTATTGCGGAAGCCGTTATTGATGGCGAGGCCGATCACCAGCGCCATCGCACCGGCCGCGACCCCGATGATGGAGATCACGGTAATCACGGAAATGACCGCCTGCTTGCGTTTCGCGCGCAGGTAACGTGCAGCGACGAAGAACTCGAAGAATTGCGTACTCATGAAACAATGAGGTGACAGCCACCTCATTCACCGCCGTCCGATTACGGGGTTGGGCCACTGGATATCGATGAATGAGGTGGCTGTCACCTCATTGTTTCACAGCTTCTGGCCGGAGTAGCGGAAACAGAATCACGTCGCGTATGGATCGCGAATTGGTCAGAATCATCGTGAGCCGGTCGATCCCGATACCCTCGCCGCCGGTGGGCGGCATGCCGTAAGATAACGCCCGGACGTAATCTTCGTCCATCTGGTGAGCCTCCTCGTCCCCCTTTTCGCGCATGTCCAGTTGCATCTCGAAGCGGCGGCGCTGCTCCCGCGGATCGTTCAACTCCGTAAACGCGTTGCCGATCTCCATGCCCGCCACAAAAATCTCAAAGCGTTCGACGAACGCCGGGTCGTCCGGCTTGTTCTTTGAAAGCGGTGACACCTCCACCGGATAGTCGTAAACCATGGTTGGCTGGATCAGCGTCGACTCGATGTTGCGCTCGAACGCCTCCACTAGTTCATGCCCTTTTAAGCTCGGATCGCCGGCCGCTTCGCGCATCGTGATGCGGCGGAACTTTCCGAAGTCGATCTGCTGGCCCTGATACTCCACGACGGCGGACCCTGTCGCATCAATCGCCGTCTGCCGCAACAGTTCCTCGGAAAGATCCATCAAGCCGTGGTAATCGGTATAGGCCTGATAAAACTCGAGCATGGTGAATTCGGGATTGTGATGCGTGGAGATTCCCTCGTTGCGAAAGTTACGGTTGATCTCATATACCCGATCGATGCCTCCCACCACCAGCCGTTTCAAATACAGCTCAGGCGCGATTCGAAGATACAGGTCGATATCCAGCGTGTTGTGATGTGTGGTGAAAGGCCGCGCCGCGGCTCCGCCATAAATTGCCTGCAACATGGGCGTCTCCACTTCCAGAAAGCCACGCTCTTCCAGTTGGCGGCGCAGTGAAGAGATAATTTTCGCGCGCGTCACGAATACTTTGCGGACCTCCTGGTTGGCGATCAGATCCAGGTAGCGTTGCCGGTAACGGGTCTCGACGTCTTCCAATCCGTGCCACTTTTCCGGCATCGAGTGCAGCGTCTTCGCCAGGAAATGCAGGCGTTCGACATGCACGCTCAGTTCGCCGGTCTTGGTGCGAAAGAGATATCCATCCACGCCTACGATGTCGCCGATGTCCAGCAGTTGATACAGGGCGAAATCCTTTTCACCGGCCGAATCCTTGCGGACGTAGATCTGCATGCGCTGGCCGTCTTGCAGCAGATGCGCGAATCCAGCCTTGCCCATGCGGCGAACGGTAACTATACGCCCCGCGATGCGCACGTTCACGCGCGGCTCTAGTTGCTCGGCGGTCTTTCCGGCGTACTCGGCCAGAATCCGTGGAATCGTGTGCGTGAAATCGAATCGATGGCCGTAAGCTTGAAAGCCCAACGCCTCAATTTCCGCGATGCGGCCGATGCGCTGCTGGTACAACTCGTCTTCAATGGACAATAGTGGACTCCTGTGTTTGAAGTTCATGGAGGCAAGAGTGCCCAATGCCACTTAGCCTTCCAGTGGGGCGGACCCCCTGGTCCGCGCGGGTCCCCCTGGACCCGCTATTGATTCGAGGAAACCAGTCGTTGCCGGCCGGGAAGGCCGGCCAGGGGGCCGGCCGCGGACCAGGGGGTCCGCCCCACGATTGATGCAAGTGTTCTGACATTGGACAAGAGTGCCTGTGCCACAAGTATAATTGACCGTTGGACTCGCTCTCCATCGTAATTCCCGCCTACAACGAAGAACGCCGGTTACCAGAAACGTTGGATCGGATCACGGAATGGCTGGGGCAGGGAAGCTTCGCGTTTCACGAGTTGATCGTCGTGGACGACGGATCGCGCGATGCCACCGCGTCAGTGGTCGAGAAATTCGTCGAAGCGCATCCGGCGGTTCGATTGCTGCGAAATCCCGGAAATCGCGGCAAGGGCTACGCGATACGCCACGGCATGCTGGAAGCGCGCGGAGAATGGATACTCTACACGGACGCCGATCTGTCGACGCCCATCACCGAGGCCGCGAAGCTGTACTCGGCCGCCGTCCAGCAACAGGCGGAGGTCGCTATCGGATCGCGGGCGCTGAATCGCGCGCTGGTGGAAGTGCATCAGCCGGCGCTTCGCGAGTACTCCGGCCGGTTCTTCAATCTGGTCATGCGGACCGTAACCGGATTGCAGTTCCGCGATACGCAATGCGGCTTCAAGCTTTTTCGCTGCCAGGCCGCCCGGCAGATCTTTCCACTGCAGAAACAGGACGGCTTCAGTTTCGACGTGGAGGATCTGGTGATCGCCAAAAAGTTAGGGTTACGCGCCATTGAAGTCCCGGTGCGCTGGGCCAACGTGGAAGGGACGAAGGTGCGATTAAGTCAAGGACTTAAATCATTCGCCGACCTGCTGCAGATCCGAAGCGACCACAGCGGTGAGCGGTAAAAAACTTCACTTTTTTATGTGGGGCAGGTTGGTGACCTGCCGGCCGATTGGTAATCGGCTTTTCGGTGAAGCGGACGAAAATTACGGCCGATTTAACAATCGGCGGCAGGATGCCATCCTGCCCCACATCCGGACTAGCGGCGCACGATCACTTCGCGTAGGCTGTCTCGCGTCAGGAAGAATTTCACCGACTGGAATTTCTGGAAGAGCTTTTCCAAACTGCGATTGTTGAAATACTGCGCTCGCGCGCGCGGCCCACGCGGAGTCAATGACAATACCTTCGACTCGGCGATGCGATAGTTGTAGGTCGCAACGGTGGCTGCTTTTTCGTCGGAATGAAAAAACGCCAGCAAAGAAGATTGCGGGCGGAGAATCCGGTGCAACCTGTCGACCGTCTCCTGCAGCAGCGGCGGGGAAAGAAACTGCAGCGTGTCCCATACCAAAACGCCGTCGAAAGTTTGATCGGGAAAATGCAGACTCTCCCGCAGGAAGAAATCGGCGCGCACAGGGTCGGCCTGGTTCGCCACAAAGTCGCCTTCGTGCCCGAACGCCTCATCCAACGTATGCAGGATATCGTTGGAATAAATACGATGGCCGAGGCTGGTGATGAAGCTCACATTTGCCTGGCTCGCTCCGGCGAAGTCCAGTATGGATAGGCTCTCCCGGTCCTGTAGGGAGCTGAAGAACTGGTCCAGTC
>CATPCJ010000080.1 GCA_955652915.1 uncultured Bryobacteraceae bacterium
GAGCTTTATCTGTTGGAATCCGGCGGCATGATAATACGCAACCGCGGTGCGCGCCTCTTCCGGTGTATCCGCGCTCAATGTGCCGAACGCGGCGGGGCCATTGCCGTCCACCAGGCCGGCCAGCAGCAAGCGTGGACCTAGGGCATGCTGCTTTTCAATCGCGTCTCTTTCGGCCACCAGGAAATCAAACTCGCCTCCGCAGTCGCGCGCGGTGGTCACGCCGGCGGCCAGCAATGCAGGCCCGAATTCCACTCCCGAGAAGTGCGTGTGCATCTCCCACAACCCCGGCAGAAGCGTCTGGCCGGCGGCGTTTACGACGGTCATTCCGTTTGGAATTGCCACCTGATCGCGCCGGCCCGCTGCGCCGATACGTCCATACCGCACGATCACGACTGAGTCCGGAACCGGCCCGTGTCCGGCCACCGCATCCACCAACGTCGCGCCCGCGATAGCGAACGCGCCGGAGTTTTCCGGTGGGACCCGATCCTCGAATCCCGCCAGGATGCGCATCTCTTCGGCGACTCCGCTTCGTACGAACTGTGGCAGAGCGGATTCATACTCGGCGCGCACAGCTTCAAAGGGCAGACCGCCGGCGAAAGTCATCACCGCGGCCAGTTGCGCTTGCTCGTTCAGCCAGAGCACCTCTCTTCCGAATGCGAGATTGGCGATGGTATAGCGTTTGAGCATGACCGTCTTGCCTGCAATCGATATGGAATCGGCGCCGGCGAATTCGATGGTGGCGTCTTCCGCGGCCGTTCCAACGCGAGGGATCGCCAGGCGGGCCGGCCGCCCGTGATGGATCCAATAGCGCAGCAACATCATTTGGGTTGAGAACGGCGTACTGCCAAACGCCGCGAAGTATTGCCGCGGCAATTGGAATTTACGATCGGCGTCCGCCTCGCGCACAACGGCGGCGTTTGCATTTTCAATCTTGAATGAGCTGGCGGTGCGTCCTTTGACCTCCAGACTCTCCGGCGTATAGTCGCGGCGCATCCGCAACGATGCGGACTGCGTCCTCTTATTTCCACGGTCGGAATATTCCAGCGTTGCATCCATTTGCAATTGACCGCCGGGGTCGATTCGCCGCACCTCATAGGTCTCGGCGCCGATGGGGTGCAGCAGCAAATGGATCGTGAGACTGCCGCTCTCAACAGCGTCGCCCGCAAAGCAAGCGCCGGCAAGCAGTAAAAACAAGACCAATGGCACGCGTGACATATTTGTGACGATAGCATTGTAGGGCGGACCGATTTAACGTGGTGGCGACGGGCATATTCGAGACCTCTGCTTGTGAGCGGACAAGTAGGGGCGTCGAGGAGGCTCGTACCCAGTGGGTGCGCTACATTCGGGCAACGGCGTGTGTAGTGGGACATCGGATAGACTGGTGAAATGCTTTCCTGGCTGTTCTCCGATCCGCTCAAAGTGGGCGACGATGCGCCCGGTTTTGCGCTTCCCGATCAGGATGGAAAGATTGTGTCTCTCGAAAACCTGCGCGGCCAAAACGTTGTTCTGGTGTTCTATCCGGCCGACGAAACCACCATCTGCACCAGGCAGCTATGCGAATTCCGCGACCACTGGGCGGCAGCTCAGGCGAAGAATACCGTGGTGCTGGGCGTGAATCCGGCAGGCCCGCGAAAACATGCCGCTTTTCGCGAGCATCACCATTTTCCATTTCCGCTATTGGCGGACAAGGGCCAGCAAACGGCGTCAAAGTATCACGCGAACGGGCTCATCGTGAAGCGGACCGTTTATCTGATAGGGAAATCCGGCAAGATACGCTATGCGCGGCGGGGCAAGCCTTCTCCGGAAGAAGTACTGGCCGAAGCTGAGTAATCAATTACCCGTGTTGTTGGCGGCGGTGAGGACGGTTGCGACGCGGCTGAACATGGTGCAGATGTTGGTGGCCACGGTGGGACTAAGGGCCCCTACCGCCACAGCTAGGAAGGCGGCCAGCAGCGCGTATTCGATCAAGTCCTGACCGCGCCGGTTCCGCCAAAGCTTCCAAAGATGGCGCATGCGGATCTCCTTATCTCCAACCACCCGAAATACGTCGTTGTCATAGCTTAAGCGGAAGAGCAAATAGGAACAAGGGTTACTTTGGTTCCAATTCGCTAAGGCCCCTGGCCACGATGTTTAAGGTGTTTAGGGTTTCGCACTACCGTTTCGGCTGTTCGGACGTCTGCCAAGGAGTTCGATTTGTCTTAAACTCGCTGTAAGGAGATTGTATGTATCGCTTCGGATTAACCGTTCTGATTTCGACGCTCGTATTCGCCGCGCCGCCCGCCAGTGATAGGGGCGTGGTGACGGGTCCCATAAAAGCGAAATCCTACACCAAGCTGGCGTTCGGTCCGGATGGCATTTTGTTCGTTGGCGATTCCATGAGCGCAAGGATTTATGCGCTCGATCTCGACGATCGCAAGCCGTTCGAAATAGTCAAGGCGCTCGAGATAGGCGATGTCGAAGGTAAGATCGCGGCCATGCTGGGAGCGGATGCACGGGATGTCCTGATCCACGACATGGCGGTGAACCCGGTCTCCAAAAATGCATATCTGACAGTCTCCCGGGGGCGCCGGGGTTTCGTCTCGCCGTGGCAGTTGCCCAATGATGTCGCATCGGCCGGCGTGCTCCTGCGCGTAACTCCCGCGGGCGCGATTGAGGAAGTTCGCTTGGACAACGTCAAGCACTCCACTCTCGATATTTCGAATCCGGTGAATGAGAAGGCCGAAGTGGACTGGAAGAAATCCAAGCAGCGCGTGGATGCGATCTCCGACATAGTGTACGCGGGTGGAAAGCTCTACGTCGCCGGATTGTCGAACGAAGAATTTTCCTCCACGATGCGCGTCTATCCATTCCCGTTCCAAGGCGCCGGAAGCGCGACGTCGTTGGAAATCTATCACGGCTCGCACGGCAAGTACGAAACCGATTCACCGGTGCGCGCGTTTTTACCGTTCAACATTCAGGGCAAACCGTACTTGCTGGCATCGTATCTCTGCACCCCCTTGGTGCTTTTTCCCATGGAGGAACTGAAGGACAAGGCCCACGTCAAGGGTACGACCATCGCGGAGCTGGGCTCAGGGAGCTATCCTCTGGATATGGTTTCGTTCCGGTCGAAAGGCGAGGATTTCGTCATGGTCGTGAACAGCGCACGCGGCCTCTTGCTTTTCAAAGCGCAAGATTTGGCCAAGCCCCAGACTCCCATCACGACACAAATCGAAGGAACCGCGGGTGTACCGTTTACACCGTTGAGGAATGCGGGCGTGCTACAGGCTGAGAATTACGGCGATCATGACCTGCTTCTGCTGGCCCGCAATTCGCTAAATGGCGAGCTAGTGTTGCGCACCATGCATACCGAACGGCAGTGACGCGCTCCAGATTTCTTTGTGCACTAATTTGCCCAATGTGGTTGGGCACGCTGGCTGCACAACCAGCGAGCCGCGTGAATCTTTCATTCGACGCCGCAACGCATACAGTGTTTATCAATGGCTTGGACGGAACGCTGCCGGGTGCGCTGGCCGAACATATACCTGAACCGGCGACGATGAACAAAGTGTTCGCGGTGTACTTCGAGGATTCTCTGATACCTATTTTGGGGGACTACACCGCGGAGGGCGCAACCTTGCGATTCAGGCCGCGCTTTCCGTTCATGCCCGGACGGACACATCGTGCTGTTTTCGATTTGGCCGCGCTGTTCACGCTGGCAGGGCGTAATACGCCCGTGGATACATCTCCATTGCGCCTGACTTTCCGAATCGATCCAGCGGCGCTCAGTCCCAGAACGAGAGTGACGCAAGTCTTTCCCTCGGCTGAAGTCGTGCCGGCCAATCTCCTGCGGATCTACGTTCATTTTTCGCGTCCGATGACACGCCATGGAATCGCGCGACACGTTCGCCTCTTAGATCAAAATGGACAGCCGGTTGAAGCTGCGTTCCTCGAAATGGAGGATGGCTTGTGGGACCCGGACGGGCAACGGCTGACGTTGTTCCTGCACCCTGGCCGGATCAAACGCGGGCTGGCTTTGCACGAAGGCATGGGATCTCCCTTGCGTCCCGGCTTTCGCTACCGTCTGGTGGTTGCGCGGGAAACCGAGGACGAAGATGGGCTGCCTCTGATAGAAGGGTTCTCGAAAGAGTTCAGCGTCACCGCGGAGGATCGGACATCTCCGGACGTACACAAGTGGATGGTGACGGAGCCGCGTGCCGGCGGGCGCCAGCCGCTGATCGTCAAAGCGGACAAAGCGCTGGATGCGGCGCTGTTCGCCCGATTGCTCCACGTGGAAAATGCCGCCGGCCAGCCGCTCGCCGGCGATACATCCGTCGAATCGCAAGAAACGTGTTGGCGTTTTGTGCCGAGGGATATTTGGCGGAGCGGTAACTATGTGCTGCGAATCGGCGCGCGGTTGGAAGATCCGGCAGGCAATCGGCCCACGCGCCTATTCGACGAACTTGCGGCTCCCGGCGGCCGGCGCGCGCAGGCCCACGAAGTTATCCTGCGATTCACGATCGGGCGTTGACGTCGGGCGTTCTCTTCCGCAGTAAGTCACCCACGTCGTCTATCTTCTCATCCAGCAAGTGCAACTTCCGCGCCAAGCCTTGAATCTCGGACTCGGCGCGGCGATTGACATCGTAGTCCAGCTCGCCGCGGAGCCGGTCCTTCTTGTCCTGACGATTCTGGCTCATCATGATTACCGGCGCCTGTATCGCGGCGATCATCGAGAGAAACAGATTGAGCAAAATAAATGGATAAGGATCCCAGGCCGACTTGCCCAACTCCACGTTGATTCCCGAGTAAATGATCAATATCACGGCAAAGGTGATGATGAATGACCAGGATCCTCCAAAGCGCGCCACCGCGTCGGCGATGCGCTCAGCGGCGGTGTAGTGTTCTTCAATTACTTCGTTAGGATTGCGCATGCTTCTAATGCGCACCAATTGCTGCGATGCATGGAATTGGCGGGCCAGCACGGTCATCATATCCAGGCCGGCGTGCGGTTTGCGCTGCAGCAGGACGGTGATGTCGTGACGGTCCACTTCCAGGCAAACTGTCTCCTCAAGGCTAATCGCGCTCGTCTGGTGCGGCGTTTCATCGAGCATGGAAGCGAACCCGAAGATTTCACCGCCCGACGGCTCATCCACTACCACCTCCTGGTGATCTTCGTCCACGGTAGTGACTCGGACCTTTCCGGATACAAGCACAAACGCCGGTCCGGACTGGTCGCCTATCTTATAAATGCGCTCGCGCGCAGCGACATTCCTGACCTGTACTTGTTCCGCGAGCACCGCCAACTCGTCATCGTCCAGCAAAGCAAAGAGCGGAACTTTTCTTAACACGTCCGGGCTGCACGACATCCTTCACCTCGTTTGAGAAAACTTTCACTACTTCACTTCACCGGCTGGTTTTACAAATCGCGAGTCTTCGACCGGGACGTTAGTCTTCACCCCGGTAATTTGAATCGTGAAGCGCCCGTTCGGCCGGGCCAGAGTCCATCGGCACGGGATTTTCACGCCGTCGACTTCGCGATAAGCGGCGTAAGCGATCTGCGTTGGATTTCGTCCGAGCGGCGTTTCGCCGTACCGCACTACGCGCTGCAGTAATCCCGACTTGCCGTCGAAGTCAAAGCGGACCGGAGGACGGTTGGGACGCGTGCCGATAAGCTGCACGCAGTCCCTGCCGGCGATCGTTTCGGGACGGCCGGGCCGGAGCTGTTGAAATATCTCCTCCAGCCGCAATCCGAGATAAACCTCGGCGGGCATCTCCCGTGCCGGCCGGCCCGTGTTGCCCATCCAGCCGGAAGTTCCATCAAACGCAGTGAAGCTTTCGCCGTTCGGATTGTGCGTAATTGCGATGCGCTTGTTGGTCGCCTTGTTGATCACGTCGATGGGCGAGTCGGTCCCGCCCGCCAATATCGTGCCCTTCATTACGCGGCTGGTAATCCTCTTCATGGCGCCGGCTCCGCCCAGAGCACCGGCATATTTTCCAGGATGTCCGCCGCCGCCGGAGCCACACTGGCTGCCAGTGGGGGCCTCGCCTCGGATTGCGCAGGCGCGTCGGATGTCAGGACCGGCAGCATATTCGCCGGGTGCGAAGAGCCGTGGTGGCAGGAGTAACAAGTCACTTGCCGATTGCCCGCGAAGCTATTCTCGTTGATCGCGGACTGCATGGCCATCATTTCCCGGGCGGTTTTCTTGGGCGCTTTGTCATCCAGCTCCGGCTTGCCCTGCAAGTGACAGAACGCGCACTCCACCCCCAGCGACGACGCGATGAACTGCATCGAAGAAACCAACTGGCCGGCGGGCGTCCCCTTGAGTTGGATGATGTTTTTGTAGGTTTGCCCGGCGGTCTTTGGTTCGGCGGATTGAGCACGCACGGAGCCGGCTAATAACGTCACCGCCAGGACCGCACTGAAAAATCGCATTCGTATTCCCATTTTTTTCCTGAGTTGAGTCTGGTCGAGGTTACTTTGAATGATAAGCGCGTGTCAAGATGTTCTACCGTACGCGCTTGTTCTTTCCGTCTTCGGCCTCGTAGCCGATGTTCACCAGCGCGGCATCACCCAAGCGCTCGCGCAGTTGTTCCAGGTACAGACTCGATGGCGTAACCGGCATCCCTGGGGAATCGAAAATACCCGATGGAAGGTTGGAAGAATTCACGGCCTCGCCAATGCAGCCAATGCACCAGTTCATCGCGCCGGGTGGTTGTTGAACCAGCAGATAAGGCGAGCTGACGTTCCACGCGACGGCCCAACCGATATCCCAGCCATGTCCCGACCCGGCCGTATTGCGATTCGAAAATGCGATGCCCTGTTTACGCGCGGTGGTGTTTTCCAGCTTTGCGCCATCCACCAATAGACCGGTCGCCCAGCGCTGGTGCGGCGACACGCCGGCGTGATCGGCTTTGAAGTTAAGGACAACGATCGGGCCTGTCACCATGGCCTGAGTGACCACGGGCCACGTGCCTTCACCCGATACTGAACATCGATTCAGGAAAATCTGGGTTCCGGATAACGAGAAGTCTGCCGGCGCTGCGGCTCCGCTGTGAGGAATTGAATGCACGATACTAATGGCGTCCAACGTAATCCGTTTAGCGTGGGCGCCAATCACAATACCGTTTTGTGTTTCTCGGACGTCAATATCCTTCGCCCATCCGTCGATCACCGCGTCCATCAACAGCAGCGTATATTGCGCACCGCTGATCGGAACGTCCGCAGCGGGCGCCACCAGCCGTAAACTCTCCACACCCACTTGAGAGATCCGGCCGGGGAAAGTATAGTGCGCGAGTGTCGGGCCAGGCGGCGTCAGGAATTTCGAGTCGAACGAATCCGTAAGAGGAACATCCAGCGTGATGCGGCTGCCCGCAACGGCCTTGATGGCGCGATCGGTACGAATCAAGCTGCCGGCCTTGATCCAGGTTTGCGGCTTGTCGTTGCGGACCAAAGTGTCCATGCCCATGAAGTGTATCCACGGCTCCGTCACGGGACGCTGGACCAGAACCAGGTCGCCTGCATGGAAACTGGAGGAGTCCTGTACATGAAACGAATCCGACCCGGAGGGGATATAGGGGTCGGTGATCGGAGTGGAATTATTGTCCACCTGCCAGGAGCCGGAGCCACGAATTTCCAGGAACCGGTGCGGCGCCCCGGTGAGCTTGATGATGGTCCCGTCATCTCCGGAGCCGCTGCCGCGCAAAACCACGCCGCTGGTGTCGATGTGGATCGTTCCCGCCACTTCATATTCGCCGGACTGCAAAAGCACGGCGCCTCCTGTCGACACAGAATCAACCGCTGCTTGGATTTGAGCCGTGTTGTCGCCGGGGATGGGGCTCAGTTTCTTCACCACTGCAACAACCGGCAAGCGGACGCCACCAGCTTTGTAACCGGCGCTCGAGAAATCCAGTATTCGATTCCCCTGAGCATCGGCGCGGTAGTGCAACTTGTGGTCGGAACCGAAGTATACCCACGCCGCGAGAAACAGACAGAGGCCGAATTTCATATCAGCTCAATTCTAAAACAATGAGGTGACAGGCACCTCAATCACCGCCCCAAATCACATGGTTCGGCCACTGGAGATCGGTGATTGAGGTGCCTGTCACCTCATTGTTTTCTGAAACAACAACAAATCCAGGCTGAAGGTCACTCGCATCGCTTCGGCCGGCTTCGATTGCATCGGCCGATAAATCGAATGCAGGATATCGTGCACAGCGGAGGCCTCGAGATCGGCCGCGGTTGTGACGCGACGTCGATCGGTCAGCGTGAAATCGCGGGCGAATGTCTCGATGGTTCGGGCCACGCGATCGCGGCCCGTGCCGCGCAGTTCTATCAGATCGTCAGGCGCCGCGATAGCCACCAGCAAGTGTCCGCCGTCGCGCAGCACACGGCGAAATTCATCCGCATTCATCCTTCCTGTAATCGAAAGGACGATCGAGAACGAGCCGGCGGCGTACGGCACGAAGCGGTCGGCGTTGGCTACGATCCACTCACAATCGGGATAGCGCCGCGCGGCGGCATCCACGGCCGGAATCGATATGTCGACTCCGTGCGCATCGAATCCGGCCTGGCGGGCAAGGCTCCCGAGATAGAAACCGTCACCGCATCCGGCATCCAGAACGGCGTCGCTCTTCGATGCAGCCAGCATATCCGCGATTCCGCTCAGCAGTGGCGCGGTCACGCCCAGATCGTGCAATCGCCGCCGCCCGGCTACAGCGGCAGCCGTGTCACCCGGCTGCTTCGATCGCCGGTCCTGAGGCTGGAGCAGGTTGATGTATCCGCTACGCGCAACGTCGAACGAATGCCCGCGCGGACAAACCAGCCGCCGCTTCTCGCGTACCAGCGGCAGATGGCAATCCCGGACGGAGCAGAGCCGCCCTACCAAACCTTGCACGGCGTCTCGCGAACCATCGCGTCGCCAATCCTGCACGAGAACGCCTTGCCGAACTCCGGCATATTGGAAACGACGCCGTTGATTCTATATTCAAGCGGTGAATGTGGATTCGTGATCGCGTTGGCGCGCTTGCTTTCCGGACGCTCGTCGCCGCAAGCCCACTGCGCCATGCCGATGAAGAAACGCTGGTCCGGCGTGAATCCCTCGACGGATTTCAGATCCTGACCCTTGGCCGCATTTTTCCAGGCGACATACGCCAGAAACGTTCCACCCAGGTCCGCGACGTCCTCACCAAGCGTCAGCTTGCCGTTGATCTTGATGTCGTCCACCACCGTGTATTGCGAATACTGATCGGAAACACACTTGGCTCGTTTCTCGAATTCCGTCGCGTCTCCCTTCGTCCACCAATCTTTTAGATCGCCCTTCGCGTCGAACTGGCGGCCCTCGTCGTCGAACCCGTGCGTCAGCTCGTGCCCGATGGTCGCGCCGGTGTTTCCGTAATTCGGGGCGTCATCCAATTTCGGATCGAAGAGCGGCGGCTGCAATACGCCCGCTGGAAAATTGATGTCGTTCATCTGCGCGTCATAGTAAGCGTTGATCGTTGGCGGAGTCATTTGCCATTCAGTGTGATCGACAGGTTTTCCGATTTTCGCAAGCTGCCGCCGGAACTCGAAGGCCGAGGCATGCCGCACGTTGCCGAAGAAATCTTCCCCTGAAATCTTCACCGAACTATAGTCGCGCCATTTTTCCGGATAGCCGATCTTGTTCAGCATTCCGTGAAGCTTTTCGAGCGCCCGCTTCTTGGTCTCCACGCCCATCCACGGAAGTTCCTTGATTTCGCTCTCCATGGTGGCTTCAATCTCCTTGGTCATCGCCACCGCGCGCTGCTTGGTATCGGGTCCGAAGGTCTTCTGTACAAATACCTGGCCCAACGCTTCCCCCAAATCGGCGTCCACCAGTTGCACGCAACGTTTCCAGCGAGGCTGCATTTCTTTCACTCCGCGCAGATATTTGCGGAAGAAGTCGAAGTCGGCTTGAACGAACGTGGCCGAAAGATAGGGCGCCGCATTGTCCACCAGATGCCATCGCAGATACGTTTTCCAATCGGCCAATGTCCTGGACTTAAGCTGCAGTTGAAGTTCTTTGAAGAAAGCCGGTTCAGTGACATTTATCACCGAGGTGTCCGGCGTTTGTGCGGCCGCCAAATACGGCTCCCAGCGGAACGACGGCGTCAGCGCCTGCAATTGCGCGGTAGTCAGCTTATGAAACAATTTGTATGGATCGCGCTTTTCCACCCGTGTCAGCGAAGCCTTGGCGAGCGCTGTTTCGATGGCCATCACGGTCGCCGCGTGCGCCTTTGCGCTGGCGGGCGTTTCGCCCAGCAGGACCAGCATCCTGGCCACATGCTCCAAATACTTCCGCCGGATCTCTTGCGATTTCGCGTCCGTCTTCACGTAATAGTCGCGATCGGGTAACCCCAGTCCGCCGGCATTCGCGAAGGCGATCACACGGGTGGAGTCCGAAAAGTCCTGATTGGAGCTGAAGCCGAACAGCATGCTTCCGTTCGAAAGCGTGGCATGCCTGCGCGCCAAGAACGCCGGAAGATCGCCTACGGATTTGAGCGCCGCAATCTCATCCAAGCCCTGCCGCAGCGGCGCGGCGCCCAATTTCTCCACCGCCACTTCGTCCATGCAGGCATGAAAGAAGTCGCCGATCTCAGCTTCCACGGGGCTGCGATTCGACGTTGGTTTGGAAGCCTGCTCCAAAATGCCCCACAGGAAATGCAGATTGTCGTCCTCGAGTTTGGAGTAAACATCCCAGCGCGACTGGTCGCCGGGAATTGGATTCTTCTTGATCCATCCGCCGCAGGAATAGCGAAAGAAATCCGTGCAAGGAGCCACGGACCGGTCCATCGACGTGGTATCCAGACTGGGGCTGTAGGGCAGCGCGAACAGCGGCGCATCTTTCTGCGCGAACAACAGGCTTGCGCCGAAAACGGTGAAGAGCAGAGGTTTCACACTGTTATGGTAGACAAAAGTCACTCGTCCCGGAGGGCGACCATCGGGTCGACTCGCGCGGCGCGGGCCGCCGGAATGTAGCAGGCCACCAAAGCGATGAGGGCCAGCAGCGCGGCGACGCCTGAGTAGACCGCGGGATCGCTCGCCGCCACGCCCACCAGCAGTTTGGTCATCGTACGTGTTAGAGCAAACGCCGACGCCAAGCCGATTGCGATCCCTAAACCTGTGAGCGCCAGACCGTGTCCCACCACCATCCGCGTCACATCGCCCGAGTCCGCGCCGAGCGCCATGCGCAGTCCGATCTCGCGAGTTCGCTGCGTGACCGCGTAGGACAATACACCGTAAATTCCCAGCGACGCCAGCACTAGCGCAAGAGCCGCGAACGCTCCCAACAACGTGGTCTGTTGTTTGTGGTCCGCCACTTCGAGATCCACGATGTCCTCCATGGTGCGGACATCGGAAATGGGCTGATCGCGATCCACGGACCAAATCGCTTCGCGCGCCGCTTGCGCCACTGCCAGAGGACTCATGGAAGTTCGAATCGCGAGTTGCGAGGGAATGTTCCAGCCAAAAGGAACCTGCCGGATGGGAAGATAAACGCCGGGCTTCAGCTCCACTTCCAAGCCGCGCTCACGAACGTCTTTGACGACGCCCACGATGGTACTCCACGGCGCGCCATCGTCGGGTATTTGGATGCGTTTGCCCAATGGACTTTCGTTGGGCCAGTACCGCTTCTTGAATGTCTCGTTGATAATCACCACTGGAAGTGAGTTCGCACGGTCCTCCTTTCCAAGGAAGCGCCCTTCCAACAGACGCACGCGCATCGTTTCCAGATAATCCGTCGTCACTTCCCGGTAGAGCGCATCGGATGGTTCTCCCACTCCAAACGGCCGGCCCTCGATGTTGAACCCGCTGGTGTTTCCGCGCACGGTGAACGGAAGATTGGAAGTGAAGCCAGCGCGTTCAACACCCGGGAGAGCGCGGACGCCTGCCAGCACTGAGTCGAAATAGTTCATGCGCTTCGATGAGTCGGCGTACTTGGTGCTGGACAAGCGCGTCGTCATGGTAAGAATGTTTTCCGCATTGAATCCTGCGTCGATAGCGTGCAGATTTCGCAGCGTCCGCAGCAGGAGCCCCGCGGATACCAAAAGGATCAGGGCCAACGCTACTTCCGCAACCACCAGCGCATCGCGCAAGGAACGGCCTGTACCACTAACGCCGCCACGGCCGCCCTCCTTCAGTTTTGTTCCGGCCTCGGTCCCTGTAATTTGAAACGCCGGCACAAGGCCGAAGAGCAAGCCAGTAGCCATCGAGACACCCAGGGTGAATAGCAATAGCCGCCCATCCATGCCGGCGGATTTGGACAAGCCGAGTGGAACCAGTGAAACCAGCGCGGTCATACTGACCCGTGCGAAAAGGAGCCCGAGCGCGCCGCCCGCCAGCGACAGCAGGACGCTTTCTGTAACCATCTGGCGCACCAGTCGCGCGCGCGCCGCTCCGAGCGCGGTCCGGATTGCCATTTCGCGTTGACGGCCCGCTGCCTTCGCGAGCAGCAAGTTCGCAACGTTGGAGCACGCGATGAGCAGCACACAAGCGGCTGCCGCCAGCAGAACAATCAGCGCCGTACCGGTGTTGCCAACCACTTGCTCCTTCAGCGGAACAAGGGTGACACCCACATGCTTATTGGTATTCGGATACTGCTGGGCCAGCCTCTTCGCAATGACGCTCATGTCGGACTGCGCTCTGGCGACGGTTATCCCGGGCTTGAGCCTGGCGACCACGTTCAGGAAGTGCGATCCGCGATTGTTCAAATCGCGAGCCGAGAAGTGCGCCGGCTCCCAATACTGCATCATGCGTCCGGGATAGTTAAAGTCGGGACGCATCACGCCGAGCACAGTGGTCTTGAGTCCATCCATGAGGATGCCTCGGCCAACGATGCCCGGATCGCCTCCGTAGCGCGATTGCCACAGGCCGTAACTAATCAGAACCACCGTTTCACCGGAGCGATCCTCTTGCTCGGTGAATCTCCTGCCAAGCAGCGGCCTGACTCCGAGAACATCGAAGAGATTGGCGGTGACGCCCAACCCTCGAATCATTTCCGGATTGCCGTCGCCGGTTAAACTGGCGCTTCGTCCTCGTGAGGCGGCCATGTCCGTGAATACCTGGTTCTGACTTCTCCAATCCACGAAGTTTGCCGGGGCCGGCGTGTTTCGCGGAAAACTGACAAAGGACGCATCTTCCCAAACCATGACCAAACGATCGGCGTCGGCGTAGGGGAGAGGGCGGATCAAGACGCGGTCCACCAAGCTAAAGATCGCGGTATTCGCGCCGATGCCCAGCGCCAACGCAAGAACCGCTATGGTGGTAAATCCCGGACTCTTGAGCAGCAGACGGAATCCGTAGCGCAGGTCGGCGAACAAGGTTTGCATTGAATGCGATTCTCTCTAAAGCATTACTGAGCGGCACAGCAAACGTTACCGATCACGCCGAACAACTGTTGTAGCCAGCAGGATTGCGTGGCGCGGACACTCGTGTCTGCGGCCTCGAGACTCGTCTCGAGGCTCTTTTCTACACGGAGCATCGAGACGAGTCTCGATGCGGCAGCCTAAGAGGCCGCGCTACGGTCCGGCGGCTCCGCCCTTGCGCCGCACATCGATATTCAATCTTTTGATTTTCTGATTCAGCGTCGACAGCGGAATGCTCAGCTTTTCGGCCGCGTCCGTCTGGCTCCAGTTCACCGTTTCCAGGGTCTCGATAATTTTGCGGCGCTCGTAGTCGGCTACGATTTCAAACAGGGATGCGTCGGCGGGGAGCGTACCGCTTTCGTCCCGCCGGATTCGGACTCCGCCGGCCTGCAGGATCGAATCCGGCAGCACATCCACCGCCACCGTCGTCTGCGAGGCCAGGACTACGGCGCGCTCCACCGCATTTTCCAGTTCGCGGACATTGCCCGGCCAGTTGTAATCCATCAGCAATTGCATGGCGTCCGGCTCAAAGCGCAATTGGCTTTTTCCGTCGGCGTCCAGGAACTTTTCGTTCTCGCGGCAGTACTTGGTGAAGAAGTGTTCGATCAGCAGCGGGATATCTTCCTTGCGCTCCCGCAGCGGCGAAAGCACCAGGTTGATTACGTTGAGCCGGTAATAAAGATCTTCCCGGAACTTGCCTTCCTCCACCAGCCGCTTCAGCTCGGCGTTGGTGGCGGCAATGATGCGCACGTCCACCTTGACGGTGTCGGTGGAGCCCACCGGCATAAACTCGCGCTCTTGAATTACACGCAATAGTTTGGCTTGCGTCTCCTGGCTGATGGTGCCGATCTCGTCGAAGAAAATCGTGCCGCGGTTGGCGGTCTCGAAGTAGCCTTTGCGCGCCGCCACGGCGCCGGTGAATGCGCCTTTCACGTGTCCGAAAAGCGCCGATTCCAACAGATCCGTCGGCACCGAGCCGCTGTTCACGGGCACAAATAATTGGTCCGCGCGCGCCGAATTCGCATGCACCGCCTTGGCGATCAATTCCTTGCCGGTTCCGGTTTCCCCAGTGATCAGAATGGTGGCGCGGCTGGGCGCCACCTGAGTCACCAGGTCGAGTATGCGCAGCATGCGCTCGCTTTTTCCGATGATGTTCGGGAAACTGTAGCGTTCTTTTAGCGCGCGCTTAAGCTGGGTGTTCTCGCGCTCCAGGCGGGTGCTGGCGATCATGCGATCGATTTCGATCAGCAGCTTTTCGTTGTCCCACGGCTTCGAGAAATAATCGTTCGCCCCGCTCTTCAATGCGTCCACCGCGACTTCCACCGACCCGTACGCGGTGATCATGAAAATCGGCGTTTCGGTATCGCGCTCGCGAACTTCTTTTAGAACCTCCATGCCGGACCGGTCCGGCATCATCAGATCCAGCAGGACCAGATCGAAGCCGGCGTTTTCCAGGCGCTTCAAACCGTCGGTGGCGTTCTGGGCAAGTTCCACCGAGTAGCCCTCCAGGCTCAGCAGCGCTTCCAGGCTCTCGCGGATTTCCGTCTCGTCGTCGATTACTAAGATGCGCGCTTTGGGAATCTCGGAGCCTGGTTCATCCGGGGGATATTGCTCAGGCATGCACGAGCTTTCTCGCCAGAGGAAGTTCTACGTGGAAGCGCGCGCCCGCGCCTGGACGGCTATCGACTTCGATGGTCCCACCATGCTCGCGCACGATGCCATAGGTAACCGAGAGGCCCAATCCTGTTCCCTTTTTCGCGCCTTTTGTAGTGAAAAAGGGATCGTAGATCCGGGCCATGTGCTCGGGCGGAATGCCCTGGCCGCTATCCACGACATCGATGTGGGCGAAACCCTCTTCACACCGGGTTCGAACGGACAGCGTGCCTCCGGATTCCATGGCATCGCGCGCGTTCAGGAAAAGATTCAAGAACACCTGCTGCAGTTTGCCCGAGTTCCCCTTCACCCCTCCGAGGGCTGGTGCAAGGTCCAGCTCGACCTTGATGTTGGATTTCTCAAGCTGATGCTCCACCAGGTTGAGCGTCTCTTGAATCACCCGGTTGACGTCTACTTCGACGAATTCGGTTGGCGATGTTCTGGAAAAGCTGAGCAGCGAATTCACGATTTCGCTCGCGCGGAAAGTCTGCTTCGCGATTTTATCCAGAAGCTTCGATTTCTGATCGTCGCCGGAGATCTGCTTGGCCAGCATCTGCGCGTAGGTGGAGATCACGGCCAGCGGCGTATTCACTTCGTGCGCGACTCCAGCGGCCAGCAGCCCGATGGAACTCAACTTGTCCGCTTGTACCAGGCGCCGCTCCAGTTCGTCGCGATCCGTGATGTCGTCGAAGATGATCAGCCGCCCGATCTGCTGCAATTCTTTCGAGACCAGCGGCGCAATGGCCACGTTCAGCGTGTGCGTCGCCGGCTGCTCCGAACCGTGCCCGTTGGCGCCCGGCTTAAGGACAAACTTGTAGATGTTGCGAACACCGGTATCGCCGCGTATCTGTTCGAACTTTTCGCAAAGATCCCGAGGGAAAAGCTCACCCAGACGCCGCCCCAGCGCCTCTACGCGCGCGATGCCGGTGAGCCGCTCAATCTGCGTGTTCCAGCTTTCCACACGATCGTCCAAGTCGGCCGCTAGAATTCCGACGTTGATGGACTCGACGATGTTTTCGCTGAATTCCTTCAGCCGCTCGTACTCTTCCACCTTGCGCTGCAAGGACCGGTAGAGCCGGGCGTTCTCCACCGCGATGCTTACGTATCCGGCCAGCGTGATCAGCAATTCGACGTCGTCGCTGGAAAGGAAATCTCCCTTGTCGGTCCGGCTGATGGCGAGATAGGCGATGGTGCGGCCGCGAACGGTGCAAGGGAAATAATAAGTGAGATCGAGCTCGGCGATGGTGTTCCGAACCGACGCCGGCCATTCGTGCGAGACAACGTCCAGCAGATGCCGCGTGCGTTCAAAGAACAGATAGGGCTTGGCGGGGTGCGATCCCAGGAAGCTCAAATCCAGCTCCTGAGGCGGCCGTCCGCTACGCTCGCGGCGGGTTCCCATGGTCATGTGCAGAGAGAACCGGTCCTCCTGGTCGTCCGACAGGAAGAACGCTACATGCTGGATGGACAGCGTATGCACCAGCCGGTCCGCCACCGAGCGCAGCATCTCGTCCAGGTTCGTTTCCGATCCCAATTCGCGCGCGAACTCGATCAACGTCCGGCGATAGTCGTAACGGTCCTTGTAGAAGAAATACCGGTCGAGTTGTTCCTGTAACCAATCGCGAATGGGTTGAAAGATGAACGTCGCGAATACGATCAAACCCACGATCGCGGCCGGACTGAGGTCCTCGGGCCGGGTAAAGGAGAAGATCAATCCGTAAAAAATGCCCAGAACCACCAGCGTGGCCAGCGTGTACACGTAACCTTGCTGGAAGATGATGTCGACATCCATCAGGCGATAGCGCAGAATGGCGTACGCCCAGGTGAGCGGAACCAGTATCAGCGACAGCACCGCCATCTTCTGGTAATGCCCCGGCAGGGATCCGAACAGGTAGGGAACGGCGTAGACCAGCGTGAACGGCACCACGCCAACCAGTGCACCGTTCCGCAGGTATTTCAACTGCCGGCGAACCAGCGGGTCTTCCACCTGCGGCGTCTTCACCCACAGCGCGATGGCGCCGCCAAGATAAGCCACGCTCAGGTACAGCAGCCAAACCCGGTCCAGGAACCAGTTGACTTCGATGGGCGAGGCCGCTACGCGCAACATCCCCTTGGCCACCAGCATGTACACGGATAGCAAAAACAAACCCGGGATGTAGAGCATCGCCAAGCTTCCCGGGCGTTGGAACCACTTGGTATGTTCCGGGAAAACCAGGCAGAAGTGCAGGAAGACGGTGGGCGCAAGAATACCGGCCGCAACATTGCCGAAATATATTACCTGATCGAAGGCGTTCAGCTTGCCGGTGAAATGGAAACAGAAAAATACAAACGAAGCCAGGCACAGCACATAAAAATGCACGGATCGTGGAGCGCTGACCCGGCGATAGTAGACAAATAACCCGATCAGCAGGTAGGTCAAGCCCACCGCATATTGGTAATAAATCGCCCGATCGATAACCACCTCGCCGATGATGACCGAAGTTGTCAGCGGAACGGAGCCACGGCGCAGCACGTAATCCGGCTTGGTCCAGACGATGATGTGCTGCAGGGCTTTGGGAACATCGACGGTCTTGTGAATGGGGCTTCCGGCAATTTGGAGCAAAACATCGCCGGCTCGCACGCCCGCGTTATCGGCTCCACTGCCAGGCGTAACGTGCAGAGCCACCACGGTATCGTCGCCGTTGGCCGTCCGGTCCACCCAGATCACGCCGTCGTCGGGAAGCCGGTACATGCTTTGCTGGCGGAAGTTGATGGTGGCGCAGCACACCGCGCCAACTGTCAGGATAAACAGCAGCGCGCTGACGAACTGAGTCTTGATATCCCTCACACGCCCAACTCCACCCGAGCCTGCATCAAAGGCGCCAGAGCGGACCACTGGATTTGGCTCTTACGCCCTTCCCCAGCAGCATTTCGAATGCCACCCGGCAACCCCTGTGCTTATCAATGAGAATACAGCATTTCTTGCAAGAAAACAAACGGCTTTCCATCTAAAATCTCGTTTTCGGGATCAGCCACTACCGGAAAGTGTATGGTTACGGAAAAATGGAATCTGTCCGGTACAGTACTAGTGTTAAATTCTATTGACAAGATCGGCACTTCGGCTTAACATCTTGTTTCCGGATTTCCATAGGGCAGGGAGCCGCCGGCAGTTTTTCTCGGTCCACGTATGATCCTGTTCCAGATCGGTGAGAAAGTCGTTTACCCCAATCACGGGATTGGGACGGTGGAGAACATCAGCACCAGGTCGTTCGGATCGATCGGGACGCAGCCTGAGCGATTTTACCTTTTGCGGCTAACCTTTAACAGCATGACGGTAATGGTCCCCTTTTCGCATGTCGAGGAGATCGGTTTGCGAAAGGTGACCCGGAATGGCGAGGTCCTGCGGGTACTTGGTTTCCTGGCGGCGGGAACCTGCAAGTGCAAGGGCGACTGGAAAGACCGGTTCAAGGAAAACACGGACAAGATGCGCAACGGCAGCTTGCTGGAGATCGCCGAAGTCTTGAAGACCTTGTTGATGCTCCAGACGGAGAAGCCGCTTTCGTTCCGCGAGAAAAAGATGCTGTCGCGGGCGAGGCACATGCTGATGACCGAGCTTTCCATCTCGCGGGGGCTGCGCGATTCTCAGGTGGAGGAATTGCTGCAGGCTGCGTTGAGCAAGGC
Source organism: uncultured Bryobacteraceae bacterium (assembly GCA_955652915.1). GTDB lineage: Bacteria > Acidobacteriota > Terriglobia > Bryobacterales > Bryobacteraceae > Palsa-89. The sequence continues at coordinate 18,664 of CATPCJ010000080.1, forward strand.
GTCTTTGTCGCTGCCGGCGGCGTTGTAATAGCGCGGGCGGTTGCCGTTCATCCAGGCCGCAGACGCGCTCTCCGCGAGTCTGACCGGCTGCGGGCAGGATTGCCCTCCCCGCAAATCTGCAACGGCGGGCATCCTTTAGATAGAAGCTAGACGGAAGCTTCCGGTGGTGCTTTGCCACCACCGGAAGCTCAGTATTGATGGCTCAGTTTTGGCAGTTACCGTCGCAACCGGTCACGACCAGCGTGGCCGAAGCGGTATGAGTCAGGCTGCCGCTGACGCCCTTGATCGTAAGCGGGAATGTGCCGGCCGGCGTACTTCCCGACGTCGTAACGGTTAGAGTCGACGTGGCGGCGGTGGCCGGATTGGGATTGAACGAACCAGTGGCACCGGCAGGCAGACCGGTGACGCTTAGAGTCACACTTCCCGTAAAGCCGCCGGTCCGCGTGATGTTGATGGTGTAGGTAGTGGACGCGCTCGCAGCGATGGTTCGCGACGCCGGGGTCACGGATAGCGAGAAATCGCCTGCGGCTGGAGCGGTCCCGACCAGAGTAGCCGTGGTTGTATGCGTGAGAGCGCGGACGAATTAGTATAGTTAGCGGCCCGCCGGATTGGGACTGAAGGTGCCAGAAGCCCCCGTGGGAAGACCGCTGATACTCATGGTCACGCTGCGGGCAGGATTGCCCGCCCCACAAATCTGCACGGCGGGCATCCTTTAGACAGAACCGAGACGGAAGCTTCCGGTAGTCCTTTGTTACCACCGGAAGCTCAGTGGCGACGGACAACGAGACTGACTTTGGTCGAGTGCGTGAGCGTTCCGCTGCTGCCAGTGATGGTGAGCGTGACGGTTCCCGTCGGCGTCGTGCCGGCCGTGGTGACGGTCATGGTGCTGCTGCCCGATCCGTTAACGGAAGTGGGACTGAAGCTCGCCGCCGCTCCCGCGGGCAATCCAGTGGCGCTGAAGGTCACGGTCCCGGTGAAGCCGCTTGTAGGCGTCACGGTAGCGGTGTAGGTTGTACTCGCACCCCGAACGACGGTCTGCGAGGCAGGCGTGGCGGAAATCGTGAAGTCGGGCTTTGGAGGCGGATTGACGACGAGCGTGACAGTCGTGGTGTGGCTGAGCGTGCCGCTTGTGCCGGTGACGGTCAACGTAAAGGTTCCTGCCGGCGTCGTGCTGGAAGTGGTGACGCTCATCGTGGTGTTTCCGGAGGTGGTGACCGACGCCGGATTGAACGTAGCGCTCGCGCCGGCCGGGAGTCCGCCGGCGCTGAAAGTCACGGTCCCGGTGAATCCACCTGAAGGAGTTACTGTAACCGTATAGCTGGTTCCAGCGCCCTGGACGACGGTTTGGGAAGCGGGTGACGCGGACAACGAGAAATCCGGGCCTGCGCCACAAGAGGGGAACTTGAAACTCGCGATGCGGGTGCTCCAATTGAAGCTTCCACTGGCCTTCAAATACTCGTTGGTGTACCAGAAAGTGCAATCGTCAACGGGATCGATGGTGATGGCGCTATAGTCGCCCCAGCGGTTGAGTCGGCCGGTTTGGGAGCCGCCACCGGCCTGAATGATGGCTTCGGCCTGGAGGGTGCCCAGCGGATCGTTCGGAGTGCGGCCAGTGAGACGGACGGAGGGGGAGACCGAACTGCTGGACGCGCTGTATCCCACCGCGATATCGCCGGCGCGATCCATGCCGATGCTGCCCATCCAGCGGAAGGTCGAATCCGGCGCGTAGGTGCCTTGCTGGAATATCGTGGGCGTGCCGCTGGGGTTGCGAATCTCGTACCAGCGCACACCGACGCTGCTGCCGGCGGTGACCGAGTGGTTCGCGACCAGCACTTCATGGTCGCCGAAATTGCGATATGCGAGGCGATACATGAGGCGGTCGGCGAGGGAATCGAGCTGCTGCGTAGTGCCAGGCTGAGGGATGCACGTGGCGCCCCCGCAAGCCGCGGAGAAAGGCGCCACCGCGATGGCAGCCGGTCCGGTGAAGGTGGAATTCGCGGGAGTGTTGAAGTCGACGTGGAACTTGAAAAGGTTAAGACTATTCGTGCCGAAATTCAGCAGAAGATTCGGGGAACCCGCGGGAGGCGGCGTTGAGCCATCCAGATCGGCAGGCAAAAGGCTGTCCACCGCGGTGCTTTGCTGAAAGCACACCTGCGTGGCTGCCGCGCCGGCCAGCATCTTGGCCCGGTCGTAAGCGCACGCTTTTGCGCCGGCGAACGTGGTCCCATTGTTGAAGATGTTGAAGGTAATGTAGTACGCATCCGGCCAAACGCTGATCTTCGGATAATCCGGGAATTGCACGTTGCCAAAGGAAAACGAATAACGATTGTAAGTGCCCGTGGCATCGGAGGTAGTGGACACGGCAACGCATTGGAGAAAAGGCGTGGTGGTCACGGAGAACTGGGTAAACACCCAGCGGCCGGCAGCCTTGTCATACTGCACGATCGGGTCGCCGTCGTTGTTGGTTTCGCAACCTCCGCCGAACCCCCGCCACAACGCGTTTCCGGCGGTGGGACCCATCAGCACGGCGCCCGTGGCCTTGTCAAAGACGGCGAAGGACGTGTTCACCCATTGCACGTACTGCGTGGCGCCAACCACGCCGTTCGGATCGGGAGGCGCCGAGTTGGGCGTGAACGTTCCGTTCGGTCCGGTGAAGCCGACTCCAACGCCATCGAAATTGAGTCCGGCGGTGGGAGCAACGCGAGGCAGCGTGGACGATTGGATAACCGGATCGCCCTGGTTCGAGGCGAACTGTTGGTTAGCCCTTCCTATGGGTTTTTGATGTTGTGCCTGGAAGTCACTCGGGGGAGCGATGATATCGCGGGCGGGTGGCGATGTATCGTGGTTCAGGTTTTGTTGAACTTCGACCTGATTGTTGCCGGTTTGTGCCCATGACAGAGGAGCCGAGGCGATAAATCCGGCAATAAATAGCGATGGGAGCAACGGTCGGGTGGGCATTAAATGCCTTTCTTTTTTCGATTCGTACTGGGCGTGCTGTGCGTGCCGAGCAGGGCCGCCACCCTAAGGCGAAGCTGGAATAATTCTAGCACCTCGGCAGTTCGAAAAAAGGGCAGAGCCGGCCGATGCGCACCTCGGCGTGGCAGGCGAAAGCGGATGCAAAGGCTAAAGGCCGATCCGATTGGAACAAGCCAGGGACGCCATACTTAGCGTCCGCTTTTTGTTAAACTTTACTCAATCCCTGGCCGATGGACTGATGAGACTCCATGCGAGATCAAATCCAACTTCTCTTGGCACTGTACCGGCAGCCGATTCGCGCGGCCAGCCGCATCATTGATGAAGGGCGGATTTGGTTCGCGATTTTCACCGCGGTCGTGGCGCTCGCCGGAATGCAGTTCGGGACGGCGGGGGCTAAACGGCAATACATCCAGCCGAGCCATGTGGAGACAGCGGAGCAAGACGAAGCACCGGTGACTCAGGTGCCGTCCAGCGGTCTGGCGATCCTGGCGCTTACGCTTAATCTGACGGCGACGGTGAAATTTTTGGGTGCGCTGGCGCTCGCTTTTGTGCCGGCGGTGGTGCTGGTCATAACTCTAAATCGATCGCACGAGAGCTTTGCCGTCATGCTTCGGAAGGACTATCTTCCACTGCTGAACTGCCTGCTGCTGTCGGCGGCTGCGTACATCCCGGTGGCGATCGTGAGCACAGTGCTGACTTTTACGCGTGTTGAGGCGCTGCCGATCCTGTTCCTGGCGGGTTTGGCTCATCTTTATTTCTTGTTTCTCGGGACGTGTTGTGTGCGCACTCTGTGGGGAACCTCGTTCGGAGTGGCAACGCTCGCGACCGGACTTGGCTGCGGCGCCTTGCTGGGCGGCGAGGCCGCGGCCGGGGTGCTCGGTGGAGGGATGTACTATTTCGCGTCACCCTGCCTTATCTATTATGCGTGGGTTTTCCTCGGAAACGGCGCTCTCTCTCTTGGCAACGGATCCCGCTCGCGACAGCACTTGCGGCGGCAATTGGACCTGGCCACAATCAATCCCAGGGACAGCGACGCACATTATCAATTAGGACTGATTTATCAAGAACGGCGTCAATTTGACGAAGCGAAAAAGCGCTTCACGCGGGCGATCGAGATCGACGCGGCGGAAGCGGATCCTGCCTTCCAGCTCGGCCGGATTGCGATCGAGGAGGGCCGGCCCGCCGAAGCTATCACGTGGCTGAGGAAAGCCGCGGCGCTCAACGACAAGTGCTGTTCGCACGAAGTATGGCGGGAATTGGGTGTGGCCTATTTACAGTCCGGCCACCTGACCGAAGCACGCGAGGCGTTGGACAAGTACGTGAGCCGCAGGCCCTACGATCCCGCGGGGCTCTACTGGCAGGGCAAAATGCTGGCGGCGGTTGAGCGGCTGGAAGAGGCGCGGGAGTCCTTGCGAGGCTGTGAGGAAGCGGTGAACACCATGCCACCCCATCTTCGCAGACAGCATGGCAAGTGGAAACGCCTGGCGTCGGATGAGTTGCGGCGGATGGAGAAAATGAAGCTGGTGACTGCCGGCTAAAGGCCGGCTGCGGGCAGGATTGCCCGCCCCACAACAGTGTCAGGTGTTGATTAGGTGGATCATCTTTTCCATGCACTCGTGCGACACCTTAATGTTTTCCGGGCCGTCGCCGCGATGCGTTTCCAGGCTGAATTTACCCGCGTAGCCGTCCTTCAGCAGCGCGCGCATGATGCTTCCCCAGTCCAGCGGAGTTTTTGGCCCGAATAGCCCTTCCGCCTTTACATGGACGTTGAAGATGCGGTCTTTCGGCAGCTTCGCGTATCCATCCGGGAACGGAACGTCCTTTAGCGCGGCGCTATTTTGCGGATCCCAATTGAGGCCAAGACCAGGCGAGCGGACTCGACGGAAGATTTCAGCGGTCTCGGCCGATGTGCCCACGCAGGTGCTGGATTCATTCTCCAGCAGGAGCCGGAAGCCGCCCGTGTGCGCGATCTCGCTCATTTCCGAAAGAACGTCGGCGATCCTGGACAACACTTGCGCCGGCTCCTGCACGCGCCAGAACCCGAAGACGCGAATGTTGCTTGTTCCCAGCGCGTGAGCCGCGTCCATGTCCCGCTTCAGCAAGTCCAAGCGATCGCGAAACAGCATTTCGTCGGTGAGACCAAGCTTGGCGAAGTAATTGACGTAAAACATTTCGCGCTTCACCGCCACCGTCCCCGGCAGAGCGCACTTCAGGAGGCTGCTATCCAGCACGGTCACGGCGAGGCCGTTATCGGACAATAGCTTTTTCAAATCGCGAAGAGCGGACTCCGGCAGCATCTCGCAGTATTGCGGCTGGTTCGGAATCTGTGCCGCCCGCATTTCGAGCCACTGGATACCGTACTGTTTTGCGAATGCAATCGTTTCCCGCGGCGTAAGCCCGATTTCATCGTTGATGGCCGCGAGATGGGAAGTCCTGGAGGCGGTGTCACCGCGAGCAATGGCGACGGCGATCGCGGAGGCAATCAACTCCCGGCGAGTCATAGCGGAGTCATGGTAGCACACGGCCGATCGGATAGAATTGGAAAATCGATCGTGAAGGCTCGCCTCGAGAAGTACTTCCAATTTCGCGAACTGCGCACCAACTGGCGAACTGAAGTTCTCGCGGGATGCACCACCTTTGTCACCATGGCCTACATCATCTTCGTGAACCCGGCCATCCTTCATGAAACCGGAATGCCGCTGACGGCGGTGGTGGCGGCCACCTGTTCGTGCGCCGCATTCGGAAGCCTGACGATGGGCATCGTGGCGCGCTATCCCATCGCTCTCGCCCCGGGGATGGGGCTCAACGCCTACTTCACTTACACGGTGGTGAAAGGGATGGGAATTCCTTGGGAAACCGCGCTCGGAGCCGTGTTTCTTTCCGGAATCGCCTTCCTCATTCTGACCGCCGCCGGTGTACGGCAAATGATCGTGTCCTCAATTCCAACCGAGCTGTACGCGGCGGTGGCGGTGGGCATTGGCTTATTCATCGCACTTATCGGACTGCACAATTCCGGCATCATCGCCGCCAACAAGGAGACGCTGGTGAGCATGGGCAATCTGCGCGATCCAAACACGCTGCTCGCGATTTTCGGATTGCTCTTGATCGCTTCCTTGCGGGCGTGGAATTTGAGTGGCGCGATTCTGATCGGGATTCTGGTAACCACCGCCGTGGGCGGAATCGCCGGATTGGTGCGGTGGCAGCCGCAAAGTTATTCTTTCGCGGACATCACGGCCACGGCATTTCATCTGAATATCCGCGGGGCGCTCAGTTACGGACTCATCGAGATTGTTTTCGTATTCCTGTTCGTGGATCTCTTCGATAATATCGGCACGCTGGTCGCGGTTGGCAAGGAAGCCAAACTTTTCAACACGGCCAATCAGATTCCGCGAATGAATCGCATTCTCTACTCGGATGCGGCGGCCACCGTGGTTGGATCGCTGGCCGGCACTTCCACCGTCACCAGCTACATCGAAAGCGCGGCCGGCGTGGCTGCGGGCGGACGCTCCGGCGTGACCGCCGTCGTCACTGGAATTCTGTTCCTGATCGCGCTCTTCGTCGCGCCGCTGGTGGGCGCGATTCCCGCCTCAGCCACTGCCCCGGCTCTCATCGTAGTGGGGGCGATGATGATGTCGCATGCCGCGGAAATTCCGTGGTCTAATCCGGTAATCTCAATCCCCGCGTTTTTGACGATCGTCACGATTCCGCTGACCTTCAGCATCGCGAATGGGTTGGCATTCGGATTTGTAGCCTATACCGTGCTCAAGATCGCGCGCGGGGAATTTCGCGGCGTGCATTGGCTGGTGTACGTGCTGACGGTATTGTTCATTGCGCGATTCTTGTATTTGGGAACGTAGGCGGGAAGACAGGCCAGGAGGCCTGTCCCACGAGAACTGGATTGGTTTGCGGTGCGGGTTTGTGCTTCACTGTTCGTTTGCGGAGAGCCATGATGCC